>CAZCRD010000103.1:0-70650 GCA_964501025.1 uncultured Candidatus Cloacimonadota bacterium | reverse complement strand
GTTCCCATTCCGAACACAGTAGTTAAGCTCGTCTGCGCCGATGGTACTGCACGGGCGACTGTGTGGGAGAGTAGGTCGCCGCCATCGCTAACGCCTTTTTACGTTGTAGAGGATAGAGCCTTAAAGTTCTCAGGTTTTCAAGTTTTCGGGTTGTGAGCTTTTGGCTGCTGCCGCTTGCGAAACCACGCCGTACCCGGTATATACAATGAAGATACTAACTGCTATATCCTATCTTGTTCAGTTTTGCATATAGAGTTTTCCGGTCTATGCCCAGTTTGCGGGCAGCCAGGGATTTATTGCCCTTCACCAAGTTCAATACACCCAGGATATAATCCTTTTCCACCTCGTCCAGGCTACGATTAAAATCGGTTTTTCTATCGATGCTGAATTTCATATAGTCCGGCAAATCTGAGATATCAATGCTACCACTTTCGCTCATCATCAGCAGTTGATACACCAGGTTCTCGAGTTCGCGGATGTTTCCTTGCCATGTGTGGTTGATCAGAGCTTTGAGGGCAGCATCACTAAAGGTTGGCGTTTTCTGTCCGGTCTCATGTGCCAGTTTGCCGATAAAATGACTGATTAGAGCGGGGATATCTTCCGCATGCTCGCGTAAGGGGGGGACATTGATGGGTAGCACAT
Source organism: uncultured Candidatus Cloacimonadota bacterium (assembly GCA_964501025.1). Lineage (GTDB taxonomy): Bacteria > Cloacimonadota > Cloacimonadia > Cloacimonadales > Cloacimonadaceae > UBA5456. Next base: position 70,008 of record CAZCRD010000103.1, on the reverse strand, counting down.
TGAGCCGATAGTATAGATCCTGACGAAAGTTGCCCAACTTGATACAATGGTTAAGATCTTTATTGGTGGCTGCAATGATGCGGACATTGACCTTGCGGGTTTTGTTTGACCCGATCATCATCACCTGCTTATCCTGGAGCACGCGTAAGAGCTTCACTTGCATGGAAAGTGAAGTTTCCGAGATCTCATCCAAAAAGATCGTTCCCCCGTCGGCAGTGATAAAATAGCCGGACCGGGTATCTGTAGCCCCGGTGAATGATCCTTTCATATAGCCAAAAAGTTCTGCCTCCAATAGGCCTTCGGGGATGGCTCCACAATTCACCGGTACAAAGGGTGCTTTGTCGTTTTTCCCATAGTAATGAATTGCGCGGGCTACCAGCTCCTTGCCCGTGCCACTTTCACCTTGAATCAGTACAGTAGCGTTATTTGACGAGGATTTTTCGATGCTGCGATAGACTTTTTGCATGGCAGCAGAGTTCCCGATCAAACCATATTGTCCCGCTTTCAAATCGGATTCCTGGCGATTGGCAGTATTGCGTTTGATGCCTTCAATGGCTTCATCAATGGCCAAGAACAGTTCATCATCAGTAAAGGGTTTGGTGATGTAGTTTTGTGCACCGAGTTTTACTGCTTCCACCGCACCCTCAATGCTGGGATAGCCCGTGATCATAATTACTTTGATCCGAGGGTAGTGTGCATTTACATGCCGAATCAAATCAATGCCACTGAGTTTGGGCATTTTGTAATCGGTGAGTATGATATCAATATCATCGGCCTCCAGGATATTGATGGCATCAGGTACATTCGGCGCGGTTCGGCAATAGTAATGGCGGGATTGCAGCTTTCGTTGCAGCATTTCCAGAGTATCGGGGTTGTCCTCTGCGATCAAAATGCGAACATTGTGTTTAGTCATGAGTGACTTTGAGAAAAATCTTGAAAGTGGTGCCTATTCCGGGTTCACTTTCCACTTCGATGCTGCCATGATGAGAGCTGATAATGCCGTGCACTACCGGTAGCCCAAGCCCGGTACCTTGATCGATGTCTTTGGTAGTAAAAAATGGGATAAAGATCTTTTGTTGCAGCTCATGATCCATGCCCATTCCGGTGTCAGATATCTGCAGCTCGATGGTATCATCCTGATACTCGGTGCGAATCGTAAGAGTTCCGCCTTCGGGCATTGCCTGCATGGCATTGACGGAGAGATTGACCAGCACCTGGTGCATTTGTGAAGGATCGGCGATGATTTCGGGCAGATCTTCTTGCAATTCCCTGACAATACTCACTCCTTGCTTGGCACAGCGGTTTTCCAAAAAGTAAAAGCCATCCACGATGAGTTTATTCAGGTTTACCGCCACCATTTTGGGTGGTACCTGTCGGGAAAAAAGCATCAGTTTTCGCACTACTTCTCGAGTATGCAGAGCTGAGGCTATGATCTTTTGCAGGTCTTTTTTGGCAGCTTCAGGCAGATCGTATTCGGTATCCATGAGTTGCCCAAAGCCCAGAATCGCCGAGAGGGGTTCATTGATCTCATGAGCAATTCCAGCGGAGAGTTGACCGATGGTGGCCAGTCGATCGGCATGCCGCAGCTGTTCCTGCAATCTTGCATTGTTGTCTTCCACACCTTTGCGCTCCAGCACCAGGGCCAGTTGTTGGGCGACCCCTTTGAGCAATTGCTCCTCTTCGGGCAAAAAACTCACTCCGGCAGATTCTTGATAATAGACCTGGATGTAGCCGCGATCTTGCTTGTTTACAAAGATGCGGGCAGCTATGCTTTCATCACTTTTTTCAAGATCCGGGCTGGTATAATCAGTTTGATCTATACAGATCAGGCATCCTGTGGCAGAGGGGTATTGCATGGATCGGGGGATAATCTTGAGGACTTCATCCATAAATTCAACAAAATCCAGATCAGTCCGATTGGCCAGATCTGCAATCTTGTAAAGGCAAGTAAGTTCCTTTATCCTCTCTCTCAAGGCAAATATCGTTTCTGCAGCGCTAAGAGCATGTTTCTCGTAATCCATCTTCATCCTCCCAAAACCTGAATACTGGTATTTATTTCCCGGGTCTGCTTCCTTTGTTCAAGATCTCAATATAGACTCGGGATCAAGCCCTGATCAAGTCCTGATCACAAGATAATCAGGGCTCAATACTGAGACAAAATCGAGTATGAGACAAGCGAGTACCTATGCAGTGTAGCGGGAACCATAAATATTCAAGCCCCACACCTAAATGTGGGGCTTGAATCTGTCAACAGTTTTTATACGAGTCCTTGATCCATCATGGCATTAGCGACCTTGATGAATCCTGCCACATTGGCTCCTTTCACGTAATTTACGAAATTTTCGTGTTTACCATAAGTAACGCACTGCTGATGGATATTGACCATGATGCTGTGCAGTTTTTGATCTACTTCCTCACGGCTCCAATTCAGACGCATGGAGTTCTGAGTCATTTCCAATCCGGAAGTGGCAACGCCACCGGCATTGGCGGCTTTGCCGGGACCATAGAGGATTTTGGCATCCAGGAATACTTCGACACCTTCCAGCGTGGTGGGCATATTGGCACCTTCAGATACGCAGATGCAGCCGTTGTTGACCAACAATCTGGCCTCTTCGCCATTGATCTCATTTTGAGTGGCACAAGGCAGAGCTACTTCTCCAGGAATTTTCCAGGGACGCTCACCGGCATAATACTTCACGCCAAATTCTTCGGCATATTCGCTGATGCGGCCACGACGGATGTTTTTGAGCTCCATCAGATATTCCCATTTCTCACCAGTGATGCCATCGGGATCGTGAATGAAGCCATCAGAATCCGAAGCAGTAACCACTTTGCCGCCAAGCTCGTTGACTTTTTGGATGGCAAATTGGGCCACATTTCCGCTACCTGAAACCAGAACTGTCTTGCCTTCAAAGCTTTGGCCTTTGGTTTTCAGCATTTCATCGGCAAAATACACTGTGCCATAACCCGTGGCTTCGGGACGGATAAGGCTTCCACCCCAATCCAGACCCTTGCCGGTAAGCACTCCGGTTACTTCATTACGGATTTTCTTGTAGATGCCAAAGAGGAAGCCAATCTCACGTTTGCCCACTCCGATATCACCAGCGGGGATATCGGTATTGGGTCCGATATGACGGAAGAGTTCCAGCATAAAGCTATGGCAAAAGCGTTGCACTTCTTCATCGGAACGGCCTCTGGGATTGAAGTCTGAGCCGCCTTTACCGCCGCCCATAGGCAGGGTAGTCAGGCTGTTTTTGAAGACCTGTTCAAATCCGAGGAATTTCAGGATTCCCAGATTCACGCTGGGATGGAAGCGCAGGCCGCCCTTATATGGGCCGATGGCGCTGTTAAACTCCACCCGGTAGCCGCGATTGACCATCACTTCGCCACTATCTGTTTGCCATGGAACTCTGAACATGATTACCCGTTCAGGCTCCACGATCCGATCCAGGATTTTGGTTTTACGGTATTGAGGGTTGCTGTCATAAACGTCCCAGATGGTTCCCACCACTTCTGTGACTGCTTGGATGAATTCAGGCTGGTCGGCATTCTTGGCCGATACCTGGTGCAGGAATTCGTGCATTGTCATTTCACATACCTCCTGTGATTATTTTACACGTTTTAGGGTTTATACACAAAAAAACTCATATATAGACTTCATGCAGGCAATCTATCCTTTTTTGATCACGGAATTCTTGCCGTCAAAGAGAATATTAAAGGGTTGGGGGCTGCGGCGTACTTCAAAGTACTGCTCTTCATAAACAAGAGGCAAGGTATCCAGCCATTGCCAATTGACATAGTCTTTGTCTTGCAGCACAGTCAGATATGCTACTCCCATGCTGAACAGATTGTGGAAGAAATGACTGCCATGACTGGCCTCAATGCTCATATTTGGCAAGACCAATTCCACGATTACAGCCACTGCCGTGATCTGACTCCAGGCCACGGGAATGCCCAAAAAGCGATCTGAAGATCCCCATCGCCCCGGTGCCATCAGGATATACTTTGTTTGAGTGTTTTTGTATTGCTCGTTTATCCTCTCGATCTCCAGCGCCATTAGCTCGGTCTTGACGATATCAAAGCGCTCTGGACGCAGGCAGACCACATCGGTAATCTCTGTAGTGATATCACTGCCCAGAGCATAGGAAGAAAAGAGCAGAATCTCGTCTTTGCGCTTCAGATATCCCTCCAGAGCCTCGCTATAGAGTAATTTATTTACTGAGATCGGTCTGATCTGCAGAAGGCTAAACGTAGCTTTGCCGCTATCTTCATTGATATCAAAGGCAAATTCTATCTCGGATTCACAACCCAATACCACTCTTCCCAATTCCAGGAAATCCATGATGATATCGGCCAGGGGATAGGTCTTGTAATGCAGTAGATCCCGATATGTGATTACTCTCGGACCTCGCACATATTTGCCACTGAGAAATTCCAGATTGTTGTGATCCCACACCGAAGAAAGTACTTGCAGATGACCTTCCAACAGAGAGTTGGAAATCCGGACTTTGACCAGAGTGGCAGATTCATCGTCTTTGAGATTCAGATCCTGTTGCTGATCCGACAAGGCGTAGAAATAGCGTTGGGCATTTTTGACAATATCTACGGCCGGGAACATATCTTTGTTGGGATGGCGAGGGCAAAAGGCAAAGGTGCGTCCGCGTTCCACAGCGTTTTTGCCAAGGCCGGTAGAGAGCGTGACCACGCCATCTTCGTGGTTCATGCCGATGCCGGGATAGTAATTGTAAGACTGAGCTACTCCAGATACCAGAGGATAAAACAAATTGCCATGATGAGATCCCGCCACTTTCTGAATGATCACTGCCATTTTTTCTTCTCGGGCCGGGATGTTTAGGGATTCCCGATAGACTCTGGCACTTTTTAGGAACATTGAAGCATAGACGAGTTTTACCGCGTCGATCAGTTGGCAGAGCCGCTGTTCTTTGTCGGGATGGTTGTTTGCAATGATGAAAGTGCGAAACACACCGGCAAAGGGATTGGTGATGTGGTCTTCCAGGACGCTTGAAGAACGGACAGCCAGGGGAAAATCACACAGCCGGATGATATGCTCCAGGCTTTCAAAAGCAGCCGGAGCGAGATCAGCATGCAGGAAAATCTCGTCAATCTCCTGGTCAGAAAGATCTTCCAGGGCTTCGATATCATGTAATGCCGAATTGTGCAGGATGAATTCGTCAAAGATACCGGTGGCCAATACAGCTGCCACAGGTACAGTGATTTCCACAGCGGGGTATTTCTCACAGATGCTGCTAAAGCGGTTTAGCACTACATTCAGAAAGGCCAGACCGCGCCCTTTGCCCCCGATGGAATCTTCGCCGATCTTGTAGATAAGCGGGAGCCGGAAATCCGCTTCATCATTAAATTCCTGGATCTTTTCCCGTCTGCGGTAAGCGATTAAGGATTCCAGGGCTGCACACAAAGAGGCTCTGATCTCAGCAGCATTGATCTCCAAAGGCAGATTTGCCAGATACCGGCATAATCCCAATTCCGCATGTGTGGCAAACCAGTGGTGAATGTGACGATTCTGCCAGTGATAGCAGAGGATGTCATCCGGGATCTCTTGGATTGCGCTGTGAAAACCAATCAAAGTATGAGCTTCGGCAATGGTATTGCGTTGCTCGCCTCGAAAGCTAAAAGCTCCAAAACCTGCTTCGGTCTTCAGCCATCTCAGCAGCTGCTGAGACAATCCTGGCAAGTCTTTGTAAAGGAAGTCACCTTCATTGCTGCTCACGATATCCCGGTACATGGGGTTGAAGGATTGCAAGAGGAATGGCAGGCTGGGATTCACCTTGCGGATGTATTGCAGAAGCTGAATTCCTCCATCCCGGTGTTGATTTCCCCGATGGTTATAATTCACATTGCTGATGATGCCGATGATCGAGCGGGAATAAGCCTCATAAGCTGCCTTGGCTGCCGCAAAATCATGCACGAGCAGGATCCTGGGACGAGCATTCAGATACAAGCCCTTGTTGCTGTCCTGATGTTCACTACGAATCACGGATTGATTGAGCTGCATGGTTTGTTCATAAAGCAGCGGCAAAAACTGCGAGTAATAAGGGATGAAGGTTTCCACCACCATGATGATGGGCAGATCATAGATTTCGGCATCATGATCAATGTTTTGCCGCTCTTCCCATTGCTTGATCACAGCCAGAAAGAGTTTGGAATCGCCGTTCCAATAAAAGAAATCTTCCACCTGATCCAGCTCTGGCAGATGGTTTTCAATAAACATCAAATCCTGGGGAACACCCAAAAAGAAGAATATGGGCAGGGTGGAATCATATTCCTTGATCTTGGTCAAAAGATCCAAAGCAATCGCTCGTTGGGATGCCAGATGGATGATCACCAGGTCGATCTTCTCCAGCTGCAAGAGACTCAGAGCTTTTTCCAAAGATGAGGCATGATGGATATTGGGGAAATTGCTCAGATTCAGAAGATAAAAATCCTCTGCCACCTGCTCTGCCAAAAAGCCATCCACTTCAAAGACAAAAGAGTCATACAGCGATGAGATCAAGAGTACACTACGCACCCTCACCGGCATCAGTGCTTCCAGGAGCCCTGCTTCTTCTGCCCAAAAGTTTGTGGCAATCACAACAAAAACCTCAATTCACACACACGGGATTTCTATTTGTGGATTATTGCGGTACCGGTCTTTCCATCCATCATCACCAGAAGCGGATGGTCAAATTCAATATGCACAAAGTATTCTCCTTTTTCGCAGTGGGGTTGGCTGAGCAACCAGTCAATATCTACAAAATCGGTTTGTGAGACATAGGGTATGGTAAAATACCCCACGTTCATAGCTACCAGATTGTGGAAGAAGTGCGTACCCTGACTCGCTTCCACGATGAAATCCCGAAGTCCCGTTTCCAGGATCACTTTAGCACGGTTGATCTGAGGCCAGCGCACCGGGATCCCCAAAAACTTGTCTCTGGAGCCCCAGCGTCCCGGTCCGATCAGGATATAGCGTTTGCCTTGCTGAGCCATCTTGGCATTGAAATTCTCGATCTCAGCCTGCATTTCGTGGGTCATGGTTTTGTCAAAAGTATTAGGATCCAGATAGATCACATCACGCAGCTCTTCGATCACTCCATTGCCCATGCCATGTTCGGTAAACATCAATAGCTCACTCTTATCCAGTTTTTCCGTATCAATGTGATAGGCATCAGTGCTTACCGAAAGCGGGCGGATTTGCAGGATGTAAAAGGTGGGTTTGTTGGTATAGCAATTCTTGTAATCCAGATTGACGGCAAATTCGATCTCCACCGGGATGCCCAAAGCTATTTCCCCGATTTCCAGCAGTTCTTCCACGATCTTGGCCAGGGGGAAGTAATTGTATTTGAGGATGCTGGAAAAGGTGAGGACTTTCATTCCCCGTTCCTGCAGATTGTCTGTGAGCCGATAGTTTTCATAATCCCAGACCGAGGCGAGATAGCGGATGGTATCATGCTTTTCGGCATCCTTGAGCGTGAGCTTGGAAAGCGTGATCTCTTCTCCGCCGATCAGGTCAAAGTCGTTGTTGGCCAGATTCAGGGCGTAAAACTCCTTCTGGGAATTGCGCATCATCTCTTCTGGAGGCAGCATGTCGATATCCGGATAGCGGGGACAAAACCGGTAGTTCAGCTTCCCTTCTACCACAGATTTCCCCAAACCCAGTGCGATATTGGCAATGCCATCTGCATGTTGCATGTGCGAAGTGGGATAGAAATTGTAAGATTGCGCCACGCCAGAGATATGCGGATAGTAATACTTATCACCGATCAGGCAACCCACAGTTTCCTGGATGATCACAGCCATTTTTTCCTCTTCCGCTTTGAAATTGAGGGAATCCAGGAAATTGCGTGCATCGCTGAGATACACTGAGGCAAAGACCAGCTTGATGGCGTCCATGAGCTGGCGTAACCGGTGCATCTTGTCGGCATGATTGTTTGGCAACATAAAAGTGCGATACACTCCAGCCAGAGGCTGCGCCTGAGAATCCTCCAGCAGGCTGGAAGATCTCACCGCTATGGGATACTTCACGGCATCCAGATATATCTCCAGTCGGCGTACCAGACCTTCCGAGAGCTCGCTCTCGATAAAAAGCTCGTCGATTTCCTCATCGGTCTTGCCCTGGATTTTTTCCACTATGTGATTGCGTTCTACAAACTGGTCAAACTCATTAGTGCCGATGATTGCCGTGGAAGGTAGAGATATCGAAGTGTTCTCAAATTTCTTTTCATAATCCATGGTACACAGCAGCGCATTCAGAAAGGCCAGGCCACGTCCCTTGCCACCCAATGAGCCTTCTGTGAGTCGGATGATCTGATTCATTTCCGCCAGTGACACTGCGTCAAAATTGATGATTTTGCCGCGGTTTTTCTCGATGCGCACCGTGCGGAAGATGTGATACAAAAATTGCCGCAATTCATTTCTGGATTCAAAGTCTTCGATCTTCATGGGCCGGATCTTCTTGGCGATTTGAATCTCACCATGGGCGATCAGCCAGTTTGAAAAGTGATTAAATCTACTGTGAAACTCCAGAGAATCAACCGGGATCTTGAGGATCTTATCTTCAAATTCCGCTATGTTTGAAGCTTCATCGATGATCTTGCCTTTGGGGCTGCGAAAGATGAAATTGCCAAAGCCCAAGCTAAACACCATGTACTCACGCAGGTCTTTGAAGAGATGCTTGGAGTTTTTGTTCAAAAAATGCACGTTCAAGTCTTGGGCGACTGCTTCATTCTCATCTTCGGAAGATTGCAGGATCATGGGCAGATCGCGGTTTTTGGCCATCACATGGCGGATCAATTTGATCCCGGCATGGGCATCGATCTCCCCGGCCACTCGGTAGCGAACATCCGAGATCACGCAGAGGATATACTCCTTGTATTTCTCATACAGACGCACGGCTTCCTCATAATCGTGTGCCAGGAGCACTTTGGGACGCACCCTCATGCGCAGGTGCTTATTGATGTCGCTCACCTCTTCTTCGATGAGTTTTTGAGTCTGTTTCATGATCACAGAATATAAAGAAGGTAAAAACATGGAATAGTAATGGACAGAATCCTCCACCAGCAGGATCACCCTCACCAGGCCGTGGGACGTGTCGTATTCCACATTTATATTGTCTTCCACATTTTTTACCATAGCCAAAAAGAGCTTGGTATCGCCATTCCAAAGAAAGACGTCGTCGATGTACTGCCGTTCCTCTTCGTGATTTTCCCAGATCACATAGTCCGAGGCCACGTTTAGCAGCAAGAGCACGGTCAGATCCGGATGATCTTCTTTCACCTGTTTTGCCAGCTCAAAAGGACCGATTTCGCCAATGCGCATCATCGTTATTACCAGATCGTAGGAGTGAGTCTTCAGTTTTTCCAAAGCCTCAGCTCCGGTGGGCACAGAAGTGATCCGGGGCGCTGTGGAGAGATTTAGCTGCCGATATTCACCAAAGATTTGCTCCGATAGTCTGCCATCCTGCTCAAAGATAAAGGCATCGTAAAAGGTAGAAACCAAGAGGATATCCCGCACACGTCTTTGCATCAATTGATGAAAGATGTCTTCTCCGAACTTAAATTTATTGTAGTAATAATTAAGCTCTTCCATTTTCATAATACACACCTCAAATATGGGACCAATTTCATGTTCGTTGATGGATCTCATGAAGGGCAAAAGCTGTCAATGAAAATGTTTGATGGCCGGTGCCTCGCACTTTAGCAAGTCGCCTTCTGGATATGGGCTCTTCTCACTTTGTATCCGCAACAGAGCTGCGAGATTTTGATGCTAACTTGCAAGTCACAAACACAATACCCTCATGTATAGCTTAAGCTGATCTTACTTTCAAGCTTTCAGCAGACAAAAAAGCCCCGAAAAATCGGGGCTTGAGTGTGCTGTATGGTTACTGGAGGCTTATTTTTGTAAGCACATTTTCTTGTGATTGATCTTACGTCCGTCGTCCAGACGCAGGAAGTAGATTCCCGAGCTTACTGGTCGCTTGTTATCATCTATTCCATTCCATATTAGCGTGTGTTTTCCGGCTGCTAAATGACCCTGGTGCAGCGTTTTTACTATTTGCCCCTTCACGTTGAATATCTGTAGTTTTATATCAGACGCTTCACGCAGATTAAAACTGATCTTGGTATTGGGGTTAAAGGGATTAGGATGATTTTGCAGGGCGATTGACGGGACAGCTATATCCTCATCAGAGATCGATACTGGTGCCACTTCCACTGTATTGCTGGGATCGGATTCTCCAGTGTCATAAACGGCAAGGATGTAGTATGCACGATATTCGTCATTGCTTGCTGGCTCCTGATAGAATTGATCGAATTCGCTTTCCATGGAGATCTCTTCAGAGTTGCATACCACTTTATAGCCGGTTAGCACAGGATAGAGATCGCGAGTACAGGGGTTGACATGATCCGTCTCTTTTAGTTTGATGGCAAACTTCCAGTTTTGGTTGATCCCATATTGGGTTTGCAGATCGCTGATCTCACCATCGACCATGATAGCATTGGCTCCGGCTACAGGGCTGGTGGCATCATCCAGCATCAGCCCACCATCTGTTTCCAGCTCAAATCTGTATGCAGCCAGCATAGACTCCACGTTTATACTATAGCAAGGCACGAAGTTCCATTCGCCGGCAGTGGGAGTTTCCAATACTATCTCATCACAAAGATACTCTTCTTCGGGATTGCTGCAATTGTAGGCTCTCACTGTTACCGGGGCATCGGACACAGGTATGAAGGCCAGACCTGCACTAATGTGATTGATGGCGTCCATCATTTGCCCGGGGATGAAGTTGATGCCGGCAGTGAAGTTGTGTCCCGGAGCAAAACCCTGGGATTTTCCCGGAGCATTTTTGCTTAAGATCATGTAGGTATCATCAGGGCGATCCCATCTTAGCTTGACTTGATTGTTTTCGATGGCAGATTCCAGATTTGTAACCGGATGATATACAGCAGGACCTGCCACCACGGATACTAAGGGTGAATCTGCCACGCCATCTTCATATACTGCGGAAACCAGATAATCGTAAACCAAACCCAGTTCCATTCCAGTATCCAGATACTCGGTTTCCAGAATCAAAGTATCAAACTCCAGATAATCTCCATTACCGTTTCGGCTGATGCGATAGCCCAGTAAAGCACGATTGGGCGACACGGGTGCATCCCAAGATAGCGCTACGCCGGCCTCACATCCTTCTGCCACAAGATTTTCTGGAGGCAATAAACAGCGATATTGATACACAGCACTCAGAGAACTGCTGCCGTCCAGATAACTGGCCAGTAGCTGATACTCGACCGCGGTGTCGTTTTCCAGATTGTAATCCAAGTGGATGCATTCGAGCAAGTTTTGTTCGGGATCGGGATTTGCATAGTTGTAGATCTCTATTCCGTTTCGCAGCAAGCTCAGGCTTGATACACCTCCATGGACCTTGTAGGCAATCATACTCACGATGACATATTGATCTCCGCTGGGGTTTTGATTGAGGTTTACGGAGCTGATTGCCACCGGTCTGACGTTTACGCACACGCTGTTGGTGATATTGCTCTCGCCAGTGCTGTAAACCGCTGTGGCATAGTATATGTGTTCCCCCCAATCAAGCTGATCATCATAATAATAGCTTCCCATCAGGGGAGTATCGTTCACCAATTGATGATTGTGGTAGAGATTGTATCCCAGCAGATTGCGTGCATCCCATGGTTCATATTCATTGCCCAAGAGGCGAATCATGGCTGCTTCACCGCTGCTGATTTCCCAATCGTTTTCACTGTCGAAACTATAGTAGGTTCTGCTCTCATCAGTCGGAGTGATGCCAACGCTATAGAGATCTCCATTTCGATATTTTACTCCCAGATAAAAGGGAGTCTGAGCCTCTATGAAGAAGGGCAGAGGAAACTGCTGCCATTGCGGATATCCCGAGACCTCAGGCACAAAATCAAATATCTGAGGGCTATCAAAGACGGGATTATTCAGATCTGGCTGACCATTGCTCTCATAAAAAGCAACCAGTTCCACCGATGTAGGCATCATACTTCTGAGTGCCAGTTTCACGGCTCCGAGATTGAGATCCCAATCCCGTTCATACTTTACCACCATGTACTCACATTCATTGATCATGAAAGGATTGTAGAAGTAATCTACAGGAGGAGAGTCGTAAGCCAATTCTAATACTCCATCTCCAGGAAACTCATGCACTGCATTCCAGTACACACCGCAAGAAGCGCCCGTATCAGAGTAATACACACTGGCATTCATAGCAAAAGGATCCATGAGCTCTCCGTCTTCAGCTTGCAGCGTGATATCCGCTATGGCTGAAGCCTCGGATTCGATGTTGATTAGCTGGGCAGAGCCATCGTAATAGCTGAAAGCCCTGGCGGTGACTGCAATTTGAGCTGAGGGCTGCACCGGCAAAGTATAAGTACCGGAAAATCCAGTGCGAACATAGTTTTGGCCATCGCTAACCAATGCATCTGCAATGGCTTGCATGTTAGAATCAGTCACAATTCCGCTGATAATGGCTGGAGCTTGATAATCCTGGTCTTTGAGCAGGATGTCGTCAATTTGCCAAAACATGAAGTTTGCGCTGTTCTCGCCATAAGCCCTAAAGCGAAAGCGAATAGTGTTTCCTGCGATTGGTTCACTGAAGCTATAGCTGTATGATTCAAGGGGATCCATTACATCGCCTATTGTCGCTTCGATATCGAATATCGCTATCCATTCAGAATTGTCAATCCTGTATTCTACTGCCATATATTCACTTTGTGTGGCTTCCAGGCTGATTCCTTTGAGCTTAAACTCCAGCGATAGCGAGCTTACACCGGCAAGATCAAAGATCTGGGATTGCAGGCTGCTATTATAGTTCTCCAGTTCCGGAAAACCGCCAAAACGTAAGTGGTATCCACCTATATTCATCACCTGCCAGTTTTCACACGAGGCATCTTTGTGCCAGGCATTGGCTGCAAAGGAGCCCGCGTCCCATCCTTCATGCAGGTATACAGCATGAAGAATGGAGCACAGGCAAAATACTATTATCAAGATGTTGCGTATCATTGAGTTCTCCTATTTCATCAGGGTCATTTTGTGGTTTAGGCTATAGTTGTCTGATTGCACACGAACGAAGTAGATTCCGCTGCTGCAGGGAACACCTTGGTCGGACTTGCCATCCCAGCTGATTTGATGAATACCTCCAGGATATCTGGTCTTGGGATAGCTTTTTACCAATTGTCCTTTCAGGTTGTAGATACCGATCTTAGCATCATTGGCCTCAGGTAGCTCAAAACTGATTGCAGTCTCCGGATTAAAGGGATTGGGATAGTTTTTGAGCTGAGCAACGGGCCGGGGCAGAGCTGGATCATCAGCGGTGGAGCTGTTGTAGTCCATGCGATACAAACCGTTATTATGTGGATGAATCCACAGCGTACCTCGTTGATCCGAAGCTACATAGTAAATAGTGTTTGAGGGCAAGGGGCTATTGCTGCGGGTATAAGCTGTCACCGAATCATCCGCAACACATAGCAAACCATTGCTAATGGTTCCGAGCCAAAGATCACCATTTTCATCCATGCTAAGATCTGTGATATAGACTCCGTCAAGATCCTGCATTACGCTGAGTTCATTGTTTTGAAATCTCGCCAGACCGGATTCTGTCCCGATCAACAGACTTCCATCTGCATCCCAGGCCAAAGTGTTTACACACCATGCCGGGAGCTCAGAATTGAGAGGATGGTAGTGTTCCCAGATATAGTTTTCCGAATCACTGATATCCACTCTGAATATTCCGCTGGCAGTGGCTACCCATACTACGGGCTCATTGTGACTGGCCAGAATGTCCATAATCATCACAGACATATTGGGAACATTATTGCTGTCATATACCGTCCAATCCACGCCATCGTAAACTGCAAGACCATTGGTATTGGTGCCAGCCCAGAGAAAAGCATTGTAATCCTCTTGTGCCAGTTTTGCATAGATAAAGGGATAGCCGGTGGTTTCATAATCATACTTGATCCAGCCATTCTCCGTCTGACGGCATACCGAGCCGTACATGTCAAAGAGATTTGCTGCATCAGAGTTCGAATCTCCGGTGGCGATCAAGAGCTTGCCTTGCATATCCCAGGCGATATCATTTACTACATAGTTTTGATAGGAGGTGTAATTAAAGCTCTGCCACTGGCTTTCATCCCAATGCATCAGCGATGCTGCGGTGGGGATGGCTCCCCATACATACCAACCAGTACCGAAGTATGTGTTACCAAGCCCATCAGAATCCATAGTCCAAAAGCTGTTTAAGCCTTTGACCGGACTATCCAACTCCAGATTTGGATATGTATAAGTATCGTTTTCGTAAGTAACCAGATAACCATCATATAGAGCTACCCACAATTTGCTGTTGGAGTCCATCCAAATGTTCTGGATGTAATTGCCATCGGCTATGGCATCAGGATCGGGCAGGGTTGTCCAGTTTGTTCCGTCAAACTTGTAAACCCGGCTCACGATACCATTCACATAAATGTTATCCTGGGCATCGATGGCGACATCCCAATACATGGCAACAAATGGTGCTTCATAGCGGATGAAATTTTCACCGTCATACTGGTACAATGCCGAATCCACAGATCCGGAAAGGGCAAACCAGAGATTTCCCTGGCTATCTTCCACTATGTTTTTGATCGACCATTCTTTGAGCGGTTCTGCTGGATCATCGGCAATCTGAGTAGTATAGACCTGCCAATCGTAACCTTGTATGCTCATTAAACCACCGCCCTCATAGGGATCCGGATCCACGTCACCCGTGAGGCTTACCCAAAGCTTGCCGTCAGCTGCCAAATGAAAGGAATATACTGTATTCGAAGGCATATCGGAATTGTGTTTGTTGAAGTATTGCCATTCTCCATTGGAGGGGTCATACATAGACATCCCGCCTTCGGAATATCCGTTCATACCATAGCCAATCCACACTCTACCAATATCATCTTCGCCCAAACACATGATGTTGTTTGAATGAAAAGGCGCATTCTCATAGTTCCAGACGGTCCAGCTGCCATCGGGATGCAAGATGCTGATGCCACCACAGCTATTGTCATCTGAAACCAAGGTAGTGTGTGCAAACCAATAGTCACCGGATGAGTGTAGCATCATATCGGATACAAAATTCGAGTTTATTCCGCTATTGGCGGTATTGATCAATTCGGTTTGACCGGAAAGGGTATTGTGCTTCAAGACTCCCATGGGACTGGCAAACCACAAATAGTCACCATCCTCGATCATGGCAGAGAAGTTGTAAGGATTCAGATAAGCCTGCCAGTTTGAGGCATCATTTTGGTCTGCTTTAAAATCATTGACCCTGGGTATTGCTTGATTAACCTGGTTATAAGGACTAATGCGAGCCTCAGGCAGCTTGGAGTACGATGCAAATAAACTCCCGGAAAGGCCAGCCAACATCAAAATAAAGAGTATGCGACGAGCACGAATTAAGGACTTTCTATAGCGAGACATGTTTCCTCCTTGTATCGCTTGTTATTGTTTCCAGTATATCACTGAGAATAAAGGGTTTCTCTTTGAGGCAGAGATAGGGATTCCTCGTGTCTGGTTCCCGAAAACCAAAGATGGGAAAATCTGAATAAACAAGTATCTTAACCTGTTCGGTAAGCTTGATAATGCCTGATATCAGCCATCTGCAGAGATCGGGATCAATGTCATAATCAATGATCACGGCTTCCAAGTCAGCTGGATTTTCCATGATTGCGGCACTTGATTCACTAATCTTGCTGTAGAACCTGGCTCTTACTCCGGCTCTTTGCAAGAGTCCCTGTAATGCTTGGCGGATCAGGTCGTCCTGAACGATTATGGCTACCATACGTTTTCTCCTTTGCCATTGATAAATCCAATTTTTGTACCAATCCCGCCAAACTGGCAGTCTGTGACCTAAGAGCTTGTAATAATATACAGTTGTGGGAAGGGATGTCTTTCCCCTGACTCATCCATAATGGATAGAGTATCGGATTTGGCTAATTCAAAACGGATATGTACTCCTGAATGGCGGCGGTGCGCGCAGCTGTGATGTGCTGATTTACTTTTCTTTTTGGTACTCTTGCCTATCTAAGAGATTGTGCCATTTTGACATCTTGGGATCAGCACCCCTATCCCTTTATCACTACGGTATCAATACGGGTGTGACCCGCAATGATGGCGTAGTGATGCCGCAATGCTATGGGGGAAGAAGTATCTTAGCTCCTTGAGCATGAAGAGAGCCTAATTAGTAGCAATATCATCACTTTATCATCTGGATAGCACAACGAGTTGAGGATCAGAAAACAAAGGGTCGGGATCTACCCCAAGCAGATTTTACTGGACAGTCTTAGCCGCATCCAAATATTTATCCTCAGGACTAAAAATGAAAGACATTACGCAATTGAAGCAACAGCTAAAAGAAAGTACAGATCCGCATCAGCGTTCGAAGCTGCTCTTGGAGCTTGCTGCTGAAGCATGGAAAACCGGTGAATACAATTCCGGCAAGACCTTTGCTGAAGCAGCTCTTGAGCTGGGGATGAATCTGGGTGAAGAAAGTGTTCAGGCTGAGGCCTTGCACCTGATCGGTACTTTTTACGCCTATTTGGATGATTACGACGCTGCTTTGGAGTATTACCTGAGAGCACAGCGCTTGAACCAGCAATTGGGAAATAAAAACTGGGAAGCTGAAGCCTATAACAGCATGGGCGACATTTTTATCCAGCTCTCAAATATTCCCAAGGCCACCGAGTGTTTTGAGAAGTCACATGCTCTACATTCCGGCTATGAACGCAGTGTGAACAATCTCGGCTATTTGCGCATGCTCAAGGGAGAATTGGATGCAGCTATCGGATACTACCGTCAAGCGCTGGCCATAGCCCAAGAAAACCGGAATATCCGCAGCATGATCATCAGCCACATCAACATCAGTGATATCCTGTGCAAGCAGCAAGAACCTGAAGCCGCATTGGCGGAGCTGGATGAAGCCTCTGCTTTGATGCATTCGAGCACGGTGGAAACCCCCAAAGAAATTTCCTGCGCTTTGAGCTTGAACCAGGCGATGGCAAACAAAGCACTGGGGAATCAGGAATTGGCACTGCAGCTACTATTGGAGGCCAAGGATCAAGCAGAACAAAATTTGCTGCAGAATTATCAATTGAAAAGTCAAGCTCTGTTGGCCGATTATTATGCCGAACAGCAGCAATGGGAAGCGGCCTTCAAGGCTCAATTCGCTTACAGCCAGCTATATGGACAGATCATTAGTTCCGATACCATCAAGAAAGCAAATAGTATCCAGAGCTATTATGCGCGGGAAAACCGGAATCTGATCTCGATGAACCTTACCGAACGTTCTGCGCGTCTGGCTACACTGGGCATCCTTTCTTCGGGGATTACCCACGAGTTAAATCAACCTCTTTCAGCCATCCGAATATCCACGGAAAGCATCCTCTATTGGCTCAAGCGCGAGGAAATTACTTTGCCGATGAACTTCAATCAGGAATTGGCGCACATCATGGAAGGGGTAAAGCGCATTGAAGCCTTCCTCCAGCAGATCCGTCAGTTTTGGAACTCGGGAAAGACGGCTGAGATCAAGCTTTGCAGCTTGGATGAGACCATCGAGCAATCTCTGTGCCTGCTCAGCCGCAGAATCTTTGCTGGCGGAATCGAGCTCATCAGCCTGGGCTGCGGTTCCTTTCCTCCCATCAAAGCAGCGCCCACACATTTGCAACAGATTATCATAAACCTCTTAGCCCACTGTGTGAGTATCCTGGAACGATGTCCTAGAAAACAAAAGGTGCTCAAGATCGAAGCTTGCTGCGCTGATGGCAAACTCTGTTTGGACATCATGCAAAACGGGGTTGAAGTTACCCGTGAGATGATGAATCAGCTATACAATCCCCTTTCACCAGATACCCAAAATGCCGCTTCCGAGATGGGTATGGCTATCGTGAAATATCTCTGTGACCATTATGGTTACAGGCTAAACATTCACAAAAAAGACGATGCTTGGGGATTTCGCCTGCACTTTGGAGATATGCAATGAACATACTGGTAATAGAAAGTGACTCGCTCTTCCTTGAAGCCATACAGAACTTTCTCAAAGTGCAATTGGGGCACAATTGCCAAGCTTGCTCCAGCATCGAAGCAGCCTTGGATATTTTACCCACTGCGATGCCGGATATGATCATCAGCGAATTGATGATGCCGGGTCTGGACAGTTTTGATCTCATGGATCATCTCAAAGGGCAGCTATGGAATGGCACGATCATTGTCCTGTGTGGTGAAACCGACACGGAAGCCCAATTGAAAGCTTTGGAGTATGGAGCAGATGAGGTCTTGCCCAAATCCTTGTCTTTGGAACTTCTGGCTACAAAAATCAAGCAACTCGGAGTTATCTTGCAGGAACGCAGGGAATTGAAGCTGCTGAAGCAGGATTTTGAAACTGCCCTCCAAGCTCGCCTGGATGCAGTCAAGAAAGAGCTGGCAGCATTGCAAAGTGAATATCAGCAAGAGCTTGGTTTCAAGGGAATGGGGGTCTATTCTGAAGCCATGCGTCAGATCACGAGCCTGTGTCTGAGAATCCATAAAGACCGTGATCTGCCGGTACTCATCACTGGTGAAACCGGCACCGGCAAAGAACTTATCGCCAGGCTCATCCATTTTGGTGAGGAATCAAACACGCGTCCCTTTATTACTTTGAATTGCTCTGCCATTCCGCCCACTCTTTTTGAAAGCGAACTCTTTGGCTATGAACGGGGTGCCTTCACCGGCAGCAATCGCGAGGGGAAAATCGGCAAACTGGAAATGGCCAATGGTGGCACGCTGCTGCTGGATGAAATCGGAGATCTGCCCCTTGATATGCAGCCAAAACTTTTGCGCGTGATTCAAGAACGCGAGATGTATCGGGTGGGAGGCACCAAAAGCATTGCTCTGGATATTCGCTTTCTCTTTGCCACTCATCACGATCTGCAGACTCTCGTTGCGGATCAGCAATTTCGCAGTGATCTATTCTATCGCATCTCCACAGTCTTCATCAAGATCCCGCCTCTGCGTGAGCGACGTGATGAGATCATTCCGCTGGCACAGCTGTTTCTCAAACAGATATCCGCGAAAAAACATCAGCCCTTGAAGTTTCTGACCAATGATACTGCCAGACTTTTGCGTGAATACTCCTGGCCGGGCAATGTGCGCGAATTGCAGGGAGCGATGGAACGTGCGTATCTGATCTCGGAAGCTATAGAAATCGCTCCAGATTACTTCTCTTTCCTGTTGCCCAATAGCCCCATAAATTTCGACGCACTGGGCAAGAGACAGCTCTTTTTGGAGTTTCCGGAAACGGATTTTGGCTTGAACAAGGCGATCAGTAGCATCATCCATAAGGCTTTGGCTTTGCATAACAACAACAAAAGCCAAACGGCAAGATATCTGGGGATATCCGTAAACCGCCTGAAGCGATATCTGGATTAGAGCGCAGCAAAACGGCATCGGCTCTGCAATAGGCTCGCAAAGATGATATTACTTGACGTATGCAGATCATTGCAATTTACTGTCCCAAATGTGAATCTCACGGAGGCTTAGGTGATGAGCGCAAAAGCTAAAGAGCAGGTCATCTGCCGGTTTATCGGCTTGGACTCAGCTAAAGGAGCCATTGTAGATGGCTAAGGACAAGACCGTTGTAACCGCCTGTGACCACAATTTTGTGTGGGGAGCACTGCTGTTAGGGCTTTCCCTGCGTTATCATAAAATGGATTGCCCCTA
The DNA here is from genome assembly GCA_964501025.1 of uncultured Candidatus Cloacimonadota bacterium. Lineage (GTDB taxonomy): Bacteria > Cloacimonadota > Cloacimonadia > Cloacimonadales > Cloacimonadaceae > UBA5456. The sequence continues at coordinate 50,238 of CAZCRD010000103.1, read as the reverse complement.
TCACATCTTGGCCTATGATCTTAGCGATGCCGAGAGCAAAATCCTCAGCAGCATCCCCAATACCAGGCTTTTCCCCGGAGCCAAACCTGATACCCGCAGTGTATGCACGCAAAAACCCATGGCTATCGCCACCGCCGAAACTGATATTATTGTCTGGATGGATGCGGATTGCATAGTGAGTGGAAACATCGAGAGTTTTTTTGTGACACCGGAAAACAAGCTTCAGATCCGTAAACGTCAACAGGATGAAACTGCCACGATATTCAGAAATTATTACAAAGCAGCCGATAGCATGGGTAAAATCCCCAGCCGAGTGCTGCAAATCTGGCAAAAGGATGTGGATGATCTCACTATCCATCGCATCGAAACCGTGTATCAGACTAATTGCTTTGTGTTAAACCGCTCTCACCTCAGTTTTATCGAGCTATGGCAAGAGCAGATGTTGAAGGTGATACCGGAAGACACCAAAGGTGTATACAACAAACGTAGCGTAGCCTATTCGATGACCGATGAATCTGTCTTAAACTCTCTGATGGCATTCTCTTCCCAAGCTCCCCCAACGGCCGAGTATCTGATGGATAAAGATCCTGATGCCTCCTGCATCCACTTTGGTCTCAAACCCAAGCCCTGGCAACATCTCACCAGGGAGGCACTGAGCAGGATAACTTTGATAGACACCCTGATCAATTGGGCAAGGCAGCAAGAGATCAAACTACCGGTAATCCCATACTCATTGCAAGCTCAAAATCGCAGAATCGAACAAACACGAGCCCATTTACGCTACTTAGCCAGATGCACACGCTACTCAATCTCGACCCAGGTGAGAGCCTTTATCCGCCCTTTCAGATAGAGTATTGCAAAAATGCAAAATATTTCTTGACGACTGCCACGTATCGGTTAACTTGGTAATATATCAAACACTACAAGAGGTGACAAAATGAAATATTCATACAAAATGCTTCTGTTCTTGCTGCTGATGAGTCTAATGATGGTAGCTTGTACGGAAAAGGATGACGATGCCTTTGTGGCCATGGAAGATCTGACCATTGCTCCGGATTTTGACTGGCAGTCCAGCCGCCAGGTGGAGCTTGAGATCGAGGTGCTAAACAGCGCAAACGTACCGATTGATAACATAGTTTTTGAGATTTTCACCAGCCAGCCGCAGCCCTTGAGTTCTCCGATTGCCAAGGGTGTGACTCTGGAAGATGGCAAATATCTTAGCAGCCTTACCCTGCCCACGGCTATCACCAAGGTATGGGCACGCGGCTACATGGGTGTATACGAGATTCCCATCTCTGGTAACATGGCAACAGTATCCATCGGAGGAGCCTATGTGGAAAGCTCTGCTCCCCAAAAGTATTCGTTGCCGGATTCCAAAGACTGGACTTTTTTGCCGGGTATGACCTTCTCTCCTCATGGCAAGCCCAGCCCGATGACCAATACCCCGTTGGAAGCTGATTTCTTATCCAGGGTAAATACCACTTTGCCTGAGAGTGTGCCCATTGATGTATCTCATCCCCAATATCTGGATCCCGATGTTCAGACCAATCTGAAACTGGTGGAACCATCCAATATCTGGCTAACCTTCGTCACTGAAGGAGCGGGATACCTCAATGCGCTCGGGTTTCACACATATCCTTCTGCTGCCGAACCGCAAACTCCGGCTGAGGTAGGTTCGCACACGATAGTCTTGCCCAATGCCTCGCTAAATGGCAGTGGCGGCAAGCTGACTTCGGGTGACACAGTCTATCTGGGAGCTTTTGAGGCCGGAATCACCATGGGTTGGTTTTTGGTAGCTGATGGCTTTACGCAGGGTCCTCCCGGCACCAATATCAGCACCACAGCTTTGCGATACTACTCCAGTCCACATCTAAATCCGGAGCCAAATCCTGCGGACCAGCAACACAGCATCCTGGTCTTTGACGATATTTCGCAGCGACTCGTAATCGGATTTGAGGATTTGCCGCGAAATTCCGGCTCGGATGATGATTTTAACGACCTGGTTTTCTTCCTGACCGTAGATCCGATCACTGCAGCAGATCTTACCGGCGTACCCCCGATGGATACTTATGTGGATACAGATGACGATGGCATCAACGATGTCTTTGACGACTATCCGGAAGATCCTGATCTGGCTTTCAACAATTACACTTATGGACCATCTGGCTTGGGCACTTTGGCTTTTGAAGACCTCTGGCCGGATGTAGGCGATTATGATTTTAACGACATGGTGGTGGATTATAACTACAATCAGATCACCCAGGCTGGGAATCGGGTCAAAAAAGTCGAGATGAGCTTCACGCTCAAAGCTCTTGGAGCACGTTGGGCAAATGGATTCGGCGTTCAGGTTCCCTTCCTCAGCTCCAATATCTACGACGTCACCCCCAGTCATCCCCAGCTCTTTGAACACGAAACAGATAGTCCCACAGCTGTGATGAAGATGTATGACAGTGCCTTTGATCTCATTCCGGAAGTACCGGGTAGCTTCATCAATACGGAAATTGCTGATAGCTACATTGATCCTGTGGATTTCTCGGTGAACTTTATGCTTACCAATCCGGTGGCAATCTCCGGAATCGAGCCTTCCGCACCATACAATCCTTTCATCTTTGTCAATGGTGTACGCTCCCACGAGATTCATCTACCGGGTTATGAACCCACTGCCAGGATGAACATGGATCTTTTTGGCACCGGCGATGATGCCAGTTTGCCTGATAACTGGTATAAAACTGACGATTATCTGAATTGGGCTGTCAATATCCCGCAGATCTGGGATTATCCGATCGAAAAGGTACAAGTATCCAAAGGATATCTGAAATTCAAACATTGGGCTCAAAGCTCAGGTGGCAGCTATCAGGATTGGTATCAAGACCTTCCTGGCTACCGCGATGAAGCCTATATCTACCAGCTTCCCTAAGCATATTCCCTCCGATGCAATTGTGCGCCTGCCATCCAGACTCCTGTGGCGGGCGCATCTTTTTTTATCTGTGAATATTGCATTTTCTGTAATGGAGCTTACTGAGGCGCGGATTTTGAGCAACAGGAACACGATGCCAGGTTGCAGGTTTGGAGCAGAGAAGGCTTTCGGATAGCAAAAGTGTAAAGCTATTCTTGAGCCCCAATGCCGTTGCAAAGAGAATGGTTTGTTTTAACAGTACTCTCTTGATATTGGTCCAGAGCTTGCTCGTTCCTTGACAAACAAAAGCGCATGGATATTTTGGCATTGATAAGGAGTATTATGGATAGCACTGGATTGTCAGATAAGCAGATCATTGCACTTGTGGATTGCAACAACTTCTATGTGTCCTGCGAGCGGGTCTTCAATCCACGTCTGCACAAGGTTCCGGTGGCTGTATTGTCAAACAACGATGGCTGCATCGTCTCCCGCAGCAATGAAATCAAAGCCCTGAAGATTCCCATGGGTGCGCCCGGTTTCAAATACGAAGCCCTGATCAAAAAACATGGGGGAGAGCTGCTTTCTTCAAACTACGCTCTTTATGGTGATATGAGCTCCCGCGTGATGGATGTACTTGGCAAATTTTGTGCCGAGCTGGAGATATACTCCATCGATGAAGCGTTTTTGGGGCTTACCGGAATCCGGGAAGAGGATTGGGAAGAGTGGGGACGCAAGCTCAAGCGCACTGTGTATCGCTATACCGGCATCCCCGTCTCGGTGGGGATTTCCCGCACCAAGACTCTGGCCAAGATCGCAAACCACCATGCCAAGAGGATAGCAGCTTTTGGGGGAGCTTTGTGTCTTTTGGATGCTGAACGCATCGCTGAAGCCTTAACGCGAATCAAGGTGGGGGATATCTGGGGCATCGGCAGGCAATATGACAAGTTTTTGCGGCAAAACAAGATTGAGACGGCTCTGCAGCTCAGGGATGCGGACGACAAATTCATTGACCACTATATGACCGTGGTGGGGCACAAGACGATCCTTGAGCTCAGAGGATATGCCTGCATCGAGCTTGAAGATGCACCCGCGACCAAAAAGAGCATCGTAACCTCCAGATCCTTCGGTAAACAGGTGGTGGAGATCGAAGAACTGGAAGAAGCGGTCTCCAGCTACATCACCCGGAGTGCAGAAAAGCTGCGGGATCAAAATTCTGTGGCTGGGCACATGATGATCTTTCTGTCCACAAACCGTTTTAAGGAAGGTCCGCAATACAACAACTCCATCTCTTGCACTCTCTTTCCGCCCACAGCATACACTGCTGTCATGATCCAGCAGGGCTTGGAGCTATTGCGGGAATTGTGGTTACCCGGCTTTGAATACAAAAAGGCTGGGGTCATGCTCACCGATATCATTGCCGAAGAAGATGTACCGCTGAGCTTTATTGAGACAAACTATCTGGATGATAAGCGAGGCAAACTGATGCAAGCCATAGATAGCTTGAACCGCCGGCATGGACGCGATACTGTGCAATATGCCAGCAGCGGCATCAAAAAGAAGTGGCAGATGAAGCGGGCGCAATTGAGCCCCAGCTATACCACTCGGTGGAAGGATATTCCCAAGGTAAAATGATGCCTGTTACCATCAAAACGGCAGTAAAAGCTGCCATTAAAATCCAACGCAGTGAGTTCATCGCCTTTATCTATCCGGTGGCTGATGCTCAGGGTGCACAAGAGGTCTTGCATCAGCATCAACAGGAGTATATGAATGCCACACACAATTGCTTTGCCTATGTCTTGGGCTACGATAGCGAAACGCAGTATTACTCAGATGCCGGAGAGCCTGGAGGCAGCGCTGGTAAACCGATCTTAAACAGTCTGTTGCGCAATGAACTCTCCGGCGTATTGGCGATCGTGACCCGTTATTATGGCGGCATCAAATTGGGGATCAAAGGGCTGATCGAAGCTTATACTGAGGCGACCACATTGGCGATTGAATCCGCCACTTTGGTGCAGTATCAGCAGTATCAGCAATTCAGCATTGATGCTCAGTACAGTTTGCTGGAGATCATCCGGCATCAGATCACACAATTGGACGGCAGTGAAACTGATGCTGTCTTCAGTGAAAAGGTCTCAATCAAAGTAAAAATCCCCCTGTCTGAAGCTATAGCATTTTGCAAATTTTTGGATGGCTATAAGGCTTTGGGCAGATTAGATTATTTATCAGGAGGATAAAGAATGAAAAAGTTATTAACTCTGGTATTATTGATACTGCTCATCTTTGGTCTTGCTGCCGAAATCAGCATCATCAAAGCAGAAAGTGGAGCCAGGCTGGATGCAAAGTCTCTGGGCAAAGACCTCAGAGCCTATGACGTGATCTTCTTTGGCGAATGGCATGGCGACCAGCATTTGCACCAATTGCAAAGCCAAATCTTACCGGGATTGCTGGACGATGAACGAGAGCTCATCCTTTCTTTTGAGATGTGGGAACGTGATACTCAGGAGCACCTGGATGCCTTTGTGGCCAGAGAGATGCCAGAAGAGGAATTTACCCGGATGAGTAGAGCCTGGCCAAACTATCGGGATTACCGTCCGCTGCTCATCTTTGCCCAAAAGCAGAACTTAAAAGCTGTGGCGGCAAATATCCCCAGAATCTATGCCAACCGCACGGCTAAAGAAGGCTGGGACTTCGTAAAGACATTACCTCCGGAAGAGAGAGCCTGGATTGCCTCCGAGCTTACAGCGCCAGACGACGATTATCGCCAGGCTTTTTTCGAGACCATGGGCAATATGAGCGGACATCCCCTGAATCAGGAAAGTCTGCAATCAATGTATATGGCTCAGTGTATCAAAGATGACACCATGGCGGAAAGCATTGCGTTGGCTTTGAGAAATAGCCCCAAGGCCAGGGTCATCCATTTCAATGGGGACTTTCATTCGCGCAGTTTTTTGGGTACTGTCTCCCGTCTGCAAAACGCTCTTCCGGACAAAAAGATTGCAGTAATCACACCGCAAGTATCCGAGGGCAGGGAAGCCCTTATGCAAAAAGAAGATGCAAGGATGCCGGGGACTCATCTTATCCTCATGCCAGATACTCCTGAGGAGGAAGGTAAATGATCAGGAAAACAGTGCATGCTGGTACCTTTTATCCGCGTTTTGCCGAGCAGATCCGGGCGCAGATCGAATCCTGGCTCAAAGAAGCCAGCCCGGCTCCAGAGAGTGAACGCTGTCTGGGACTACTGCTTCCTCATGCCGGATACATATATTCTGGGCATTGTGCCACGCTGGGTCTTTCCTCGATCGGCAAAGAACCTCTGGATGCCGTCATTGTACTACATCCTTCGCATCAAGCCAATCATTTTGACTTCAGCGTGTCTCCTTTTTCAGAATACGAGACTCCTCTGGGGAATCTGGAATTGGATACGGATATCTATGCCCAGATCAGTCCCCACGCAAATCAGGATGTGGATCTGACCTATCATCAGCTGGAGCATTCTCTGGAAATCCAGCTACCTTTGCTACGCTATTTTTTCCCTGCTGTCAGGATCTGCCCGGTGATGATCGGAAACCAGATCCCCGCCGTCGCTGAGCGCTTGTCGGAGATATTGTACAACGTGGTATATCGCTCCAGCCGCCGGATATTGATCCTGGTCTCCAGCGATCTCTCTCACTATCATCCGGCTGCTCGAGCAGAGGAGATGGATAAGCTATTGTCACAGTACTTCATACAGCGAGATTCCGAAGGGATGTGGACTGCCATGCAGCGAGGCAAACTCGAAGCCTGCGGCATCGGTGGCATTATGACCTTGCTCAAGCTGGCAGAGCATTACAGCGCCATCGAATCTAGAATCATACACTACACCCATTCCGGCAAGGTATCCGGGATGAACACCCAGGTGGTTGGTTATCTGGCTGCCAAGCTGGTCTGCTAAGGAGGATTGATGCTCAGTGATACTCAAAAACAGAGCTTGCTAAAGCTCGCTCGCGATGTGATCCATGCCCGTCTGCATCATAGTACTTACACCAGTCCTGATGATCCCGCCTTTGCCGAAAAACGGGGTATGTTTGTGACCCTTCACATATTCGGGAAGCTCCGCGGTTGCATCGGCTATATCCATGCTTACAAATCCATCCTGGATACAGTCAAAGAAATGGCATTGGCTGCTGCTTTCCGAGATCCCCGCTTCCCGCCCGTGCAAGCAGATGAATTACCGGATATCAGCATCGAAATCTCCCTGCTCAGCCCCATGGAACCGGTGCAGGATATTTCCGAAATCACCATCGGACGCGATGGCCTCTATCTGGATCACCCCTATTCTTCAGGTTTGCTGCTGCCGCAGGTAGCCACTGAGTGGAACTGGGATCGGGATACTTTTTTGCAGCAAGTATGCAGAAAAGCTGGTTTGCCGGATCAGGCCTGGCAGGATGATGGTGCGCAGCTCTACCGTTTCAGCGCGGAGATCTTTGCAGAGGAATAATCTCAGCGATACAGACTATTACCCAGGAAAAGTACCGGAGCTTTCCTTAGCTACGCTCATGGTCTATGTGCAAGTTTCAGTGATATCGGCAGCTCTTGCATTTCAGGATGAGCTTAGTTGACCTGGATCCTCTGCCGCGATTCGATCAAGAAAATGAAAGGAAGCTTGAATGTCAGCTCAGAATTGGGTGTGGGTACCGCCTTTGTGATCGAGCTGCCCAGGGCTTGAAAACAGTTCCGAGGCTCATCTTCATTTTTTTGATTGACAAAAAAAGGGCATCATGGCTATTGGTTTTTTCACATAGCAGAGCGGGAATAGCTCAGTGGTAGAGCGCAACCTTGCCAAGGTTGAAGTCGCGGGTTCGAGCCCCGTTTCCCGCTCCAGAGTTTTGAGGCGACATAGCCAAGTGGTAAGGCAGAGGTCTGCAAAATCTCCATCCCCGGTTCAAATCCGGGTGTCGCCTCCAGTTTTTTTTGACCAAGAGTATATAGTTTGTGACGGATCTTCCGTCCACAGCAGATAAGATTTGCCGGAGTGGTGGAACAGGTAGACACAAGGGACTTAAAATCCCTCGGGTGCAAGCCCGTGCCGGTTCAAGTCCGGCCTCTGGTACCATTTTTATTAGCGGGAATAGCTCAGTGGTAGAGCGCAACCTTGCCAAGGTTGAAGTCGCGGGTTCGAGCCCCGTTTCCCGCTCCATTTTTTTATGAAGATAAAAGCGATAATATTTGATCTCGATGGCACTCTGATAGATTCCATGGGCCTGTGGCGTGAGGTAGATGAAGAGTTTCTCATGTCCCGTGGCATTGCTGTGCCCGAAGATCTCTTTGACCATCTGCCTGCAGGCAATAGCTTCATCCAAACCGCTCAATATTTCAAAGACCGTTTTTCCCTGATGGAAAGCCAGGTGGAGATCATGCAGATCTGGACCGATATGGTGGCTGGGCATTACCGCAGCACGGTTCGGCTCAAAGCCGGTGCCGGGGATTTGCTCAAGCGCTTGCAGGTCGCCGGGATCAAGATCGGTCTGGCTACCAGCAATTCCTATCATCTGGCTGAGACCAGCCTCGTATTCAATGGAGTATGGAAACACTTTGCCTATGCTGCCACCGGTGATATGGATGTCCTGGGCAAACCTTTTCCGGATCTCTTTTTGCGCTGTGCCCAAGGCCTGGAGGTAGATCCGGCGGAGTGTGTGGCCATCGAAGACACTTTAAGCGGAGTGCAGGCAGTGCGGGCGGCGGGTATGCATTGCCTGGGCATCTATGATGCCGACAGCCGCAAACACCATGAGCAGATCAAACAAGTGGCAGATGCCTTTTGTCTGGATTATGCTGAGATTAGCCGAGAACTAAAGAAATTGAGAGTAAAGATATGAATATGTACATTATTGCCGGTGCTTACGGCAGTGGTAAGAGCGAGTATAGCATAGATCTGGCGCGCAGATTGAATGCTGCAAAAGAGGCGGTATCCCTGGCGGATATGGATGTGGTAAATCCCTATTTCAGGAGCCGGGATGTGCGCGATATATTTGCCGCAGAAGGCATAGACGTGATTGCCCCCGAAGGTGAGTATTCCCATGCTGATCTACCCATGATCTCTCCCCGCATCAAAGGTGCGATAGAGAATACCCAGCGCACCGTGATCCTGGATGTGGGTGGGGATCCAGCGGGTTGCCGGACGCTGGGACGTTTTGTGGATGCCATCACTACTCGTGGCTATCACATGTGCCTGGTGGTCAATACTTCCAGACCCTTTACCAGCAATGCAGAAGAGATCATCACCATGATCGGGATGCTGGAAAACGCCGCCAAACTGAAGATCCAGGAGCTGATCTGCAATACCAATCTCATGGAATACACAAACCAGGCTTTGGTGGAAGACGGCATTCGCATCGTGCAGGAAGCAGCTGATCTCAAAGGACTTAGCTTTGATGAATACCTTGTGCTCGATGAATATGAGGATCGGGTTCCGGATGGACTTTTGGGTAAGACACGCCGGGTGATGAGCTATACTCTGCGAAAACCCTGGGAAAAACTGGTGATGAAGGGGATCTGATCCCGCAGAATTGATTGGGCTGCCCATCTTTGAATGGGCCGAAGCGTCCTTTGGAAATGTCTTCCGGACAAGACTCGACGGTGTCTATTGGGTAGCTTTAGCTATCGAAAATGTCGTCCCTAAAGGACTATCCAGCACTATTGCAGCCAATAAGCTTCCTGGAAAAAAGAGCTCAGGTCCACCAGATTTTTCCCCGCCACTCTGCTGTAGGAAAAGACATCCTCGGCACCGCTATCCAGATACACCGCCCGGATCAATTCCGAGCAATACAGCCGACTGCTGTCTTCCAGATCAAATTCATGATCAAAGGCTGCGCCTTGATTCAGATAATATCGTGCCCGTTGTGCCAGGAGCTGACGATCGATCTCAAAAGCTGGTTTCACGAGTTTGATCTTTGCCCTATATGCCTTATCTGCAAAGGACTGTAGATTCTCCATGCGAATTCCGTCTTGATCCGAGATACTGCCGGAGATGCTATGAATAATCTGCCAATCTCCCTGATCCCGAACCACGATCCCGCAGTGAGACATTCCCCCGGCAGAAGGAGAAGCTCTTGAAATCAGAGTAGATACAAAAGAGCTCCCTCTTCTGAGCAAGATATCGCCCTCTTCCAGATCTGGCTCAATGAGGGAAACTATTGGATAAGCATCAATCGCGGGCAAAGAGTAAGCTCCACCTTTTGAGGCAGAGCTTACTAATATGAAAATTGAGATTATGCACAGGAAAATAATCCAGTGCTTATTTGTCCAAATCTTCCTTGGCAAGATCCACTTTCCAGGAGCCATCGATCTTTTTGAGTTTGAGTTCATGGACATCCTTATCCTCAGGGTTGTTCACTTCCCACTGCTCAAATGTAACGATAGCACTATCGCCATCTTCCACGGTTTCGAGGATATTATACTTCAGTTTTTCATAGCCTTCTTTTTGCTCTTCACTCATGTTTTCAGCGAAGGATTGCATCATGCTCAGCAGTTGTTGCCCCTGCTCGGTAGTGTATGCCTTGGCAGCTTCAAAATCCTGTCTTTCCATTGCGTCAAAGAAAGACTTGGCTGCATTTTCCACCTTGTTTCCGCAAGCTGTCAAAGCCAGCAGTGCCATAGCGATGAGAAGGATGTAGGCAATGTGTTTCATGATATCTCCTTGAGATCCAATTTTTTTCATGAAAGCGGTTAATGGTCGCAATGTCAAGCTTTTTCTTTTCTCTTGCGTTTAAAAGCAGCTTTGTCGAGATCTCTGGTGCTGGGTCTGGAGCGCTTTCCGTCATATTCCGGCTTAGCTTTTTTTCGGCTTTGCCAGGATTCATTACGGTGGCCGGCAGACTCATTTTTTCGCTTTGAAGAAGGTCTGCCACTGCCGCCTTGAACTTTGGATTTTGAGACCTGTACTTTGATCGGTGTACCTTTGTAGGGGCTATTGACGATGGCTTTTTGCATCTCGCTTTCCAGGCGGGAATCCAGATCGATGAGACAGTAATCAGAAAAGATGGTGATCTGCCCGATCTCAATGCCGCGTCCTGGTTTCAGAGTGTTTATATAGCGCATCAAATCCCGTTTTGTAAGCCCGACATTGTGGCCAATGCTGAGCCGGAAGGCAGAGAAAGCAAAGCTACTCTTGTCTCTGCTCTCGCTGATCTGCGGAGCACTGTCCAGATCCCGAATATCCTTGTAATAGTTCAAAAAACGGTTAAACTCTACCGATACAAAGCGTTTGATCAGCTCTTCCCGGGTCATCCAGCTCAGTTTTTTATAAACATTGTGCAAAAATGACTCCATCTCGGCTTCATTGATTTCGATGCGTTCCACCGTGTCGATAAAGTGAAACAGTTGTTTTTCACAGATTTCCCTGCCTCCAGGCACTTTTTGCCAGACGATGGGGAAGCCGAGTCTCTTTTCTACTGCCCTGAGAGCACTGATTTCCTTGCTGTGCATGATCGTGATCGAAATCCCGCTCTTGCCGGCTCTGCCCGTGCGTCCGGAGCGATGGATATAGATATCGGCCTCGGTGGGCACATGGAAATTGATGATATGCGTAAGATCATCCACATCGAGTCCCCTGGCTGCCACATCTGTTGCCACCAGGAGCGGAACGAACTTGCTGCGAAAGCGGCTCATCACCAGCTCTCTTTGTCCCTGAGAAAGATCTCCGTGCAGAGCATCGGCATTGTACCCATCATGCTGCAATTTATCGGCAATTTCCTGGGTTTCCTTACGCGTCCGGCAGAAAATAATGCCATAGATATCCGGGCTCATATCTGCTATTCGCTTCAACGCCAGATACTTGTCCCGGGCTTGTACTTTGTAATAAAAATGCTGGATATTCTCTGCTCCCTTATCTTCACTGCCCACACTAATGCGATGCGGTTCTTGCATAAATTTGTTGGCAAGATGCTCTACATCTTTGGGCATAGTGGCAGAAAAGAGCAGGGTTTGACGGTTCTCGGGGATGCTTTTCATGATCTCAAAGAGCTCATCCTTGAATCCCATATTCAGCATTTCATCGGCCTCGTCCAAAACCAGACGGGAGACTCTGTGCAGCTTCAATGCTCCCTGCCGGATCATATCTGCCACGCGTCCTGGTGTGCCCACCACGATGTGTGCGCCAGCCTTGAGGGCTTCTTTTTGGCGATAAATGGGTGCACCACCATATACTGGCACAGTGCGGATTCGGGTCATGTAAAAAGCGTAAGACTCCAGGTCTTTGGTGATCTGAATGCAGAGCTCACGGGTGGGGCAGAGAATGATGCTCTGGGTGTCGCTGAACTCTATATCCGTCTCGCTGAGCAGGGGAAATCCGAACGCGGCGGTCTTGCCAGTGCCGGTCTGGGCCACGGCGATGAGGTCGTTTTCATGCTCGAGAATCCAGGGGATGCACAAGGCTTGTATGGGTGTGGGGCTTTCAAATCCCAGCTTTCTGGCAGCGCGCTGGATTGGCTCCGGGAGTGTGATGTCGGTAAATTTTGTCACTTGATCTGTCCTTTTAGGTATTTATCCTGTCATGATTTACGAGGGGCTGATTTTGTAAAGGAAATGTTTGCAAAACAGTAAATTCGCCCAAATCAGTCAGTTATGTCCCGGCTCGGCCGCTTGCTGCATCCCACACCGATTCGACCAGTATTCAGCCTGCACCAAGCCGTAATAAACCCATGACTACGGGAAGATTAGGGCTTGATATCAGCTTGAGATCAGGCCGATGAATGCCGTGGCAGAACTGCGCTATACCACTTAGCTTGGGCATCGGCAGGTTTGCCTTGTAGCCGAGTTTCTGCTTTATGGGTCTGGAGTCTGATTCGGATAGAACCTCTCTTATGAGCAGTGAATATTGGAAAAAAAGCTGCCGGAAGGGGCAAAAACCCACAGCAGACTTGACAAAAATTGCAATGTAAAATTTACTGCCAATCTATAAGATAATTATGGAGATGAAATGGAATCAATGTTTTCCGCTCTGCTGGAGTTTCAGCTCTCCCAGGTCGTGATGATCATCGTGGGGCTGGTGCTGATCTGGCTGGCGATAGACAAAAAGTATGAGCCTGCGTTGTTGTTGCCGATAGGTTTTGGCACGATTTTGGCCAATATTCCGCTTTCGGCAGCCATCGGAGAACATGGTCCACTGACTATCCTCTTCAAAGCCGGGATCGATACAGAGCTGTTTCCGCTTCTGATCTTTATTGCCATTGGGGCGATGATAGATTTTACTCCCTTACTCAAAAATCCCTTCATGTTGCTGTTTGGCGCAGCAGCGCAATTTGGCATCTTTGTCACCATCGTAGTGGCTGCCGCTTGGGGTTTTGACATCAAAGAAGCTGCTTCGATCGGGATCATTGGGGCAGCAGATGGACCTACCTCGATCTATGTGGCCAATCGTTTTGCTCCGGATCTATTGGGTCCCATCTCGGTGGCTGCCTACTCATATATGGCTTTGGTACCGATCATCCAGCCACCGGTCATCCGTGCCCTTACCTCGCAAAAAGAGCGCCGGATTCGCATGGATTATCACTCCGGCGATGTGTCCAAGACACTCAAGATCCTGTTTCCCATCTCCATCACCATCGTGGCGGGGATCTTTGTGCCGGCTTCATTAGCTTTGATCGGCTTTTTGATGTTTGGCAATCTGCTGCGGGAATGCAAAGTGGTGGACAGCCTTTCCAAATCAGCCCAAAATGAACTGGGTAATATCGTTACCATCCTTTTGGGTCTTACCATTGCCACCAAGATGCAGGGGGAATACTTTTTGCGGCCGCAGACTCTGTTTATTCTGGTATTGGGATTGATCGCCTTTATCTTCGATACTGCCGGCGGCGTGCTTTTTGCCAAGCTGCTCAATCTGATTCGCAAGGACAAGGTGAATCCGATGATCGGAGCCTGTGGTATCTCCGCCTTTCCCATGAGTGCCCGGGTCATCCATCAGATGGGGCAAAAAGAGGATCCTTTCAATTTCCTTTTGATGCCGGCTGTCAGCGTAAATGTGGGGGGACAGATATCTTCGGTGATTGCCGGAGGTTTGATCCTTTCGCTATTGGCTTAGGAGACACCACATGACTTCAGAATTAAATGCCCTGTTGGAGCGAGCAAAGCAAGCAAGTGCTCAGGCTTATGTGCCATATTCGGGATACCGGGTCGGCAGTGCGGTAAGGTGCAAGGATGGTAGTATATACAGCGGATGCAATATCGAAAATGCTTCTTTCTCGCTCACCATCTGTGCTGAACGCACTGCGATCTTTAAGGCTGTGAGTGAGGGGAATCGGGAGTTTTCGGCAATTGCCATCTATGTGGATAGCGACAAAATCTTCCCTCCCTGCGGGGCTTGCCGTCAGGTGATCAGTGAATTTGCGCCGGACATGGTTGTGATCTATGCCAATCACAATGAAACCATCGAATCCACAATCTCAGAACTCTTACCGGGAGCTTTTCGATTGTGATCTATCCTGAGCTTCGCCAGTGTGCAATATGCCCTCGAGCTTGCCAGCAAGATCGTTATGAGACAGTGGGATATTGTAATGCCGGAGCAGAGATCAGCATCAATCTGGCTCAATTGCACCATGGCGAAGAACCGCCCATCTCGGGCAGCCGGGGTAGTGGGACGATCTTCTTTTGTCATTGCAACCTGCGTTGCGTATATTGTCAAAACTATATGATCAGCATTGGTGGAGAGGGACATAGCATCAGTGAAGCAGATTTGTTGCAGCTGATGTTTGAGCTTGCAGGGCAAGGGGCGCAAAACATCAATCTGGTAACCCCCACTCACTATAGTATCCAATTGCGTGAAGTACTCATCCAAGCCAAAGCACAGAATCTGAAGATCCCTATCCTCTGGAATAGCAGTGCCTATGAAAGCGTAAAGACCTTGCGCCAGCTGGCGGGATTGGTGGATATCTATTTGCCGGATTACAAATACTTTCATCCTGTGTATGCGGGGAAATATTCTCAAGCCCGTGATTATCCCGCGGTGGCATTAGCTGCTTTGAAAGAAATGGTAGCGCAATGCGGTTTTTTGCGGACAGACTCAGAGGGGATTGCCACACAGGGAGTTTTGGTGAGGCTTTTAGTTTTGCCAAATGCTCTGAGCGGAACCAAAGCCACGTTACGAATGCTGGCTGATGAATTTGGCACAAACCTGCCTGTCAGCTTGATGGCGCAATACTATCCTGCAGCACGGGCAGAGCTGTATCCAGAGCTAAATCGCGGTATCAATCAAGCTGAATATCAAGCGGTGGTTGATACTGCAACAGCATTGGGGTTTGCAGACGTCTATACGCAGGAGCTTTGCTGCAGCGACGCCTGGACTCCGGATTTTCACAGGATAGAATCTGAGAGCAAAGCAAAAAGTGGAGTTTGTCTATGAGATACCTATTGTCCTGGCTCAGCCTGTTGCTGATTACACTTGGCCTGAGTGCCATAAATATCGAAATCCGGGAAGAAGGCCAAAGATTTGGCATCCCCGAGACCGAAATCGATGGCATCAGCTATGTGTCGATCAAAGACTTGAGTCCGATTTTGCGCTGCATTCACAAACAAGAGCGCCAGGATCAGAGGCTGTATTTGCATATCTATGGTGAAACCTTCATCTTTTTGGAAGGGAGCTCGTATTATAGCTATAAGATTGATTCTTACAATATGCATTACCCCCTAAGGCGAATCTCAGCCGAGTACTATTTGCCGGTGGTTTTTCTCAGTGAGCATGTTCCCCTGCATTTTGATCAAGATGCAGACTATGAGATCGGAACCTTGCAGGTCAAAAAGCCCGTGGATCACAGTGTCCAGGTGATCGTATTGGATCCGGGTCACGGAGGCAAAGACCCCGGCGCAGTGGGCAAAAAACTCAAGGCCAAAGAAAAGGACATCAATCTCTCTGTGGCACTGAAGCTAAAACAGCTTTTGGAAAGTGAATTGGATGTGCAAGTGCTGATGACCAGAGCGGATGATCGCTTTGTCTCGCTGGGAGATCGTACCCGTTTTGCCAATGAAAACAAGGCTGATCTTTTTATCAGCATTCATGCCAATGCGTCCAAGAACAGCTCTTCACATGGGGCAGAAACCTACTATCTGGCTACGGCAGTGACATCCGATGCCAGAGCAGTGGAAGCCTTGGAAAACCAGGTGGTGGAGCTATATGAAGGAGGAGCATCAGCCCGCAGCAAGTATGATGATCTGGATTTTATCCTCAGTGATTTGAGCCAGACTGAGCATCTGGAAAGCAGCAATGATCTGGCCAGTAATGTGCAGCAAAACCTGATTGCCGGCTCTCAATTGTATGATCGAGGCGTAAAACAGGCAAATTTTTATGTGCTAAGAGGAGCCTTCATGCCGTCTATCCTGATCGAGCTGGGTTTTATCTCCAATCCAGCGGAAGAATTACTTCTGGTCAAAGATGAATACCAGCAACGCCTGGCGCGTACCATCTTTGAAGGCATCAAACGGTTTAAATACCGCTATGACAGGATTCGGAACACATGAAAAAGCATCACCGCGCAAAGCAAGATCAACAGCGTCGTATTGCTTGGTCCAAAGCGCAGCATGATGAGCAGGTCGATAGCTATACCAAAGCGAAAAACGCCTTTATCTCCAATGTGAGCCATGAGATTCGGACTCCGATGAATGCCATAATGGGCTTTGCCCAGATGTTGAAAGCCACTGATTTGGATCCCAAACAAGCGGATTATGTAGATGTGATCCTGGAAAGCGGCAACAAGCTCCTGGTGATGATCGGAAACTTGCTGGATCTATCTAATCTGCAGATGCGGAAGACGACACTTCATCCCGTGGAATGTAATCTCGCACGATCTATCGAAAACATCTGGCAGCTTTACCGCCCTCAAATCGCGCAAAAAAACCTCAAACCCATCCTGGAAGTACAAGAAAACCTGCCTTTTGCCAGGCTTGATTGTGAAAAGCTGGAGCGAGTATTGAGCTTCATCATCTCCAATGCCATCAAATTCACGGTATCCGGCTCTGTGTGCCTGAGACTTCATCTGATCTACAGGCAAAACGAAGAGCCGTGGCTGGATATCGAGGTGGAAGACACCGGCTGCGGCATCGAACAAGAGCGGCTGGTAAACATCTTTGATGTTTTTGAACAGGCAGATAACAGCATCACTCGTGCCTATCCGGGAATGGGGCTTGGTTTGGGAATATCCAGTAAAATCGTGGAGCTCTTGGGTGGTGAGATCAGCGCTACATCACAGGTGGGAGTGGGTAGCTGTTTTCATCTCAAGATACCTATCGAAGTCTTTTGATGCCACTGAGAATAAAAGCGATAGAGCCAGGCAGCCTGGCTCAAGAATTTGGCCTGATTGCAGGAGATAAGATCATCTCGGTGAATAATATCAAGATCCGGGATTTTTTGGATTTGGAGTTTTATTGCTCAGATTTTCGTCTGGATTTTGTGCTGGAAGATCCCTCGGCCAAGCTTCGCGAGCTAAGCATCTTTCGTGAAACAGCGAAGCCCTTGGGCATTATCCCCGAAGACTACCGCTATCGGAATTGTAAAAATCACTGCATCTTTTGCTTTATCGATCAAATGCCTCCGGGAATGCGCCCCAGCCTGTATGGCAAGGATGACGACTACCTGTATTCCTTTGTGTTTGGAAATTACATCACGCTTACCAATCTCAGTGAGGCGGATCTGAATCGCATCTGCGCTCAGCACATCAGTCCGCTGTATGTCTCTCTGCATAGTAGCAATCTGAATATGAGGCAGCAATTGATGCGCTCAGTAAATCCAGTGGATCCGATCAAGGTGATCCGTCAGCTTTCAGAACAAGGGATAGAGTTTCATATCCAGATCGTATCTGTACCTGGCTATAATGATGGGGTAGAGCTGCGGCAAACCATTACAGATCTTATGGATGAGAGCCTGAACATCCTCTCCATCGGCATCGTCCCGGTGGGTTTGACTCGATATCGCGATCATCTCTGCCAGCTGCAAGCCTATGACGAACCAGGGGCGAGAAAGACCCTGGATCTTCTGGATGAGCTACGATCTACCTACCAAAGCCAGATCATCTATCCGGCAGATGAGTTTTATGTGCTGGCGCAGCGGGAAGTGCCGGAGGCGGAGTTTTATCAGGATTATCCTCAGCTCGAAAACGGCATTGGCATGCTGAGCCTGGGAGAACAGACTTTTGCCAGGCGCAAACGGGCACTGCTCAAAGAACTCAGGCAAGGCGGTGGAGATTACATTATCCTCTGCTCTCAAAGTGCGCAACAGCACATCAGACGCGTGGTCAAAGCGCTAAACTTGCGGCTCAAAACGCAACGCGTGCAGATGCAGGTGATCCATAATGATTTCTTTGGGGAGCATATTTCGGTGGCGGGACTACTTACAATGGCTGATATCAGCTCTCAATTTGCTCCAGATGGACCCTGTACCGTGATCCTGCCTGATGTGATCTTCAACCATGAAGGCTATACCCTGGATGGCAAAAGCAGGGCGGAAGTCAGGCAGCAATTGGGCTATCCCTTGCTGCTGGTCGATCAACTTTGGGATCATTGGCAAGTGCTGAGTTGAAGATTTTACTTGAACGTTTTGCCACTTCAATTATCTTGACACACAATGAATAATTTTAGTTCAAAGGAGCTATCAATGCGTACTATACAAGGAAATTTGGTCTCCAAAGGTTACCGCTTTAGCATTGTGGTAAGCAGATTCAACGAAGTGATCAGCGGCAAGTTGCTCGAAGGAGCGCTGGACTGTCTGCGCAGGAGTGAAGTGCGAGATGAAGATATCACCGTGATCTGGGTGCCTGGAGCTTTTGAGATACCTCTGGTAGCTCAGAGAGCAGCTCAGGATCCTGATACAGATGCTGTGATCTGCCTGGGAGCAGTGATTCGGGGGAGCACACCGCATTTTGAGTATGTCTCTGCCGAAGTGAGCAAAGGTGTGGCTCAGGCTGCATTGCACAGCGGCAAACCGGTGATGTTTGGAGTCCTGACTACAGACAGTGTGGATCAGGCGATCGAGCGAGCTGGTAGCAAAGCCGGCAACAAAGGGTTTAGTGCAGCCAGCAATGCCGTGGAAATGGTAAACCTCATGCAGGAGATGAAAAATGGGACAACGGCGTAAAGCACGCGAGCTCGCGGTTCAATGCATCTATGCATTGGATTTTGCCGAAGTGACTGAGGATTTCAGAGAATACGGTTTGCTCAATGAATACCCTGAAGTGCTGCGACAGCTGACCTCTGCGGAAAGCATCAATTCCGGCTCAAACGTCTATGCTTTTGCCGATGAACTGGTCAAAAACACCATCATCAATATCGAAGACATCGAAGCCGAGATCGATAAATATACCGAGCACTGGTCACTGGAATCCATCGCCCATCTGGATAAAAGCATCCTGATCGTGGCGGTGTATGAGCTGATGTTTACCGATACCCCTGCTGCAGTGATCATCAATGAAGGCATCGAGATCGCCAAGAAGTTTTGTAGCGAGCATACCGGAAAGTTTATCAACGGAATCCTGGATGCCATCAACAAAGGTATCCCGCATAGCATGCCAGGGCGGCAGATACCCACTTGATCGAGATGAGAATCGGCTGTAGTATCGGCATCTTTGCCCACAATGAAGAGGCTAACATCCTGCATTTGCTCCGCTCTGTTTGCGAGCAAAAGCTGCAAGATGTGGCCATCGAAGAGATCATAGTCGTATCCAGCGGCAGCAGCGATCGTACGGATGATCTGGTGCGCGGCTTTGCCCTTGAGCACCCTCAGGTAAGGCTATATACCCAGCCCCGCCGAGAAGGCAAATCCAACGCGATCAATCTCTTTATGGCAGAAGCAAGATCCGGGATCCTGGTGGTGATTTCCGGGGATGTGATTCCCGCAAAGGATGCCATAGAGCTTCTGGTCTCCGAGTTTTCTCTGCCCGAAATCGGAGCCACCGGAGGCAGACCCATGCCCGTGAATGCAGAGCAGGGATTCATCGGCTATGCAGTGCAGCTCTTGTGGCGCTTGCATCATCGCATGGCGCTCATTTCGCCCAAACTGGGAGAGCTGATCGCTTTTCGCAAAGTGATGGATGTGATCCCCGCTGATTCTGCTGTAGATGAGGCCAGTATCGAAGCTATTATCCAGCAAAAAGGGCTGAAGCTGAAGTATGTGCCGTCGGCTCTGATTGCTAATAAAGGCCCTGAAAACGTGTCGGACTATATCAAACAGCGCCGCCGCATCCAAACCGGACATCTCTGGCTCAAGAAAAAGCAGCAGTACCAGGTGGTCTCACAAGATGGCAGTGCTCTGAAAAGAGTCTTGCTGCAAGAGCTCAAAGAACAGCCGCAGGATCTTTTCAAGCTGATCCTGGTAGTTGCTCTGGAAGCATATTGCCGTTTCCTGGGCTCTTGGGATTTTTATGTGAGGGGCAAAAACCCCTTTGTTTGGGAAATTTCCCGCTCCACCAAAGCGGTAAAATCGTAAAGGATATTCATGTTAAAGATCATGTTTCGCATCATCGGCTACTGGCTTATGAAACATCTTGGTTTCCCTCGCCTTAATCCGATGAATTATACTGTTAGTTTGCTATATACCTGCAATTCACGTTGCAGCACCTGCCGGATCTGGAAAAAGAAAGCCCGCAATCTGAGCGTGGAAGAATATGCCAAGATCTTCAAAAGCATCGGCCACAGTCCATATTGGATCACCTTTAGCGGGGGTGAGCCCTTCCTGCGTAGAGATATCGTGGAAGTAGTTTCCACCATCTACAATATCTCCCGTCCTCGCATCATAAACATCCCGACCAATGGGCTTCTGGTCAACACCATCGTGGAAAAGACTGCTGCCATTGCAAAAGCCTGCCCCAAGGCGCGGGTGGTGATAAATGTCTCTATCGATGGCATCGAAGAGCAACACGATGAGATCCGCAATGTACCAGGAAATTACAACAAGGCCGTGTCTACCTTCAACAAGTTGAAAGCCCTTTCTCAACCCAATCTTTCGGTGGGGATCCACACGGTAATCTCCAGATTCAATGTGGAGAGCTTTTACTCTGTGGCCAATGAACTGCTGCGCCTGGAGCCGGATAACTATATCACCGAGATTGCCGAAGAGAGAGTGGAACTGGATACCGTGGGCATGGATATCACTCCTGGCAAAGTGGCATACAAATCCGCCATCGACTACCTGATCCACCGCATCAAAAACGAGCGACCCAAAGGCTTCAGCAAGATCACTATGGCGTTCAGGCTCGAGTATTACAATCTGGTGAAAGAGATCATGCGGGACGAAAAACAGGTGATACCATGCTATTCTGGAGTGGCATCGGCTCAGATCTCTCCGGATGGGGATGTCTGGAGCTGCTGTGTAAGGGCAAAATCGCTGGGCAATCTGCGAGACAGTAAATACAAGTTTGGCAAAGTATGGTGGTCTCCAAAAGCCAGGAAAGATCGCAAGAGCATACACCGCGGTGAATGCTGGTGTCCTCTTGCCAATGCTTCTTACACCAATATGCTGATGAATCTTCCCACCCTGCTCAGAGTGAGCTATCGCAGCTTTATCAAGTGGTGGAGCTGATATGATTGCCCTGCAAAGCGCGCATTTCAATCCTCCTTATAGCTTGGTGGAATCCAATCTCAGTCAGGATGGGCGCTATGGCTGGTTTTTGGCTATGTGGCATCCGGAGGAAAACCTGCATCTGGAAGAGCTGGGGGCAGAGCTCAAGCTTGCTTTGCGCAATTCACCGGCCAACACCATCAGCCGCATGGAAGTGGAAAAATGGCTCAAGAGCTTCTTTGCTGATTTGCACTGGAAGATGCATGCTCATCTCATCAAGACAGATCTGCAGGAAAAGGGACTCTCAGTATTCTGTGGCATCATTTACGATCACGAGCTCTTTTTTGTGCAGTTTGGTCGCATTTTCTGCGCCTTATCTGATGGCAATAAGCTTCACCATGTGGGTGCAAGCT
This sequence comes from uncultured Candidatus Cloacimonadota bacterium, assembly GCA_964501025.1. Lineage (GTDB taxonomy): Bacteria > Cloacimonadota > Cloacimonadia > Cloacimonadales > Cloacimonadaceae > UBA5456. The sequence continues at coordinate 28,418 of CAZCRD010000103.1, read as the reverse complement.
ACCGTGAACACAGGATGCAGACCCTGCAGAAGCTCAATCTTTTGGGCTATGCCGATCAGGATATCAAGATTCGGGTGCAACGCATCTTCATCGGAGGAAACCATCGTTTTATCGCACTCAGTGGCAATCTCTGGGCTCAGGTATTTGATACTCAGAGCGATCTGGCTACTTTGGATCACTATATCGAGAGCTTTTCCCAATCCGAGAATCCCCTCTGGCTGATTTTGGATGGCAGGACGCGCTTGCTCAAATCCCATCGCAAAAAACTGAGCAAATTGCACATCAGCGCAATCGTGGTCATTGTACTCACCCTGGCTGCCACGGCCTATATGCTCTTTGGCAATCGTTTTCTGGAGCAAGCCATGCATCGCACCAAGATGAATGTACAGCACAATCCCGCTTTGAAATTGGATCAGATCCCAAACAACCTCTCAATCGAAACTCAAAACTTCCTCAAGTATCTGGAACGGATCGTGAATCTGCCTGCTCGCAATATTGAGCTGGATATCTTTTGGAGTGCCACCTTGCCCTACCAGGTGTCCAGCGCTCCTGTCTTTAGCTTCAATACCATTTTCCTGGCGGCAGATAAGAATCTGATCGCTTTTGACAAGAAAAGCCGCGAGCTTAAATGGATGAAGTCCTTTGAAGAGCATATCAACGCCATTTATTATGCTGACAATGTGCTTTTGGTCTGCCTGAAAAAAGATATGGGCTATGGCTTCAAAGACGATGGCACTATGCTGTGGGAAGGAGAGCTCATGAGTCCCCTTTGGGATGCCGGAGCTTTGAGTCCCAGCAGGGTGGGACCGGAAGACGATCCTCGCCTGGATCGCGCCATCACCGTCGTACCCTCAGCCAGATTTATCACTATCCTCGATGCCTTCCGGGGAGAGAACCTATCTACCATCACCTTCAAAGAAAACATCCACAGTATGTCTGCATACGATAACTATGCAAATTGCTTTTATGCCATCGTGGATGACGGCTTGATCTGTGTCCAGCTCAAAATCCTCAATTGAGGCTACTTGATATGCCCCTGCAGAGCCCACATACTGCACCGCATGGCAAGATCTTGCTCCTGTATGCCATGATCTGCCTGGCAGCCATCTCTCAGCTTGCCGGCCTTGATAGTCCGGTAAAAACCGGCTTTGCCCGGCTTCAGTATGATGGGGGAGGGGATTGGTACAACGATCCTGAAGTCTTGCCCAATCTCGCCAAATTCGTCAATCAAGAGCTCTCAGCTACCATTCCGATCGATCAGACTGTGGTCAAAGCCTCAGATACCAGAATCTTTGATTTTCCCTTCGTGTATATGACCGGTCATGGCAACATCCGTTTTTCTGATACTGAAATCAACAATCTGCGGCTCTGGATGTTGCGAGGTGGTTTTCTCTATGCTGATGATGACTATGGCATGGATAACAGCTTTCGCAGGGAGATCAAACGCATCTTTCCCGAGCGGGAGCTGATCGAGATCGATTCTTCGCATCCTCTGTTTACCTCCTACTATGATTACTCCAGCGGCTTGCCCAAAATCCATGTGCATGACGACAAGCCTCCCCAGGCCTTTGCCATGTTTGACGACGATGGCCGCATGATGATGCTATATACCTATGAAACCAATATCAGTGATGGCTGGGCGGATCCTGATACTCACGATAATCCTCCTCAGCTAAGGCAGATTGCTTTGCGCTTTGGGCTCAATATCATCCATTACATGATGGAGAAGTGATATGCGGATCTGCGTGATATCTGATTTGCATTGCAAATACAGCAAACCCTCGCTCGAGGATCAGGAAAATGTAGATCTGGTCATAGACTTTCTGGAGCAGGCCAAAGGCAGATATGAGCTCTTGATCCTTGCCGGAGATATCTTTGATCTCTGGTACGATTGGCAATATACCATCATCAAACAGTATTTCCCCTTGTTGGTCAAGCTCTATGAGCTTAGCCAAAGTGGCTGCCGGATTGTGTATATCAGCGGCAATCACGACTTTTGGTTTGGCGATTTTTTGCCGAACTATCTGGGCATTGAGCTAAGATCCGACGCTTTCGAGATTGAGGCTGATGGCAAGAAGATTTACGTCTGTCATGGCGATACCCATACCGTCAACGACATACGCTATCAGGTCTTCCGCCGCTTGATCAGGCTGCCCCTGATGAAAAAGATCTTTGGCTTGCTGCATCCTGATCTCGCCTTGGGCTTGGGCAGCAGAATGTCCCGCAGCAGCCGCGCTCGCAAAGACCCCCCTCCGCTAAGAGTCCGGAAAAACGTGGGTTTGAGAAGCTATGCTCGCAAACTGATTGATAGCGGACGGGCAGATTTTGTGATTATGGGACACAGTCACAATCCGGAATTACTCGAGATTTCCGATGGTGTTTATGCCAATTCCGGTGATTGGATATCTCACCACTCTTACATTGAAATCAACTCTGGAAATATCCAGAACAAAATCTATAACAAGAAAAAAGGAGACCCAGCATGAAACTCAAAGCAAATTATCTCGCGCTGATCTTGATTCCGGCTATCCTGATTTTGGGATTAACCCTGCTTTATACCCAAAACAGAAGCCCAGAAACACCTGATAAGGAGGAACCCGTGAACGAAGCCGTTCAAAATACAGTAAAAGCAATAATCAACACCACTTATGGTGAGATTGAATTGGAATTGTGGCCGGATTTGGCACCCAAAACCGTGCAAAACTTCATCACACTTGCCGGTGATGGTTTTTACAACGACACCTATTTCCACCGCGTGATCCCGGATTTTATGATTCAGGGTGGATGTCCCAATACCAAGGATGACAATCGCATGAACGACGGACAGGGTGGACCTGGATACATGATTGACGACGAATGCTACGAAGATGGTGAGCCACTCACAGGCAAGATTGCCTCCGAAGCTGATGCCGAATTGGTCTGGACTCAGATCATTGTCCCGCACATGCAGCAAAATCGCACCCCCAATGCCGAAATCGCAGCCCTGGTAAAAGAATGCCAGGAATCCAGAAGCCTCGAGCCGATCATGGAAAACACTGTGGAATATTATGCACAACTCGCTGGACACGAGGAAGCAGTACACCACAAAATCCTCAAAGCTCCAGTGCTTTATGGCAATATCGCCATGGCAAATAGCGGCCCCAATACCAATGGCAGCCAATTCTTTATCGTTACCAAAGAAGGTGGCACACCCTGGCTCAATGGTAAGCACACCGTTTTTGGCAAGGTCACCTCCGGCATGGACAATGTACATGAGATCGAACAGCTTCCCCGGGACGAAAGAGACAATCCCAAAGCAGAAAATCAAGCCTTCATCACAGGTATCTCTTTTCCCAAATAAAGGATAATACTCAATGGCACGCACAAACGAATCTCAATTGCAGCAAGAACTAATGGCATGGATCCGGCAAAACCAATATGTTTATCTGGCCACATCCGATAAAAAACAAGCCCGCGTGCGTCCGGTGGTGCTTTTTCTGTATGATGAGCGCTATTTCTTTGCCACTTTTAGCTCAGATTCTAAGGTAGCTCAGATTCAGAACAACAAACTGGTAGAGATTTGTATCCCCCTGACCGAAGATGGTCACACCGGCTATATCCGGCTCAGTGGCAGTGCCAAAATTGTGACAAATGCAGCGCTCAAGGCCGAAGCCTCCGAGCGCTGCTTCTTTTTTGACCAATACTTCAGCGGTTATGACGATCCGGATTATACCCTGATCGAATTTGATCCTGAGCTGGCTGACTATCTGCGTCCCGGAGAGACTTACAGCCAAAGTTGCCATCTGAAAAGATATTGATTTGTAATATGCTGAGCTACCTCAACTTTGAGACCATATGAGAGCCAGCATCCGGGTGGGCTCCCAATGAGATGACGCAGGACTATCCCATGATCTCAAAGAACCTTTGTTACTTCAGCAGTACGATTTTGTGCTGACAGGTTTTAGAATCCACTTCATATCTCCTGTTAATTCCGTGAAGCCAGCAAATATGGTTTCCCCGAAGCCGGATCAGGATTTACCAAATATCAATCGCCCTTGATTCTATGCGCTTTATAACTTACCTCATCTAAGCAAGAAAGCTGTGAGACAGGGGTTAGTGCTGAAAGGACTGGCTCTGGTTTTTGGATCACCCTCTTACAAAGTTCAAAGCCATACAGAAAGGATAACCAGCGTTCCCAGACAGAGAACGAGGATCTGGATGGGCAGTCCCAAGCGCCAGTAATCGCTGAACTTGTATCCTCCGGGGCTCATCACCAATGTGTTTGATTGATGCCCGATGGGGGTAAGAAAAGCAGAGGAAGCACCGATGGCAATTGCCATCAGAAAGGCATCAGGAGAGAGCTGGAGACCGCCGGCGATCTTCAAGGCAATCGGTGCCATCAGTACTGCAGTGGCAGCGTTGTTCACCACATTTGAGAGCAACATGGAGATTAGCATGATCCCGCCGATAATCTGCCAAACAGCCAGATTGGCACCATGTTTTACAATGTTTGATGCTATCATATCTGCTGCACCGGAGCTTTCCAGAGCCATTCCCACGGGTATCATGGCTGCCAGGAGCACGATGATTGGCCAATTGATGTTTTCATATACTTCCCGGAAAGAAACAATGCCACTAAACACAAAGAGCAACGCAGCCAGTGAAAAAGCGATCTGCACCGGCAAAAAACCTGTGAGCAAAGCGGTGATGGCAGCACCAAAGATCAGCAGAGCACTGATTATCCTTTGCGGATGACCGATGCGAATATTCCGATCCGATAGCGGCAGGCAACCCATTCTGATGATGCTATCACTCAATCTGTCTTCACTGCCTTGCAGTAGCAACACATCACCGGCCTTAAACCTGGTATGGTCGATGCGTTTGACTATTCTCCGGTTAGCTCGGGCAATAGCCAAAAGATTAGCGCCATAGCGATCCCGCATGTAAATGCTGGCAGCTGTCTTGCCGATTAAGCGGGAACTATCCAGCATCACCACTTCGCGGATTGTGAGTTTACTGGATGCTGAAGTCTTTTCTTTATCTTCCGATTTGGGATCTCCCACCAGTGTTACTTTACCTGTATCAAGGAATGTCTTCAGGTTTTCCGAATCTGATTCGAGGACAATGATATCCCCTTCCTGGAGAGTTTCGCTGGCTTTGGGTACGTTTATGCGCAGTTTGTTACGCACCAGACTCAAAATATTGATCTCGTAATCCTCGCTATCTCTCAATTCCTGGATTGATTTGCCGATGATCTCACTTTCTTCGGTTAGTTGCACTTCGGTGATGAAGTCTTCAATCTTAAACAGATCTTCATCATCCGGCTTGGCCTTGCGCAAGGGGACCAATCTCCAGCCCACAGCTGCCATGAACAAGATGCCCGCACCGGCCAGGGGCAGACCTACAGGTGAAAAGTCAAACATACTGAACGATTTGCCCAAAGCTTCTTGTCTTAGAGATGCAATTATGATATTCGGCGGGGTTCCAACCAAGGTGGTCATACCGCCCAAGAGTGAGGAAAAAGCCAAAGGCATCAGGATTGCAGAAGGGGATCTGTTGCTGTTTCGGGAAAGCTTGATTGCCACCGGCATCATGATTGCCAGGGCACCTACATTGTTTATGAAAGCGGAAGCAAGAGCTGTAATGAGGCACAATACAAGAATCTGCGTAAAGAAGCTATCACCGATTTTTTGCAAATACTTGGCCACCACATCGATTACACCGGAGCTCAGCATGCCTTCTCCGATGATCATCACTGCGGCCACAGTAATCACCGCTGTATGAGCAAATCCAGCAAATGCTTGTTCAGGCGGGATAATCCCCACAACGACGAGTAGAAACAAGGCGGAAAGCGCTACAAAGTCATAGCGGATCTTTCCCCAGATGAACATGATCAGGGCCAAGCCCAATGTGACAAATACCAGAATTGGATCCATCTCAACCTCACTTGCTTATGCTTTTACGTGACAGCTCTTTAAGCTCGTTTAATATCAGATTCTGCTTTTTCTTACTGAATCCCATGTTTCCCAATTTTCCGGATTGCTCCAATAGTTGAGCACAGGTAACGATGCCATCCTGCATCAGTCTACTCTTATCCTTGAGGCTTAGCTTGCTGAGGATGGTGATGGGGAACATCCTTTCTCTCTCGATTAGATCTTTCAGAGCATGGCCTTGAGGATGATCCCAGCCCATGAGCTTGATTCCTTTGCATCTGCTATATTCGATGGAATCAGCAGAGAAGCGTCCATTGGTAAAGATCCAGGCAGTAAAATTGATATCTTGATTCGCTTTTTCTTCTTTGAGTTTTTCCACAATGTCATTTACCCGAGAATGTACGTATAAGGGCACCTGAATGCTGATGCTATGCCCTTGTTTGTGAGAGAATTTGCACTCACCCAAGATTTGCTCCCGGCCTTTTTTGGCAATTACATCCATTTCGTGAGTTACGGATGCTCCTTCCATTACCAGTCCTACTTCCACTTCGTAGCCTTGTCGCCGGAAGAGTTCCCCCACAAAATGTTCAAAGGGATATCCGGTAGGTCCCATGTCCAGTATAGCTTTTTTGAGGTTGTATAGCAATGCACCCGCAGTGCTTATCTGCCTGAATATGCGAAAGGCACGAGTATAGATCTTGGCGGTGGTGACTCCATCGTAAACCCAGTTCTGAATATCACTCACCACTTCGGAGATGGCATCTTCATTAGCTCCGGCATTTTTGAGTGATGTTTTTAGCTTGCGTACATCAAAAGCTTCTGTCTTTCCTGAGGCTTTCTGGATGATGACTTCGTTGTTGTGCTGTTTATCAGACATGTTTTGCTCGCTTGGATTTGACTATTTGAATGGTGAATTTCTCCAGCTCAACCCGGATAAATACAGCCCCCGCTGCCAGGGCATACTCCTTTGTTTTGTCTTTGTTTCTATCTTGTTGTCTTGACATAAGTTCTCCTGTCATCACAGATTTTGTATCTCAATGATCCAGCGCAGCTCATTCATTGATCAAAAAATATGTTTTTGAGATTATCCGCCAGCATTCAGCAAGCTGTCTGCAAAGCTGTGTGCATCCCCTTATCAATACAGTACGTTTACGCTACCAACACGGATCTGACCCGTATTGATCCCGTATTGGTAAAGGGGGAGAGGGTTGAGCTTTTGCTGGAAGCAGAAGCTAATTCATGATTGATCTCACTCACTTCGAAAGAGATCCCCAATAGCATAACTGAAGCTGTGAGATTGCTATCCACAGCATCATATACGAGATCCAGCTTATCACTATCTCCTCTTATCTCATCTCTTCTATCAGCAGCAAGAGCAGAGCTTCTCCAGCTGGAATCTCTACCTCGATCTTCTTGCGTCTGGCAGGATAAATCTCGCCGGTTTCGGCATTTTTGAGCGTGTAGTTTCGATGTTCATTATCCAGATAGATCCTGAGGGTCTGCGGGGCAAACTCGCTGTATGCAGAGTCATAATCCTCAGGGGCAGTAAAATCCGGATGGCGATGGGCTCTGGTGTAGTGGAATTCATTAGTCCGGCGATTGACGGCAAAGATGGCGTATTGGTCTGAGGAGTTTTGATATAGAGCAGTTTCAACGTATCCTTCATAGGAGCCATTGCACGCTGGTTTTACTCTGAGCCTGGCTATACCGCTACCGGACAGATCCAGAGTGGGATAGTTTTTGTTCAGCATCACTGTGGTAGCACCGAGCCAATCCCAATTTATCAGCTGCTCGCCAAAAAAAAGTACGCGGGGATTGGCAGCTTTGAGCACGTCGTAGGTGTAGTCAAAGCGTTGCATAGTTTTATTGTCGATGCCCAAGAGGGGAGCATAATATCCTTCCCTTCTGGCATTGACAAAGCCTTGCAATTGATAGTGATGGATGCCATCCACACCATAGCAGAAGGGAAGGTAAAGCAGGGCTTTTTGGGTGGCGGCCGGGGGCAGGGTCCAGGAAACCCAGCGATGACCGTTCCAATAGCCAAAAGCTTGGACTATGGGTTGAAACTCCCGCTCTTGCTGCTGTGACACATAGTCTCTGGCATCCCGGTAACCTTTGATCAATTTGTGATCCAGGACGTTTTGCAGGAAGTTTTCACCTGCCACGGGATCGTATCCCACTTCGGGCTGGATCGGATACACATCTGGCATCATGATCCGGGGTTTGGCAATCTCACGGGTGAGATCCGGAAAATTCCACCACTTGTCCTTGCCTTCCAGTCTAAAGGTGCGGTGATCGATGTCATAGGTAGCAGAACACAGGGGTGGATTGTCTTCAGCGATCATGTTTTGGAGCATATTGAAGGAGCTGAGGTGAGTCTGAAAGGGTTCGTCCAGGCTATATAGATAGCGAATCACCTTACCCCCAGGGAGGGCTTTGTGGGCACGAATGCGCTGGTTGATACCCTGTTTGTAAAAGCTGTAGTTTTCCCGCAAATCCCGATGCAATTGATCTTCCATATCGATGTAATCCAGGCTCAGATCACAATTGCCATGCCAAAATAGCCCGGGTGCAAAATGGCGAAAGATAAACCACCACCAGTGAGCTGCAGTATCGGGATTGTCGTCCCAATCATCGGTAAGGATCTTGCTGGCTTTAAGGTCATTGTAACTGATATGAAAGGGCAGGTCAAAATAGCCTTTGGGTCTGCCCAGAGCAATGTAATCTGCAAGGGTAAAAGCAGTATACTCCAGAGACTTTCCTCGATGATCTTTGGGAGCGATCGTCTTTTTGCCAAATTCTGTTTTGGCTCCCAGATGACCGTAAAACTGAAAGCTGATCAAGGGAGCACAGAGAGCCAGATCCTCCGGGATATTGGAGATTTTTACACGATAGTTTAGATACAGGGAATCTGTATCACTTTTGGCATCCAGATGCCTTTTGTGCAGGCGGATTTCGTCGTGAAGCTTGACCGTATTGCCTTTAGGGTCGGGCCAGCGGTAATTGATGTCGGTAAAAGCCCAGCCGGCCTCGTCGGTAGCCCGATTCACCTGCCAGGCTCTCTGGTAGGAAGCATCCAAATCTACAATCACGCGGCCAACACGGTCTGTGACCTTGCTATTTCCGTACCAGAAACGCGGCTCTTGATTGTCTCCGGTTTTCACATCTCTGGCATCGGAAAATTCTGCTTCAAAGCGCTGATAATTTGAGGTGCTAAGAGGCACGAGGCTGAAGTGCCGCGAATCGGAGGGATCGTTGCTCCAACACTTGTCTGCCAGCACTGCATCAAGCCTGGCTGCATCCAAAGCCGAAAGCAGGCTGCCCAGATCACGATCACTATTTGTGGTCTGGATCATGTTGATGTTGTATCCCAGATCCTTCATATAGGAGATAAATTCGTCTCGATGCTCGGAGAAATAACGGTTGTCATTCTGTAAAAAGGAGTATGTCCCCAAGGGGAAAGGATCGCTGTGATAGGCAGATAGCGAAAGTATGCTCAGGCTGATCAGTATGAATAAAATGTGCTTCATCATTATCCTCATGTTTTTTCAAGTAAATTTCTAAGCTCAGTTAATATGTCCGGTAGTTTTGGGTCAAGCGAAATCTGCATCTTGAGCGCAAATCTTTGTTTTGATTAAGATTGGCGAACACATGGCGCAATTATAAGACCGTGCTGCCAATGCTCTGGCAGCATGCTCCGGTTCAGAGTGCAAATATGCTACCTGAAAGATTGTCCCGCTGGGGCTCACGCAGTCTCAACCTCAAAAAACCCCCTATACCTTTCTCAATTTTCTCAACCTCTCAACCTTGTTTGTGATAGCGGATGAAGCATCAAAAAGCCCCGATCCTGAGACCGGGGCATAAGGGTATCAGGTTTATCCTGTCAATCAAGGGTTATAAATGTAATCCGGGTTGATCTGTCCGTCGATAAGCTCGTACCAGTTTTGGTAGATATTGCCACCACTCTCAGCCCAGGGGGCAAAACCGTAATAAGCGTGAGTGATCTCTTTGTGTTCGATGGTATAATGCCAATTGATCGGCAAATCCAAAGCCCAGGGCAGATTGCGGGAGGTCTTGTAATATCTTCCCGAACCGGGATCTGTGGTATCATCGCCAGCACCAAAGAGAGAAGGATCGGCAAATATGGTGGGCGGATAACCTGGCAAATGAATTTCATGTCCGGGATCCCGATTTACCATCAAAAACGGATTCCAAAAGCCCCACAAGGGCAGGGTGCTCTGATCAATCGCTTCTGTCAGGGTCAGCTCAAAGCTGATTGGGATTGGATCAAAAGTTGGTTGATCCAATTGGGTATTCCACAATACTCCTGATCCGGGCACAGTGACAAAATCGTTGGTGTTTGATATCACAGTAAGGACACTATTTGAGCCTGCATCAGTAAGGGGCATATCGTAAGCCATCCCAGCCCCCAATCCTGTTACGGGTTCAATGTTTGAAGCGGCAAAGGGGAATTCAATGGCAAAGGCGTTTTGGAAGGTGGCACCCACTGCTCTGAGCTGAAAATCACCAAGGATATCCTTGATCTTGAGCTCAGCATCTAAAATCAGGCTCAGTTGGTAGCCCAAAACCAGATCATTGAAGTCATAGTCACCCTGTTGTGGCCAGAGATCTTCAAAAGCCAGAGTGCCCCATCCCGTGGGAGAATCCAAAGGATAGCTTATGCTATAGGCTCGTGAAGGGTCATCGGGAAATTCGTCCAGAGCATCTACCACACCATCACCATCAGAATCAGTCTCGGCCAGATCTCCAGTTAGCCCCAGGTAAAACTCGTCTCCAGCGGCGATTTTGACAATGTCCAGATCATGCACCCAAGCTGGAACTGTCTTCAATACCCAGAGATTTGCCCAGTTGACCACTACATCATCCGTGGTAAGGGCTACATTCCCTTGCCAGCCGGCATCCATGTCCTGGTATGTACCCGCAGGTACATCAAGGTTTCCAGTGACGTTTCCCCAAGCTTCGATGCTGCCATCGGCGCGACGGGCGAGGCAGTGTAGATATTTTGCAGAGACTTGCACAAAGTCGTTTCCAGCAGGAAGATTCAATTCACCATTCCAGCCAGCTCCCCAGCCCACTAATTCACCGGCGGTATTGATGGCAAGGCTGTATGTATTACCGGCGGCGATATCGATATATGTGCCGGCAGGTACATCCAGTCTACCATTGGCACTGTTTCCCCAAGCATGGATTTCTCCATTGGCACGCAGGGCAAGGTTATGGCTAATGCCGGCCGAAATTTTCACATAGTCACTGTGAGGAGGGGAGTTTGACATGCCATTATCATTATTTCCCCAGCCAATTACGCTGCCATCACTGCGCAGAGCCAGGGCATGATCCTGCCCCGCTGAGATAGCTGTGAAGTCAAATCCGGCTGGGCTTTGGTTTACAACGTTATTGCTATTTTGTCCCCATGTGACTACGCTGCCATCAGCTCTCAAGGCTATTCCTAATCTGTATCCGGCTGAGATCTGAACAAAATCCTCGCCTTCAGGCACATTCCTTGCTACCTGAGAGTGAGGATTTCCCCAAACCGCGATAGTGCCTTGCGCAAAAAGGGCGAGGCTAAAAACCAGGAGGCCTACTACTATCAATATGTGTTTCATCTTACCCTCCCTTACCAGTCACTACGAAAGTCAAAGTTCAAGCTGCCACTGCTAACATTTACCGGTACTTCAAAACTCTGGTAATGGATTACTACTTCTGAGATGGTTTTGGGTAAAGTCAGCTTTGTAGAGATGCCGGTCTCGGGATTCATCTGCGCTTTGAACAGCAGATTGCCATCCCTGGTTTTCAGGTAAAGCGGTAAGCGCCAGGCTCCCTGGATATCAACCTCCACCTGAGAGCTCATTGCAAAATCAAAATCATGCGGCACCTTCAGATTGTTCATATCTGTCTGAGTAAGCTTTTCTGAGCTGGTGTCGCAGGCAACCATCAATATGATTGTTGCGACCAAAACTATCAAGATCTTATATGTCATATTCGGACTCCATTTTTAATTTGCCACCAAAATCATGTGGCTTTGTTACTGGATAAGATGCAGCGTAGAGGAGCGGATAAGTACTTTGTAAAACCTTTTCCAGCTCGCTGCTCCTTCATTTAACTATTTAAGCACCATATATATAAATATGCTTATAGCTGTCAAGGATTTTCTGTGCTATCTTGTCAAAATGCAATCTATGCAAGATGCCAGTTTAGCCCAAGGGGAATTTTCCTTGACCATGTACTCAGAGTGAGGAAATTGGCAAAAAAGAAAAAATAGGAGTGTATCATGCTCAATACCAATGAATATTTTGAGGGCAAAGTAAAATCCATTGCTTTGACCAATAACCGCGGTAAATCCACCATCGGAGCGATGGACATTGGGGAATATGAATTTGACACAACTACCGTGGAGCACATGACGGTGGTCTCGGGGACATTGATTGTAAAACTCCCCGGTGTTCCGGAATGGAAAAAGTATGCAGCAGGTGAGAGTTTCACTGTAGCTGCCAACCAGAGATTTGGTGTAAGGGTCGAAGAGCAGACTGCGTACATCTGTCTATATCAATAAGGAGGGAAAAATGAAAAGATATCTGCTGATTATTGCCCTGATCCCGCTTTGCGCGGGCCTGTTTGCAAGCGATAATCCCATGAACGATTACCTGCAAGATCCGGATATAAGGAGTTTCAAACTGGCTGTAGACCATCTCAGCAAACTTGATTCACAAGATCCAGAATCACTCTCTGCCAAGCTGAATCTTGCCTATCTATCCAACCATTTTGCCAAAGTCATCATGGACCTGGCTTTGGACAATCTTGATCTGCTCAGCCCCGGCGAGAAATTCAGCTTGGGAAACTTATACCTGAATATGGAGAAATATGATGAAGCAGTTATGATCTATAATCAGCTCAATGAGGCCAGTCCCAGATGGTCTTGCCCCTGGCGACATAAAGGCGAAGCCCTATATAGGAGTGGAAACTTTGAAGATGCAGCTCAGGCCTTGGCCATGTCCATCGAAACTAATCGGGAGCACTATGATGCTTATGTGTGGTATGCCATGGCTCTGGACAAGCTGGAACGCTATCCGGAAGCTCTACAGGCTTTGCAAACATCTTTTTCACTTTCAGCCGAAGAGGAAGGCAGCCATTTTGACGAAGAATTGCCAGAATCTGAGATTGAGGAATTGTACAAGGCTCTGCAGCAGAAAGTAGAGAAAAAGTAAGCTGTAGTATTGACAAAACAAAAGGCGGAGAATCTCCGCCTTTTATCATGTTCAAACTCTTAGATCCGCTATTGGGATCTGCCAATATGAAGTATCGTGATCCAGCAAAAGGTAACCATTACGGGCTTTGAGGCGGTCATAGATCAGCCTTTTTGCTTTCACGGTATCGCTGCGACAGACGTCGTAGGCAGAGGTAATGGCCATCGAGGTGTGGAACTTGGTGGCGATGATATCTCCGGCATAGATAAAAAAGCCATCGGGGCTATCGATCTGCACAAACTGGCTACCCACAGTATGTCCTCCAGTTTTCACGCAGCTAATGCCGTCTGCGATCTCAGTTTCACCATCGATCAGCTCGATCTTGCCCAGTTTTTCCAATAGCGCCAGCTGGTGTTCAAAGGCATAAGCTGCCTGATTTGTGCTATCTGGGTGCCTGGCCATAGCCCATTCATCGCTTTGGATCCAATATCTGGCTTCGGGGAAGGTGAGGATATCTCTATCTGCCAATCCGGTAACGATGCCACCAGCATGATCAAAATGCAGATGCGTCATGATCACATCGGTGATATCGCAATCCCGAAAGCCCAATTCTGCCAGCGAGAGCGGTAAGGCAAATTCACTGGGACGATAGATCTCTTTTTGCTTGTCGCTAAGGCGGTTTCCCAATCCGGTATCGACCAGAATGCGTCGATCTTTGCTGACAATGAGCAAGAGGTTGAGATCCATCTTTTTGCGGCGCTTATCATCCACCTGCACCTGTTTGCTCCAGATTGCATAGGGCAGCACTCCCATCAGAGCACCCCCATCAGACCAATAGTGGCCAGCGTAAACCTTAAATATCTTTGGCACTGTTATCAGAATTGGGTGCTTTTGCCTTATCTGGATTCGGTTTTGATCTGGGACGGCGGGGTGGGCGGGGTTTGCGAGGGGCTTTAGCCTTGGGCGCAGCATTTGCTTGCTCTGCAGCTTCCGAAGTCTGATCGCTTTTAGTTGTCGATTTTTGAGGCTTGCGAGAGCGGCTGGGTCTGGAATTCTTGTTCGCTTCTTTCTTGTCTCCGGCATTTTGCTGTCGCACTTCACTTTCTTTTTGTTTGGAAGAGAAGATCACGATGCGTTTGTTTTCGCCTTCACCGATGGTAAGAGTTCTGAGTCCCCGGTCACGTTCGATATGGCGATGGATTATTCTTCTTTCTCCTGGGCTCATGGGCTCCAGAGTGAGGGATTTGCCATGGATTTTGACCTTCTTGATATCGGAAATATAGCGATTCAGAAACTGTGATTCCCGGCGTTGGCGGTATCCATCGGCATCCAGGTAGATGCGTTCGATGCTCTTTTCATTTTCAAAGACACGGTTTACTAAATACTGAATAGTTTCCAGCATGGAACCGTTTTTCCCGATCACAAATCCCGGTTCGCCTACTTCTTCGATGGTAAGAAAGAGGGTCTTGCCTTCAGTCTTGGAGCTGATTCCATCGAAACTAACTCCCATTTTATCCAATAAAGTTTCACAGAAGAGCCGTACTCTGTCCTCAATGTCAGGAAGCTGAAAGCGCACCAGGGCGATCTTATTTGCAAACAGGCCAAAAAAACCTTTATTGGGCTTTTTTAAAATCTCGTACTTGAGTTCGTGATCACTGATATTGTGTTCACTTCTAAATTTGCGGATGATCTCTTCTACCGAGATTCCGCTTCTATCGATCGTGTTCATTAAAGTTATTCCTTGTTTTTGTGATGTTTGAGCAGATAATACTGCTGAATTACTGAGAAGATATTGAATACGGTCCAGTACAATACCAGTCCTGCCGGCATGCCTCTGAAGATGAAGAACATCATGATCGGCATCATCCAGGTCATCATCTTTTGAGTGGACTGAGCTCGCTTCTGGTTTTCATCCATATCTTCGATATTACCGCGTTGGGGCTGCATCATCTTGGATTGAATGATCATAAACAAACCCATGATGATGGGAAGCACCATATACGGATCCGGCTCCGAGAGATCCTTGAGCCAAAAAACAAAACCTGCGTTACGCATATCCAGAGAATAGCGCAAGACATTGTAAAGAGCAAAGAAGATCGGCATCTGCAAAAGCAGGGGCAGGCACCCGGACAGGGGATTGGCACCAGCTTCTTTGTAGAGCTTGCTCATCTCCACCTGAAGCGTCTTGGGGTCATCTTTGTACTTCTTTTGCAGAGCCTGCATTTGGGGTTGGATCTTCTGCATCTTAAAGGTGGCAGACATACTCTTGTGCGTCAGCGGATGCAATACGATCTTGAGCAAAAAGGCAAAAATGATGATGACAACGCCATAGTTTTTGATATAGCCATGCAGCCAATTGAGGAACCAGGCAAAGAAATTAGTCAGCCAGCGGAGCCAGTTGTAGCCACGCTCAGCGATGTTTTCCATCTGCCAGCCGTAGGTTTTCAGGATCCCGGCATCAGCAGGACCAGCATAAAGCACAAAGCTCTGATCCCAATTTGCCTTTGCGTTGCGCTGATAACTATCGACACTAAAGCCTGGATTGCCGGTTTCTGCATTGATCTCACTGCTAAAACTCTTGCTCAAGGCAGGGTCATTTTCTTTTAAGGCCAGAGTAAAATACTTGCTGCGTACAGCGGCCCATCCATAGCTGCCAAAACTGCCTTGGGGGGGATTCTTTTTCATCTTGGCCAGCGAGAGCTTGAGGAGTTCGTTGTCCGCATATAGCAAGAAGCGGTAATCCTGAGCCTTGGATTTGGTTTGCTTTTCGCTATCCGCTATGCCGGCAGAGAGATCCAGCCGGATGCCATTCATACTTCCCAGATTTTGGATACTGGTTTCCACTCCGATGCCATACATATCGTCCAGATAGTATTCTCTGAGGATCTGCGGTGAGGCTTCTGCTCCGAGATGGAAGCGAATGCTCTTTGTGTCCGGATCTTCACTATAGGCAAAAATGCGGGACGAAAGATCCAGGTTTTGCGAGCCCTGATAAACCGTGGTGCTTAAGATCGATCCCATCTCCGGGATCAAATCAACTGCCACACCATCACTGAAATTGTATTCTTTGAGCTCGATTGAGGTGATTACGGCACCTTTGTTGCTAAATCTCACTTTTAGATAGTCGTTTTCCAGCTCCACTTCTTTGACTTCGGCGTTTTCTGTGCCGATCAAACTATCCGCCGTAGCAGATACCGATACTGGCTTTTCCTGATCCAGGCTATCAGCCAATGCAGGATCTTGGGGAAGCTGTTCGGATTGAGTGGCGAGGCGGGCACTTTCACGTTGGGGTTTCCACACAAACTGATCAAAAGCCAGATATAGCACCAGCATCAAAAGTAGAGCGGAAAGAGTTCGTTTATCCAAAATTTCTCCTTAGGGCAAAGGGTCGTAGCCACCGCGGCAAAAGGGATTGCATCGCAGGATCCGCCAAAGACTCAAACCCAGCGCTTTGACAAAGCCATAACGCTGAAAGGCCTGATATGCGTAGCTGGAACAGCTGGGCGAAAACCTGCAGCTTCGTGGTAACACCGGTGAGATCGCCATCTGGTAAAAGCGGATAAGCACGAGCAAAGCCCGGGAGGGCAAGCTCAAAATTAGCTGCGCTGTCATTCGCATCTTTCCAGCACTCCGAGTTGTTCACAGAGCTGAGGCCAGCTTAGCTCTGCAGCTCCCGATTTGGCGATGATATTCATCTTGCAGTCTGAGGGCAGGGCTGCGCTATGCTGGGTAGCCCAAGCCCGAATCCTGCGTTTTAGCCGGTTGCGCTTGACCGCATTCGACACTCTCTTGCTGATCGTGATACCCATTGCCGGTCCTTCAGTATCGGGCAGGCAGGGAATGTAAAAATTCCGGGTTCGCAGCGAGCGTTCGGCGCGGGTAAATTCCATATATTCCTGATGAGACTTGATCCATCGGATCATCTTTACACACTGAGAGTCTTTCTTCCTTTGGCGCGGCGCCGGGCAAGTACTCTGCGGCCATTTTTGGTGGCCATGCGACAACGGAAACCGTGAGTATTTTTCCGTGATCTGTTTGAGGGCTGATAAGTCCTTTTCATGTATCTACTCCTTTGAATTTCATGATTTCTTCATTAGATAGTCAGAATTTTGGATAGCTCAATTCAGTCAAGTGTTTTTCCAGCTTAGAGAGGATAGCTTTTGGCAAATTGGCAGCCTATCCGATCAATTAGTTTTGCCAAAAGCTTTGCTTATCTCACATTACTAAAGTTAGATTGGGGAAAAAACAAAAAGGGCGAAAACCGCAATGGCTATCGCCCTAACAATTCAGATTGCTGTTGTCGGCTATACTACAGATGAGGCTGCAGCTTGGCCATGATCTTGTCCTTTTGCACCAGACCGACCAGTTGGTCGCTCACCGCGCCGTCGGCAAAGATCAATAGCGTAGGGATGGACATGATCGAGTATTTGCTGGCAATTTCGGGGTTTTCGTCGATATTCACCTTGCAGATCTTGACCTTGCCATCTACTTCGGCATCAAGCTTTTGCATGATGGGCAATAAGGCTTTACAGGGACCACACCAGGGTGCCCAAAAATCCACCAAAACCGGGATCTCGGACTTGAGGACTTCGCTGTCAAAGGTGTCGGTCTTTACTTCGATAATTGCCATAAGCCTAATCTTCCACCACGGCAAGAATGTCACTCTTGGACAAAATCAAGTACTTGACCGAATCCAGCTCAATCTCGGTGCCGGCATACTTGCCATAGAGCACTTTATCACCAATCTTAACGATCTTCTGCAGATCTTCATCGGTGCCAACTGCTATGATCTCCGCAATCTGCGGCTTCTCTTTTGCGGTATCAGGGATGATGATTCCGCCAACTTTCTTCTCTTCGGTCGCTGTGGCAATTTTTACCACAACATGGTCTTCAATAGGTCTCAGTTTCATAATAACCTCCATAGTGTTATGTAAGATTCCTAAGTATCATTATAGTCAGAATCGAGTTCTTAGCAAACACTTTTTCAGACTGCTAATTTTTGTCAAGTCAAAAGAGTGGGTTTGTGCTATCCATTGATATCACCGCTATTATATGTGGCACTGCAGTAAGTATATCTCAGCTCATAGAGTCTTATACCAATGTTGCCATCAGGTAGTTGATTACTTTTGACTGTTACTTTGAAAAGAGCCAAAAGACCACTACTGGATCAGGATCAGAAGGATGCATAAATGTCCGATTTTACATGGCTGGCAAAAATTGTTGACAAATACTATGGCATCTCAAAACTGCCTGCGAGCAGTGATAAGCACTGCTCCAAAAGTCTTTGCTCACAATAGGAGACACTATGCACCGAGACCTCAGCAAGGTGATCATCTGCGACTATGAGCCCAAATATGCCAAAAGCCTGGCCGAGATGTGG
The DNA here is from genome assembly GCA_964501025.1 of uncultured Candidatus Cloacimonadota bacterium. GTDB lineage: Bacteria > Cloacimonadota > Cloacimonadia > Cloacimonadales > Cloacimonadaceae > UBA5456. The sequence continues at coordinate 9,924 of CAZCRD010000103.1, read as the reverse complement.
AACAGCAGTACAGACGCCTGGAACGGCAATCTCTTCAATTACAGTGAAGCTCAGATTCTGGATGAAGAGGCAAACAGCACGGCCATTGCCATTTATCTGGCCATTGATAATGACCAGGTGGTGGGCTATATCAATCTCTATCGGGATGAAGCAGATATTGCCAACGTGGGCATGCTGAACGTGCTTCCCTCCTATCACGGTACTGGATTGGGTAAAACCCTCCTCAAACGTTGCATATTGAAAGCCGCTGAGCTGAACATGCCGTACATCACCTTATACACTTGGGCGGGTAATACCAAAGCGGTCCCGCTGTACAAGAAATGCGGCTTTTTCTGGCAGAAAATGGAAGCCAGCGCTACCTATCTGGTGAATTTCCTGCCCGGACTGCTGAATAATGAACTCACGAAGCCCTATTTCGAGTACTTTGATTGGTACAATGACCTCAAGCGTGATCTGAAGGTCGAACCTGACGGGGAAGAAGAAGATGGCTTCATTTATTACAGTTATCTTTGGCAAAAGGAGGGCAAACGTCTCAGAGTGGTGTTTGACAAAGCCTCCCGCAGCATTGTCGAGATCGAGTGTAAAGATTTTCTGTTCAGTACAAAGGTAGGGGTAGCCAAGCCTGTATTTGGCACCAGTCACAAGGTAGCATACAGTTATCAGTGCTTCAGTCCCGGCTTTGAAGATCTAAAGATCATCAGCCGTCCAGAGCATAACATCAGCTTTGATTTCACTTATCAAGGCTCTTGCTTTGGGATCCAGAACGCAGTGGCAGAATATAGCCTGCTACCCATCACCAAAACCTTCAGCGAATGGGACGCCATGCCTGCAGTGAAAAGTGAAGTGCGCATTGGCGGGAAAGCCATCATCGTGGGTAATTCTCAGAATATCCGCTACCCCATTCAGTTGGCTTTGAATGCAAAAAGGATGCTGCGTACGGATTGCCCCCAAACTCTGTATCTGAACCTAAAGAGCAATCTGGACCAAGCCTGCAAGCTGAAGCTCAGCTTTCCAAAAGATGATAAGGTGCAGCTTCTCCAAAGCGAGATCACCTGCACTGTGGATGCCAAAGAAAAGAAAGTGCTGGAGCTGGAGATAATCCTAAGTGGCTCATGCTTTTATACGCCAATGGTGCAGGCGGAGTTCAAAACTAAAGAAAGCCCTCTCATGCAGTTTGTGCTGGAGCCGGATATTCTCTTGCGCAGCTTGCGGGGGACAGATGCTAAACGTAATAAAGACAAAGCTTTCCTCGTGGCAGGAATGAACTATTTTCAGATCCCTCTGCAGGATCAGAAGAATTGGGGCTATCTGATAAATAACAGTAGTGCATGCACTTATTGTAGACCCTCCGATTTCGGGCGTCCCTTCAGTGCGGAGTTTGAGAATGAAGATCCGGTGGATATGGCCTTTGAGTGCAGGGACGATAGCGCAAGAATGGAAGTATTTTACGAAAGCAAGAAGCACCCCGGCTTGAAGTTCAGTAAAATTTGCACCCTGTTTGGCAGTGGTGAAATGCAGCAAATTGTGCGCTTCCAAAGCATTCCCCCTGAACACGAAACCCTGTGTCTGAGGGAACTGGTGGGAGCTCCCACAGAAGAATTTACCTTTGCCAAAGGTGAAAAGCTGATCAGTCTTGCCCCTCAGATGAAGGATGAGTGTTTGTCTGATTTTGATATCAATGAGGTCACCGAGCCCTGGTTCTATTTCTCAAAAGACAGGCACAGCACGGCCATCGTCTGGGAAGAGGGTTGGAAACCGGGCTTTGATCGCTGGTGGATATCCCTGGATCTGGATTTGGCTAAGATCAAAGCCATGAAGGACATGCAAAGCCCCGCTCTGCACTTCTATCTGGATTGCTTCATGAGTGCCTATCAGCTGCGGGATTACGTGTTGGGTGAAACCACGGAAAAGATCCCCAAGCAGTTTTCGGCGGATCTTATTGCCAATGGGCACAATCCCTTTTACGATAAGCAGGCCAGATTGGAGATCGTGCATCATCAGCAGTTGGGAATCCCGGGCACGCTTCAGCTTCCTGATCGTGATTTTTCCGCCCCGGCCGAAGCGGGAAAGGTTTATCAGATCGAGCTTGCAGCCGAAGCGATCGCCGTGCTGGACGCACAGATCACGTATCCGGCATTTACCATCGAGCATCACCGTCTGCTACTGCACAAATCCGGAGCTATCAGCTACTTTGAAGATGACCAGTGCCTATGTATAGACAATGGCCCGATCAGCTTTAAAGCCAGGAAAGGCAGTGCCTTGCCCACGATATCGAGCCTTGAGCACCAAGGCCTGGAATGGCTGGACCCCATCCCGCAAGGCTTTGTTCCGCGATCTAGCTTCAATCCCTATCCCGGGGGCATCCTCTGCACTCCGACCTCCGTGAAAGCCATAAACTTTATGCAGGATACGCATATATTGCAAAAGGCAGAACTCAGGGATCAACATGCGAACATCTGGAAAGGGCTATCCTGGGAAAGCGAAATCGCCCATTTTGAACCGCTGCAAGGGCTCAGATACCGCCAGTACTACCTCACGATAAAGGGAGTGCCGATCCTCATCGTAGCAGTGGAAATCCTGCAAGACCTCTCCAAAACGGGATACCTGAGTTTTGGCGTGCAGACTCATTATCATCCGCAGAACGTGATGCCCAAAGTACAGTTTTCCTATCCTGATGCTCACAACAAATGGTATAAATACCGCTGCTCAAAGCTGATGGAGCACCACAGTGCGCAAGGCTGCGTTTCCAGACTAACGGTAGATAGCGCCACTCTGCACATCCTGAGCTTCAACAATAGATATTGGGCGATGAGTTCAAACAAAGATTTCATGCGTACTAACGACTACTGTTACAGCAAATTGCATCCTAAGGCAGGAGATATGCTGTCGCCCCTCGTCATGCTTTTTGATACCAGAGATTTGGAGCCGGAGATGATGCAGGATCTCTTGAATCTGAAGCTGAAGCGTGAGTGAAACCTCCGGGACTTTACCGGAAGTTTCACACAGTCTTGCCGATGCAGCCGAGATCACACTACTTACAATTTCAAGATCTTCTGAGGCTTCTGCGCTTCGCCATCAATGCTGAGACGCAGCAGATACACTCCTGCCGGCAGGTAGTGCGCATCATCATCGCAGCCCTCCCAAGCCAGATGCTGCTCGCCTTTGTCTTGATCTCCCGCAAAAAGATGTTTGTCTTCAATCTTTATTACCTCAGAGAATTCACAAAATCTAAAGCATGAACTTTGTCAAATGAAAAGCTCAGATCCTTGTTCTGTTTGGTAGACTAGTGATGATTATAATGTAAGCGAAGATCGCAGACGCAGAAATCAACGCTGGATCATTTCCCTTTTACTCACCGTATATCTTCCAAACTCGCAAGCTATAGCATTTATCCATGGGCTTTTACTATATCAGATTCTTAGTCTACATTATATTTAGTCTTGACGAATATGGCAGTGATATTTGTTTTGCATTCTACAGGGGTGCTGGATCAAGAAGATCCGGCTGAGATTAGACCCTTCGAACCTGATCCGGGTAATGCCGGCGTAGGAAAGGAATCATTTTTTTCCCGAAGGCCAATCAATTTCCCCCCTGAATACTAATAATGGGGAGACCATGGAAAAAGACATCTCTACTGCGATTCTATCCGCTTGGACAAAGAAATTGCAGCAAGCACTCACATCAGACGTTGTTATCACAGGCGCAGGACCATCAGGATTGATCTGCGCTGCCGAGTTGGCCAAACGCGGCCTGAAGACCAGCATCATCGAGCAGAAGCTCGCGCCCGGAGGTGGAATGTGGGGTGGTGCGATGCTATTTAACGAAATAGTAGTCCAAAAATCTGCGATTCATCTACTGGAAGCAAACGGGATATCCTACAAACATACCGGAGGAGATCTCTATACAGCAGATTCTTGTGAGGCTACATCCGCTTTGATCTACAATGCCTGTCATAATGGCGCAACTCTGTTTAATGCTGTTTGTGTGGAAGACCTGGTAATCACAGATAACACAGTAACCGGGGTTGTGATAAACTGGGCACCGGTCTATGAACGCAGGATGCATGTTGACCCGCTTTGCCTGGAAGCAAGGACAGTATTGGACGCTACCGGTCATCCTTGTGAAGTGGTAAGTATTCTGACCAGGAAAAACAATTTCCACCTCACTGATGGCAGAACAGAGCTGGCATTTGAACGATCCATGAACGCATCAATGGGAGAGAAGGCCTGCGTTGAGCATACCGGGGAAGTCTTTCCAGGACTCTTTGTGAGCGGTATGGCGGCATGCGGAGTGAGCGGCAGCAATCGCATGGGTCCCATTTTTGGCGGCATGCTGCTTTCGGGGATGAAGGCGGCTGAACTAATCGCGGCCAAGCTGGGAGCATAGCCCTATGCAGGATTTTGGCCTTTATATAGTCATCACCAATCCCCGCTTGGGACACCGTCGATTCACAGAAATTTGCGTGGAAGAGAGAGTTCCCTTGATCCAATTGCGGGAGAAAAAGCTGAGTGACAAGGCACTGTATGCCCTGGCCAGAGAAATGCGTGAGATCACTGCTGCTTCATCAAGTAAGTTTGTGGTCAACGACAGACTGGATCTAGCAATGTTCTGTAAAGCGGATGGATTGCATTTGGGACAGGACGATCTGCCGTGGCCGATGATTCGCAAAGTCTGGAAAGGACTTTTGGGAGTTTCTACCCACAGCATTGCCCAGGCCAGAGAGGTCCTGGCTCAACCGGAGCTTCCGGACTACATGAGCTTTGGTCCCATCTACCCCACGATCGCCAAAGAGATTCCAGATCCCGCAGTTGGTGTAGAAGACTTACGCACTGTGCTTAGTCTGCAAAAGTGCCCAATACTGGCAATTGGCGGGATCTTCCAGGAAAATCTGGATTGCATTACAAGCTGCAACGTCAGAAATGTAGCCATGATCAGAGAATTTTGCCAAAGCAAAGACGAGAATGAGCTACGCGAAAGAATACGCCAAGTAACACAAGCCCTCAAGGAGGCAAAATGACACAACTTTCTCAAGCCCAACAAGGCATCATCACTCCCCAAATGTATGAAGTAGCAAAGCGTGAGCACATAGATCCTTCAAAACTCAGAGATGAGATCCGTGCTGGAAGAGTGGTAATCCCACAAAACATAAGTGGCAAGGCCAGAGCCATAGGCATCGGATCCTTGATGAGAGTCAAGATCAACGCCAATATCGGTTGTTCAGCTATTGGCAGCTCTTTGGATGAAGAGCTGGAAAAGCTCGAGATCTGCAGCCAATTCAAAGCAGACAGCGTTATGGATCTCTCCACTGGCAAGGACTTGGACGAAATCCGTCTGAAGATGCGGCAAAATACCGATCTGATCCTGGGCACTGTCCCGATCTACGCTGTGGCGGCAGAGCTTGAAGCAGACGGCAAAGACATCCTCGCCTTTGAACCCGATATGCTCTTTGATGAGATTCAGAAACAAGCAGAGCAAGGGGTGGATTTTATCACTGTGCATGCCGGGATCAATCGCTTTTCTTTGGATAGCCACCTCAAGGACAGCCGTGCATTGGGAGTGGTGAGCCGCGGCGGCAGTCTGCTCAAACGCTGGATGATCCATAGCAAAAGAGAAAACCCCCTTTATGAAGATTATGACCGACTTCTGAAGATTTGTTTCGAGCATGATCTCTGTCTGAGTCTGGGCGATGGATTACGCCCCGGTGCCTTAGTCGACGCCACGGATAGCGCTCAGATCGGTGAACTCATTGTGCTGGCTGAACTGGCAAAAAGAGCTCGCAACGCTGGAGTGCAAGTAATGATCGAAGGTCCCGGACACATACCTCTCAATGAGATTCAGGCTAATGTAGAGTTGCAGAAAAGCCTCTGTGATGGCGCTCCATTTTATGTATTGGGACCCTTACCCACTGATATAGCCTGCGGGTATGACCACATTTCCGGGGCTATTGGCGCTGCTTTTGCCGCATGGCACGGGGCAGATTTCCTCTGTTATGTAACCCCTGCCGAGCATCTTTGTTTACCCTCAAATGAAGATGTGAAACAAGGCATCATCGCCAGCCGCATCGCTGCACATGTCGCAGATATTGCCAAAGGACATCCCCATGCTCGTGAGATTGACGATGCCATATCCATTGCCAGACGTGCCATGGATTGGGAAAAGATCTACTCTTTGAGCCTGGATCCTGAGCTGAGTCGAGAGCGCAAGACCACGACATCAATGGATGCTAATGACCACTGCAGCATGTGCGGAAATCTCTGTGCTATCAAGACGGATAAGGCAAGTGAATAAACAGATCCTTGCGATTGCCGCTCTGGATAGCAGCGGTGGCGCCGGACTAAACCAGGATATCAGGGTAGCAGCACTTTTTGGCAATCAGATCTGCTGCTGTCCCACAGGTTACACGATTCAAAACAATTGTGGGGTGGAGGTAGTCCACCCCATATCTGATCGCTTGTTCAGAAAAGCCCTGAAATCCGTTTTGCGAACAGATAAACCCGGACTCATTAAGATTGGAGCCTTGTGCAGGGAATCTCAGATCCAAATCCTTTGCGAGGGACTGAAAGCTTACGCCTCAGCGGAGATTTTGGTGGATCCCGTATTCAGCCCGAGCAAAGGAAAGAGCTTTATCCAAGATGCCAACCTCTATCATCCCCTACTTGAGATTGCCACATACCTGAGTCCAAACCTGCCAGAACTTGCAAAGCTAAGTATCAATCATAGTGATGCTACAATTAAGATTCTGGAACAGGCACAGCATTTGGCAAAACGCTTTGATCTCAAGATCTTAGTCAAAGGTGGACATCAGGATCAGGACCCCATCAGTCAAAGTTACGTAACCAAGACAGACAGCCAGACACACTATCTGCCGAAAAGAAAATGGGCATATAGCCATGGAACCGGGTGCGCCTTAGGCATGGCCTTCCTCTGTTATCTGAAACAAGGAAGCCATGAAGCACAAGCATTTATGCAAGCTTCAGGCTGGGTGACAAACTTCTTTGACCGCCTAAATTCAGAAACAGCAAAAGATACCGATGTAAGTCTCTGCACAGGTTTGATGGAATGAGTCGGCGAGAAAGTGTTCCGTAATGCCTGAGCAGGCTGACAAAGTGGCAACTGGGGTGGCAAATTGCACTTGTCACAAAGGCCGAAGGCCTTTTTTGAAAAGCAACTCTGCCGCTTATGCCAAATCGGAGTTTGGCAGCCCAATCTGAATGCGTCAGAATGCACTTCTATGGCATCCATCCGGTTTATCTTGCTACGAGTAAGGAATTACTTCAGACGCAGTGCCTTCATGACGAAGCTTCGGGCTCCATCATTGATCTGAATCAGATATAATCCAGAAGCGCAGGCTCTGCCCTGGTTATCCAGACCATCCCAGACGATCTCAGGCTCTGCTTTACCAGCGGTGTTGACCTGATAGCTGCGCAACTTTTGGCCTTTGAGATTGAAGATGTTGATCTGGGCATTAGCGGAGCTGTGTTTACTAAAGCGGATTGTGGTTTGCTCCCGGAAGGGATTGGGATAGATCGTGCCATATTGAGCCGGAGGCACATGCTCATGGGATTGGATCGAGGTTGGCAAGCCCCCCTCATTGTAGCAATACAGATATTTGCTGCCAATCCAGATCGTATCGTTTTCATCGGCAAACAGAGTATTGATCTGGAAGTCATGTAGAGGGGAATTGCTGGAATCCAGGAAAGTCCAGTTATCTCCGTCAAAGCGATAGATTCTGCCCTGCGGGTGTTCAGTTCCCGCCCAAAGTACCTGATTTTGATCCAGGGCAAGAGTGTTGATATTATCCTGACTCAGGTCGCTGTTTTCCGAGCTGTAGGTAGTCCAGATTCCGTTCTGATAGTGGGAGATTGCACCGTGAGCCACCCACACATCGGCATTTGCGCCAAAGGCAAAGTCCCGGACATTGCTGATATTTGTGAACAGGTTAAACTCGCCATTATCATAACAGCAAATACCGGCTGCACAACCGATCCAGACTCTATTCTGGGAATCGGTTTTGATTACCTTGCAACCTGCCAGATTCATTCCGGCTTCTCCAGCGGTTAGCACCGACCAACTGCCATTTTGATATCGCGTTACACCGTCATCTCCTCCATACCAGATTCCATCACCCACGGCGCAGATGCTCATCTGATAATCGGCATCAATACCAGTATCGGCACTCTGATATACCTGGGATCCTTCGGGACCTGTGCGAACGAGGCCGATGCAGGTGCTAATCCACATATTCAGATTCTGATCCTGTCCCAGGGCCCAGACGTGACAGCAGGGCATAGAAGGGGTGTTGTACATGCCAAAGCACTCCACATTCCCGTCTTCAATTGATAGATATCCGCTGTTCCCTTCGCCTTCTGAAGTGCTAATCCAGAGCTTGTCATCAATACCCTGAAAGATTTCAGTTATATAGTAACTGGCCAGAGGCAGTTCACATATGGAATAGCGGTCGATATTCGTGCCATCAAAGCGGTATAGAGATTGAGGAGAAGAGGTGTCAAACATGCCCAGCCAGAGAGTTCCGGATTCATCGCTGCGAAGAGTCTTAAAAACAAGATAGTGCTCTGCAAACAGGTCATCAGAGTATTCCTGCCAGGTATCGAGGGTGTGCAGCAGCAATGTGTGGGCTTTCAATATCCAAAATCTGCCCACAAGATCCACATATACTCCCTTCAGCGATGACAAGCTCACGCCATTTAATTCAGTATGTGTTGTCCAGAAGCCATTTTCGTACTTTAGCAAGTTCCCACTGGTTCTGAACCAGCAAACACCGTTTTGTTCAATGGCAATCTGTAAGATGTTTTTAAAGGGCACACCACCGGGTAAATCAACAAAGGATTCCCAATTCGCACCATCAAAATGGAATAAACCATGATCTGTCGCCAACCAGATTCCACCATCATGATCAGCTTTCAAGTCTGCTACAGTATAGCTGTCAGGCAGCTCGGAATTGGCGGAAGTGAAGGCATCCCATTGGTTGTTGCAATAGCGTGCCAGCCCGTAATTGGTGGCAAACCAGATCGCGTCATTGCTGTCTTCTACGATCTTAAGAACTGTGGCACCGGGCAAAATGCTGTTCTGGGTATCATAACTTTGCCAGCTTTCTCCATCAAAGCTGCGGATGCCGTCTGGAACGCCCACCCAAAGCATGTCTGCATGGTCCAGGCACAGACTGTAAATACGGTTTGTGCTAAAGGGGCCATGATCTTGATTGTACTGGGTGCATTCTCCGGTTTCCGGATCAAGGTGCATCAATCCCGCATTAGAAGCAACCCAAACTGTTGAGCCTTGAAGGCAGTAATCGTCGGGATACCAGCCCCCAGGATAATAAGTATGCCAGTACTCAGTCTGAGCACAAAGCAGAGAAAGGGCGAATATAAATGAGAAAAGTACTAGCAGGCGTTTCATAAGATCTCCCTTGCGTGTTTGATTATAGCTATCATTTAATAAGCAATTTAAGTTCCATATTCATGACTATATTTTAGAGCTAATACTCCTGAGCGATATCTTTGACCAACCCTCATCTTGCATCACAGCTTGAGGATCCGCTTGGGCTTCTGCGCTTCGCCATCAATGCTGAGACGCAGCAGATACACTCCCGCTGGCAGGTAGCGCGCATCATCATCGCAGCCCTCCCAGGCCTGATGCTGCTCGCCTTTGGCTTGATCCCCCGCAAAAAGCCGCCTCACCAATTGACCGCGGATGTTGTAGATATTGATCTCAATCTCGCTTGCTTTGGATAGTTCATAGCTGATCACGGCAAGCTCACGGAAGGGATTGGGCGCCACAGAGATGCTATGTGCCATCGATGCTGCTAGCTCATCCTCATTTGCCACACTATCGATGATCACCGTCACCGGGTTTGAAGCAGCGGATTCCACCGTGCCATAAAGCGCTACTACATAGTATGTAAGA
>CAZCRD010000102.1:0-44405 GCA_964501025.1 uncultured Candidatus Cloacimonadota bacterium | reverse complement strand
CCGCTTCCAACAAGCCTACGCTCAAAAAAAGCAGCATCGCAACGAGTGCAATAGTCAAATGGTAAAAAGATCTGTTCATAAGATTACCTCTTCTTATATCTTTTAAAAGTTTATATTCACTGTCGTTCTCTATTTGTGGGATCGACCTCATTGTAACATAAGAACATTTAACTGTGTTCACAAATGCTGTCAAGTAAAATCTGAGCCGCTAAAAGCAGATTTGGAAAAAATGCCCAAGTTATTAGAAAAAAAATGCTTAGCTCTGTTCGATCTCCTCCAGCACACAGATCCTGCTTTCTCCAGCCTGGCAGACTGCATCCTGCTTGAGCAGGATGGGTAGAGCTGCGGGCAGCTCGATCTGGCAGCTGCCCTTGCCGATCATCAGTGCGACCACTTCGCCTGCTTTCATGCGAGCTTCGGAGATGCGGATCATGCGCATGGAACTGAAGGATATCCGCATTTCGGGGTGCCTTAGCAGCAACTCTCCGGCTTCCCAGACACAGTCGTCGTGGGGACAGCGTATTTCCACGGGATCGTAGCTATGTTTGTGGATATTTATCAACATACGCTGCCCAATTATTTTTTGGTCTTGCACTTTTCCACTGATTGGGACGTAGATGCTATCGCTATCTGGCATAATGATGCGATTCCGGTAGCGGAATCTGAGGGCAGTGATGAAAAAACCGATCAGTCCGGCGATGGTGATCCCCATAAAGACCATGCGCAGCAAAGTGATGTGACCGAAGGTGATAGTCGTCCAGAAGGAGACGGCGATGGCTATCAGGGGTAGAATCTGCGCCCGATATTGCAGTTTCTTGATCTTACGCAGGACATCGCCCTCCGAGAGCAGATATTTATTCACTTTTTGGTGCGGATCCAGGTATCGGTTCTGCCGGCCAGGGCGATGCCGATATAGCCGCGCAGAGCCAGGGTGTTGTTGTTCACCATCTCAGCTTTGGCAGAATAGGTCTTACCACTTTTGGGATCGTAGATCTTGCCGCCGGAGTATTTGCCTTTGCCGTTATATTCCAGGCCGCTAAGTACTTGCAGACCCATGAGAGGGCGTTTGGCAAGCTTGTCTTTGGGATTTTTGTGATCTATCTTGGGCTCACCTGCGGCATCGTTGGGTTCTTCAAGCCAGACGATATGGCCGACAAATTCGCCCTCATCGTTTTGGCTGATCTCGATCTTGCTGGTCTTTTCACCATTGAACCAGACTCCGGTGATGCGATCTGCGCCCTGGGCAAAGATCGGGATGATGAGGCTGATGGCGATGAGGATGAAGAGTATCTTTTTCATTGCTTTCTCCTTGTTTAGATGATGCCACAACGGCGGAAGATGTGATCCACATGCTTCAGATAGCGATCGTAAGAAAAGATTCCGGCGATCGCTTCCCGGCCTAAGGCATCGGTGATTTCGTGGTTGGCGAGGATGAGGCTTTGGAAATCTGCCCCATCGTTTATGGATTTCATGGCGGTGCTTTGCACCAAAGAGTAAGCCTGCTCCCGGCTCATGCCGGTCTTGGCCAGGTGCAGTAGCAGGGCTTGGGAAAAGACCAGGCCACCAGTGAGCTCGATGTTTTGCATCATATTTTCGGGATACACAGCCAGGGTGTCGATCATGGCGGTGCTTTTGACCAGCATATAGTGGATCAGGATGCAGCTATCCGGCAGGATGATGCGCTCCACGCTGCTGTGAGAGATATCACGCTCGTGCCAGAGGGCGTTGTTTTCCAAAGCGGCTTGGGCGTTGCTGCGCAGGATGCGGGCGAGGCCGCAAAGCTGTTCACTGAGGATGGGATTACGTTTGTGCGGCATGGCAGAGCTGCCCTTTTGGCCGCTGCTAAAGTTTTCTTCGGCTTCGCGTACTTCGGTGCGCTGCAGATGCCGGATCTCCAGGGCGATCTTTTCCAGAGTGGAGCCGATCTGGGCGAGGGTAAAGAGAAATTGGGCATGGCGGTCCCGCTGAATCACCTGGGTGGAGATCCTGACCGGCTCCAGCTCCAGATATTTGCAGGCTCGTTCTTCCACTTCCGGATCCAGATGGGCATAGTTTCCCACTGCTCCTGAGATCTGCCCGATGCTCACGATCCTGATGGCTTCGCTCAGCCGCCGGATATTACGCTGCGTTTCATCATACCAGAGGGCAAATTTGAGCCCAAAGGATGTGGGCTCGGCATGGATGCCGTGACTGCGCCCCATGCACAGGGTATGGCGGTGTTCGCGGGCTTTTAGCTTCAGGGTCTCACCGAGATGCAAAAGCTCGGAATAGATCAGCTCTCCGGCTTGCTTGAGCTGTAAGGCAGTGGCGGTATCCAGGACGTCGGATGAGGTCATGCCATAATGAATCCAGCGCGCGGCAGGACCCACATATTCGGCAACATTGGTGAGAAAAGCGATCACATCGTGGCGGGTAACTTCCTCGATCTCGGCGATGCGTTCCACGTCAAAATCCGCCTTTTCGGAGATGGCCTGATAATCCGCAGAGGGAATGATGCCCATCTCGTGCATGGCTTTGACAGCCGCCAGCTCTACTTCGAGCCAGCAATTATAGCGGTTTTCCAGGGTCCAGATGCGCTGCATTTCGGGAAGAGTGTATCTTGCTATCATTTAGTTTCCTATCATTCCTTTGAGGATATCAAACATGCCGCCATCCTTGAGGATCTCGCGCAGAGATTGCGGGTTTGCCTCTTGGGGCGGCAGGGGCACGATGTCTGCTGTGACATAAGACAGCTCATCAAAGAGCAAGCTCGCCTTGATGCCAGGTCCGGCCTTGATCTCGATGCTATCAATATCACCCCGGCTATTGTAACCGGCATCCAGGTGCAGGCCAGATTTGCTGTCCTGCACGGATTTGAGCCGGTAATTTGAATCAAAGCTGATGCTGAGACTATCCCGCACAATGGCTTTCTCGCGGATGATCTCTTCGCCATAGCGATCAAAGACATAATCTGCAGAAGAAAACAAGGCGATGGGTCGCTGAGGAATGTTATCGGCCAGATTGAAGGCTTCCAATGCCGGCATCATCGGTGCTTTCAAGGCGAAATACTCACCCAGATACACGCTGAGCAGGGGCGAAGCACCGGCACCAAAGATGCCGCCTTCGATCACGTCCAGCCGTATCTCATCCAGACTCTTGGCAAGAGCAAAAGGTTTGCGGAGGCTAAAGCCCATTGCTGAGATTTCGATGATGCCATTGCCCTTGAAACTTTCCCATTTCTTCAGCTCGGCACGCAATCTGGCCTCTTCACTGGGTTTGAAGCCCGCACACGAAGTCAGGATCACTGCCAGCAGGAGGGTGAGCGCGATCAGACCGCGGCTCATGCTTCTCTCCGATATAAGATCCAAAGCCCGATCCCCGCTGCGATAATCATCAAGAGCGAGAGAAATTGCCCGATGCTCATAAAGCCAAAGATAAAGCCAAAATCTTCATAAAAGCTGATGTCATCCGGCACGCGGACAAACTCGATCAGAAAACGTACAATGCCATAACCGCCGATGAAGCTCCAGAAGCCCAGGCCATCCCGGAGCTTTTTGCGCAGAATTACATAGGAGATCAGACCCAAAAGCAGGCCTTCGGCGAGCATCTCATAGAGCTGAGTGGGATGCCGGGGTAAGGCTCCGGCTCCAGGAAACACCATGCCCCAGGGCAGGGTAGTCACCTTGCCCCACAACTCGGCATTGATGAAATTCCCCAGGCGTCCCAAGCCCAAACCGATGGCAACCAAAGGCATGGCGGGATCTGCCATGGCCATAAAAGAAAGCTTGTGTTGCCGGCAAAAGATGATGCCGGCGATGATCACACCCAAAGCGCCACCATGAAAGCTCATGCCGCCTTCCCAGACGGCAAAGATCTCCAGGGGATGCGAGAGGTAATGCAGGAAGTTGTAAAACAACACATAGCCGATACGGCCACCAATGATCACACCCAGCATTACATAGAAGATGGCAGATTCATAACTATCCCGCTTGAGGGTGATGCCTTTGAAGCGCAGCAGGGGGCGATATAGAAAATAGGCCAGCACAAAGCTGAGCACGTAAAAAAGCCCGTACCAGCGAATGTGCAGATCAAGGCCCAGCAGCGAAAAACTGGCTATTTCGGGACTGATATCAGGAAAGTACAACATAGCTCATCTCTTGGTAAATTCATCCAGGCGTTTCAGGATCAGATCCACGGCTTGATCCGCATCGCCCTCGAACTTTTCCACTTGCTTTTCGTGTTTGGGACTAAAGATATTCAGCACCTGCGTGGGAGAACCATTGAGCCCGATCTGGTTTTCATCCAAACCCAGATCATCCGCATTTAAGATTGTGAGCTCGGCACCCCGGGCATTGCGCTTTCCCCGCAGCGAAGGCAGGCGCGGACTATTGATCTCTTTGACTACCGAGATCACGGCGGGAAGCTGCATCTGCACTGTGTCGTAACCATCTTCCATCAATCTCTGCACGGTAGCTTTGCTCTTATCTATATTCACGATCTTGCGCACAAAGCAGGTCTGAGGTAGATCCAGATGTGCGGCAATGCCGGGGCCCACCTGCGCAGTATCGCCATCGATAGCTTGCTGACCGGTGAGGATCAGGCAATAATCCCCCAAATGGCGGATGGCTGCGGCGAGGGTGTAGCTGGTGGCCCAGGTATCGGCTCCGGCAAACTTGCGGTCCGAGAGCAGGATAATCTTATCCACACCCAAAGCGACAGCTTCCCTGAGCGTGGCTTCACATTGGGGAGGCCCCATGCTGATGGCGATGACCTCGCCTCCATGAACTTCCTTGAGCTGCACCGCTGCTTCGATGGCATAGGCGTCAAAAGGATTGAGGATGCTCTCCACACCTTCCCGGATCAGAGTATTGGTCACCGGATCAATCCTGATCTCGGTGGTGTTTGGTACCTGCTTGATGCATACGATATAGCGCACTGATCTTCTCCTTAGCTATAGAACTCTTTGATACTCTCGACCACGTATTGCAGCATTTCCTGCGTCAATTCCGGATAGATGGGGATGGAAACCACCTTGTTTGCCAGCGCTTCGGCTATCGGCAGATCCCCGGCTTTGTAACCCAGTTCGGCGAAACATTCCTGCAAATGCAAAGGTAGGGGATAATACACCGCACAGCCGATATTCTTCTGCTGCAGATGCTGCATCAGCTGATCCCGGTGCGAGGTGGTGAGAGTGTATTGATTGTAGATTGTGACGGCTTTGGGATCGATCACCGGAGTCTTCAGATCCCCGATACCCGCCAGCTGCTGATCGTAAAAAGCGGCATTGGCACGTCTTTGCTTGCTCCAGGCCGCCAGATATTGCAGCTTGACCAAGAGCACGGCGGCCTGCACCGTATCCAGGCGGCTGTTCAAGCCCACCCACTTATGATAGTACTTGGGATTCTCGCCATGCACGCGCAACTGACGCAAGCCGGCTGCCAGTTCATCATCATTGGTGAGGCACATGCCAGCATCACCCATCGCACCCAGGTTCTTGCTGGGGAAAAAGGAAAGTGTGCCGATATCGCCAAAAGAGCAGCTCATCTTGCCATTCCAGGTAGAACCGATGCCCTGCGCATTGTCTTCAATCACCTTGAGTCCATGCTTGCGGGCAATCTGCATGATCGCATCCATATCCGAACACTGACCAAAGAGATGCACCGGCATGATGGCCTTGGTCTGGGGCGTGATAGCAGCCTCGATCTGTGCAGGATCCAGATTGAAGGTATCAGGATCGATATCCACAAACACCGGTTTGGCGTTGTTGCGCCAGATCGATGAGGCGGTGGCAAAAAAAGTGAAGGGCGTGGTAATGACCTCATCGTCCTGCCCGATATCCAGAGCCTTGATCGCCAGGACCAGAGCGTCTGTACCAGAAGCACAGCCGATGGCGTGTTTGATGCCCAGATATTCCTGCATCTTCTCTTCCAGCTCTTTTACCTGAGCGCCCATGATATAGTGATGCGAGTCAAAGACCCTGTCAAGCTGTGCGCGAATCTCCGGCATCAGTGATTCGTATTGCGCGTGTAAATCCAGCATCGGTACTTTCATCGTGTGTAAACTCCTTATTTGGTGAGGTTTTGAACCCCGATTATGATCGTGATGGCAGAGGCCGTGAGACCAATGATATCCTTCAAGTCCGTCCAAAGACTGCGATCCAGCCTATCCGGCACAAAGATCATGTCTCCGGGTTGTAAAGGCTCGGCTTTTTTGACTTTTTCCCAGTTTCCACTGCCAGCTCGCAGCACCCGGATACCGCGCGGATTATGGTTATTTGCATAGCCCCCCGCCTGCTCGATGTAATACTTCCAGTCTTTACCCTCACTAAAGGGCAAGAGCCCGGGATTGTGTACCTGTCCGCTAACTCTTATCATGTCCAGCTTTTGCGGCAAGTAGATATGATCAGCGTTGTTCAGGCTGATGTTTCCCTCTTCACCATCGCTGGTGATGAGCTTCTTAAAATCTACGCTGTAGCGCCCCTTGGCCTGACGCAACTTATTTCTGAAATAAGCATACTCGATGGGGCTCAATCCCGCCGGAGGATTGAGTTTGAGCCGCTCAAACTCGGGATCAGGCTCGGCATTGTAATCCTCATTCAGGACCACTGCGTTGTCGATATCCGCTTCATCGGTAATGCCACCAGCCATTTGTATCGCATCCCAAAGCGTGGCGTCTGCGGGCAAGATATACTCGCCCTGATGCACAAATTGCCCACTCAGAGTGATAGTCTTTTTGTTTTGATAACGGCTATCATGCGGGATCATGAGGCGATCTCCGGCATGCATGGCAGTAGCTTTGAGCTGGGGATTCGCTACCAGATCCAGGATCCTGACCTGATAAGCTTCATCTCTGCCTTGATAAACGCTAAGGCGTACCGCCGAGAGATCGGCATCCGGCAAGGTGCCCAAGGCCAGATCAATGACTTTGCCCACGGTGTCTCCCGCTTTGTATTCCAGATCTCCACAGTACGCCAGCGCTCCAGAGACCTTGATAAAATCGTCGATTATTGGGACGTGAATCACATCACCATCCCGCAAGAGCGGATTCTGCGAGATCTCGCCCAGCCGATAAAAACTGAGCAGATCATAGACCACACTCTCGCCAGCTCTGTGCACGGTGATGTGTCGCAAAGCCTGATATTGAGCATAATCCCGCTCTGCTTCATCTGCTTCGCGCAAATCGGGAATGGGATTCAGCTTCTGCAGGGGATCCTGCTCTGCGGGTAAAAGCCTGGGCTGACGCAGCATAAGCTCCGCCGGGGTCCGGGAGAGATTCAAGGCTTCCGAAAGCCGATCCACCGGATAGACCTTGTAAGTGCCGGGATTTTCGACATATCCGCTGATGCTGATCGAGATCTGCGGCACATCCGTGAGGGGAATATCCAGCGCAAATGCCAGACTGATGGTCATGAGCAAGATGATGCTGCAAAGTAGTCTAATTTTCATAATACTCAATCATGCGGTTGATGATATCGTCCAGTTTGTATTGAGGTTCAAAACCGATGCTCTCGTGGATCTTGCCAAGATCCGGCATGCGGTTCATCATATCCTCAAATCCTTCCTCAAAAGCGTCTGCATAGCTCATGTATTCGATCTTGGATTTGCTCTCACACATAGCCTTCACTTTTTCGGCCAGATCGGCAATACTAATCGATTCCGTGGTGCCTACATTGAAGATATCGCCTTCACATTCACGGGTATTCATCAGCTTGATAAAAGCACCCACCACATCGGATACGTCAGCAAAACAGCGGGTCTGAGTGCCGCTACCATAGACCACAATGGGTTGATCCAGCAATGCCGCCTTGATGAATTTTGGCAAGACCATGCCATACTGTCCGGTCTGCCTTGGCCCTACTGTGTTGAAACAGCGAACGATCACCACCGGCAGCTTCTTTTCTCGATAAAAAGCCAAAGCCATAAACTCATCGATGGCCTTGGAACAGCTATAACCCCAACGGCTGATGTGAGTGGAGCCCAATAGACGGTCATCCTGCTCGGCAAAAGGAACTTTCTCGCTCTTGCCATAGATCTCACTGGTGGAGGTGATCAACGCTTTGGCCTTGTATTTGTTGCACAATTCCAGGACGTTGTCTGTGCCCACGATATTGGTCTTCAGCGAGAGCAGGGGGTTTTCGATGATGTATTTCACACCTACAGCCGCCGCCAGGTGATAGACCTGCTTGCATTTTGAGATCAGCTCGTCCATGAGCTCGCGATTGAGGATCGTCCCCGTGTAAAAATGGAACTTGGGATTGTTGCGGAAAGCTTCGATATTATTCAAACTACCGGTAGAAAGATTATCTATCGCATATACTTCATTGCCTTGCTCAAGAAGGCGTTCGGCCAGATGCGAACCGATAAAGCCCGCACCTCCTGTGATCAGTATCTTCATTACTAACTCCGTAAGACGTTATTGAACTTGCCATTTAGGCATATTTCCAGTAGCGGTAACATTATCTGTCCACTGCAATTTTGTCAATGAAAAAGGATCAAACAGTGAGTTTACGCAGCTAAATATGCAAAATGAAGCACTGTCGTGCCCGGTTCTGCTTGACGCGACACCAGCCTGAGATCCGCTCACAAACTCCACTATGCAAAATCTCAGGGCTGGATGCAAATGGCTATTTGATCGCCGCTCATGAGTCATGCTTGCTAAGCGCTGTTCATTACAGTCTGCTTTTGCTCAGACAGTTATGTGCTCAAAAGAGAAAACTGCACTTTGCACTTGACAGAATTTCTGCTTCCCCATGATAGTGATAGTTAGAGAATCTTAGCTATGAATAAAGAGAGCGGAGCAGATGATAAAATTGAACCCAAAGATCAATGTGGCAGCGATGATTGGCATCCTGACCAGAAATCGGATGAAGAATTTCAGAGCCCATATTCCGATCAGTATCGAAAAGAAGAACTTTGTCGTGAAAACCGCAGATTCCCGCGAGGAACTACATGCAGCGTTAAAATTGCGTCACGATGTCTTTCTCTCTGAGCTGCTCAAAAAAAGTAAGCGTTCCGGAATCGATAAGGATAGATTTGACAAGCTTTGCGATCATCTTATTATCATCGACAAAAGAACCAATATGCTGATCGGGACATACCGGTTGCAGTCCTCGCTCTTTACCAGCAAATGGTACACTGCCACAGAGTTTCACATGAAACATATCAAACGCTTACCCGGCACCAAACTCGAACTGGGGCGGGCCTGTGTGCATCCCGAGCATCGCAATGGTGTGACCATCGCCCTGCTCTGGGAAGGAATCTCGGCCTATATCAAAGCCAGCGGGACCAATTACCTCTTTGGCTGCTCCAGCATCAAGACCACAGATCACGCCCAAATCCGCGAAATATACCGCTATCTGCTGCAAAATGGACATCTGAGCCATGAACACAGAGTTCGCCCCCGCACTAAATACAAAATCCGGGGTATGCTCAAAAATATGCCTGATCCCGAAACCATGACCCCCTCGCAAATGAAAGCGATGATCCCTTCCCTGCTGGCTTCATACCTCAAGGCGGGAGCCAAAGTATGTGGTTCGCCGGCGCTGGATAAGAATTTTAAGTGCATCGATTTCCTCACCCTGCTGGATGTCAGCAATTTGCAGGAAAAAGCGATTCGTAAACCTCGGGATAGCTAACTGCCCCCCCATGAAAGCTGCCTGTTACTTCTTGCGCCATCTGGCTTTGATGCTGGATTTCTTTGGCCGGGGATGGTGGATCGCGCTGAGCACCAAAGATCCCCTTTTGACCCGCCAGCGTAACATCCAAAACACCAGCCGCATTGCCAGGAAATTTCTCAAGGCCTTTCAGATTGACCTCAGGGTAAAGCATCCTGAGCGCCTGACTGCCCTCCAGGATACTCCCTACTTGCTGGTGGCAAATCACGTTTCCTACACCGATATCATCCTGCTTGCCAGCCTGGAAAAACTGGTCTTTATCACTTCTGTGGAGATGGGTAGCAATCCCCTTTTGGGCGCGATTACCCGGCTGGGAGGATCTCTTTATACGGATCGCAAGCGGCCGGTTAGCCTCAAACATGAGATCCAGAACTTCAGCGATGCCATTGCACAAGGCTTCAAAGTAGTACTCTTCCCCGAAGGAACTTCCACCGATGGCAAGACTGTGGGCAGCTTTCGCAGATCCCTCTTCCAGATTGCGCTCAACGTAAATTGTCCCATCCTGCCTGTTTGCATCAAATATATCAGTATCGATGGGCAGGAGATAAGCGATAACAACCGCGATCTCATCTGCTGGTATGGTGATATGAGCTTTGCCCCTCATTTTATGAAGCTCTTAGGCCGTAAAATTAACGTTGAAATCGAAATATTAGAGTCAATACTGCAACCGCAAGAGAAAACGCGTTCTGAGCTTTCTGAAGCCGTTTATCGGCAAATCCACGATTCTTACCATCAAAACAGAAAAAGTGTTTGACAGATTCAGCCACTTCTTTAAACAAAGGTTCAGATATATACTCCAGCACCAAAAAAGGAGCTCTCATGCCAAAAAAGAAAGAGGACCGAATCCAACTCGGCAAAGCGAATTACGGCTTGCTGATCATCAGCGCCATCATCTTGATATTGGGCTATGTGATTATGAGTTTCAATGAAATCACCATATCGCCCATCCTGCTTGTAGCAGCCTATGTGATCATCATCCCCATCGCCCTGTTGTGGCGTCCGGCGCAGAAATAGATGCCACTTCTCAGTGACGAAAATCTGGCGCAACTCAGCCGCCTGCAGCTGAGCGCAAAGCAGATCGTAGAAGGCTTTCTGATCGGTTTGCACAAATCTCCCTATCATGGCTTTAGCGTGGAATTTGCCGATCATCGCCAATATAATCCCGGCGAGTCGCTGAAAAACGTGGATTGGAAGATCGTGGCCCGCACCGGCAGATACTATGTAAAGCGCTATGAAGAAGAGACCAATCTGCGCTGCTACATCCTCCTGGACCATAGCAAATCCATGTTTTACAGCTCCGGAACAGAGAGCAAGATCGATTTTGGCAAGCGCCTGGCTGCATCCCTGGCCTGGCTGATGATTGCCCAAAAGGATGCTGTGGGGCTCTATACTTTTAACCACCGGATTAGCTCTACGCTTAGTCCCAAAGCCTTCCGCTCCTATACTGCACAGATCTTTAGCCGGCTGGTGCAGCTTGAAGCAGAAGAGAGTACTGATATCCTGACTCCCCTGCATGAGATTGCTGAAAGTATCAAAAAACGCAGCTTGATCATCCTCATCTCCGACCTCATGGAAGATGAAGAGAAGATCATCCAGGCCTTTAAACACTTCCGCAACCACCGGCATGAGCTACTGGTGTTTCATCTCTTTGACCCCAAAGAGCAAAGCCTGGAATTTCGTCGCGAGACTCAGTTTATCGATAGCGAAAGCGGAGAGAAGATCACGGTGAACCCCTGGCAGATTCGCAAAGAATACCGTCAACGTTACGATGCCTTTTACCAAAAGCTCAAAGAATCCTGTCATCAATTGCGGGTGGAATACAATCCAGTTTCTATCACAGAGGACATCAGCTCGCTATTGCTCAGATATCTGATCAAACGCAAAAAGGGGCTGTGATGCGCATCATTTCTGCAGAACAGATCCAACAACAAGTCTATCGCGCAATCTGTGAGATCTCTTATCACTGCGATCCCAAGGTAAATCTGGCCTTACGCAGAGCGCTTGAGACCGAAACAAGTGAGATCGCCAAAGACATTCTTACTGCTATACTCCAAAATCAGGATATCTCCAGCCAGGACCGGATCCCTCTGTGTCAGGATACCGGGACTACGGTAGTCTTTGCCGAAATCGGCAGTGATCTCCACATCAGTGGAGCTACGCTGGAACAAGCCATCAATAGTGCCGCGAGCCAGGCGCAAAGTGATTGTCCCCTGCGTGCCAGCATCGTCAACGAAGCGCTGTTTGAGCGCACAAATACCGGCGACAATACTCCTGCCATCATTCATATCAGCTTCACGCCCGGAGATCGGCTGCGGCTTCTGATCGCACAAAAAGGTGGTGGTGCTGAAAACATGAGCTTTATGAAGATGATGAGTCCTGCAGTAAATGCTGAAGATATCGTCAGCTACGTCTGTGATGAGGTTTTGGCGGCGGGTTCACGTCCCTGTCCCCCCTTGATATTGGGGATTGGGATCGGGAGCAACTTCGAAGGCGCACCGCTATTGGCAAAACGGGCACTTTTTGAGGATCTGGGTAGAGCACATCCGGATCCGCATTATGCCGAAATGGAACAGCGAATCAAGGCAACAATAAATGCCCGAGGCTGCGGGATCCAGGGTTTTGGCGGCAACAACACCGTGCTCGCCGTCCATATTTTGCCCGCTCCCTGCCATATCGCCAGTTTACCGCTTGCCGTCAATCTGCAATGCCACGCCCACCGTCACTGTGAGCTTTGGATCTGAGATGAAGGAAATTCGCCTCTACCTGCCAATCGATGAACAGCAGATAAAGTCCCTGCAGATTTATGACAAAGTCTTACTCAATGGCACCATCTATACGGCACGAGATCAAGCTCACAAACGGCTGCTGCGGCTCTTGTCCGCAGGCGAGCCTCTACCCTTGGATTTATCGCACAGTGCCATTTTCTATTGTGGCCCCAGCCCTGCAGCAAAGGGAAAGATCTGCGGTGCTGTCGGTCCCACCACCAGTTCCCGCATGGATCCCTATACCGATGCTCTGCTGGCGGCGGGACTCAAAGTGATGATCGGCAAAGGTGACAGATCATCAGCCACAATGAAAGCAATCACGGCAGCAGGGGCAGTGTACCTGATTGCTGTGGGTGGCATCTCGGCAGTGCTGAGCCGCAGCATTGTTTCATGTGAAACATTCCTCTGGGCAGACTTGGGCGCAGAAGCAGTGTATCGCCTTGAGGTACAAGATTTTCCCTGTTACGTTGGAATTGTATAAAGTACATTCATACTTGCTCTCTGATTATCTTTTCATTCTCTTATACATTCTACTAATAAGCTCTTCATAGAAAACCTGATTGTATCAAATCCTGTGGGATATTTCCTCACATCAACACAGGATGTCTCAGTACAGTGGGAATCTACCTCATCAGCACTGCAGAATCATTAGGATATCAATACGGGTGTGACCCGTATTGAATCCGTAGTGCTAAAGGGCAAGCATTATCCTGGCTGTGATCACCCTTACTAAATGTATGAAGAATGGCTCTCTTTCAAATTATGTGGGTGCCGTAGATCTACAGAAAATATTTCACATGGGCGCTTCAGGCGAGCGCCCCTACAGTACAGGCGGTCGCCGTACCGCCTATTTGGTATAAAGTAGGTACATCGTGAACAGATTAGCAACACGCATCACTTACGCTTTTATAAGATAGATTCCCGGATATTTTCCCTAATGCTCTGCTAAACTGGATCTAACTCCATATTCTGCAGGTTCTACTCTCTTTGTGAATGGGCGCTTCAAGCGAGCGCCCCTACAGTACAGGCGGTCGCCGTACCGCCTATTTTAGCTATGAAAACTGTCTTATCCTTTCAGGCCGTCTTTGTAATTGCGGAACTTTTGCTGTAGATCTGCGTCACTCAGGGCCAGGATTTGGATACCGAGTAAGGCGGCGTTTTTTACGCCATTGATCGCCACTGTAGCCACCGGGACTCCGGTAGGCATTTGGGCGATGGAATACAGGGCATCCACACCAGCCAAAGCTCCAGATTGGATTGGTACTCCGATCACCGGCAAAATGGTATGCGAAGCGATCACACCCGGTAGATGTGCGGCCATACCGGCGCAGGCAATGATCACTCCATATCCCTCACTCTCGGCAGATTCCGCCAGTTTTTTGGTGTTTTCGGGATTACGATGAGCAGAGCTGATATGAAAGTCGTGTTCCACGCCAAAGTCATCCAGCATTTGTCGCAGAGGTTTACAGATCTCAAGATCGCTTTTGCTGCCGATTATGATGCGGATTTTACTCATCAAGCCTTATCCTCCATGGTGTCGCTAAATATTTTATTGATCTCATCTTCGCTGGTGGCGTTGAGGAAACTCTCCAAAACTGCGGGGTTTGTGATCAGCTTGGAGATATAAGAGAGTGAGAAAAGATGCTGTTTGTCGTTGTGCAGCAGCAGCATAAAGAAGATATTGACCGGTTTGTGATCCGGTGCATCAAAATCCACACCTTCCAGCGAACGGCCAAAGAGGATCGAAGGAGCTTTGATCTTGGAAGGGTGAAGATGTCTTGGATGCAAGAGCGCCACCCCATTTCCGATGGCTGTAGAGATCAGTTCTTCCCTGGCCACTACCACTTCATAGAGCCAGCGGGCATCTCGCACGAGTTTGAGATCTTTGGCTTTTTCACTGAGGATGCGGATGGCATCATATTTGTTTTCAGCATGAAAATCCAGAAAGATGTTTTCCGGACGCATATACTCTTCAAAGTGGCAAATCACGCGTTTGAGAGCCAGCATATGTTCATCATCTTCATTGAGATTTTCCAACCATTCATTGAGCGAATCTTCATCGATTTTCTCGTTTTTCCCCACCATTTTGGTCTCGAAGATCTTGCTATTGATCATTTCCTGGATCACACGATCCGAGACTTTTAGTTTTTTGGCAGCTTCGGCTTTAGAAATGTACTTCTTAGCCATCGGGTTTACCTCCTATTTTAGGTAGCGTACTATAGTTTTTTTGCTCTTGCCTCAGGTTTAACTTGACAAGGATACGAGATTTTTTTGGATATGGCATAATGGTCAAGAGATTTATTTTTCCAAGTCTGATTTTGCTGCTACTTTGTAGCTGCTACTATTCAGTTTATTCAAATGCTTACCCGCATTTAAAAAAAATCCGGGTGGAGCCGTTTGAGAATCTAACTGCAGAATTTGCGTTGGCAGACAAAGCTCTGAATGAGCTGTCGTTATCGGTGCGAAATGACGGGCGTTTGAAACTGGTAACTCAGGATCCGGATTGCTCTTTGGAAGGGGAAATCACATCTTTTGAGGAAAAAATATACAGCTACAATAGCGCAAATCAGGTACAGGATTATCAGTTGATATTGGTGCTAAATGTAGTGTTTACAGATCTGGTAAAAAATGAGGTAATCTATGAAAACACCGCGCTCAGGATTACCGAAATCTACAAAGTGACCGATGACAGCACTGCGCGATATGACAGCAAAGAGGAAGCCTTAAGTGAAATCTTCTCAAGTATCTTCAAAACAGCTATCCAAAACAGCCTTGAAGCCTGGTAAAACAGTCCGTTTAAACCGCTTTTTAGCGGATTGTGGACTGGGCAGCCGGCGCAAGGTGGAGGCACTGATTACCGCGGCGCAGATATCCGTAAATGGTGAGATCTGCACCGATCTCTCGTCTCAGATCGATCCCAGCCGGGATCAGGTGTGCTATGATGGCCGGGTGCTGAGCGCAGAAGCAGAGAAGATCTTTATCGTCTTGAACAAGCCCACCGGATATGTGGTTTCTCAAAAGGACGAATATAGCCGCAAAACCGTGTATGATCTGCTGCCGGAAAAATATGCCAGTCTCCCCTATGCCGGCAGACTGGATAAAAGCAGCGAAGGCTTGCTGCTCTTTTGTAATGACGGTAAGCTGATCAAGCAGCTTACGCATCCCAGCCATAAGGTGGAAAAAGTATATCGGGTGCAAGTGGAGCCCAAACTCACACGTGCTGCCATTGCCAGATTGCGTCAGGGCGTGGAGATCGAGGGAGGGCGCACCCAAAGTGCCGGGGTTTACGTAAAAAGTGAAACAGAGCAAGGTATGAGCTTGAAGATGGTGATCACCGAAGGGAGAAAACGCCAGATCCGCTATATGCTCGAAGCCGTGGGCGGCAAAGTGCGAAGCCTCCGCCGGGTGCAGTTTGGCCCCTTGCTGATCAAAGATCTCCCCTTGGGTAGATGGCGTCCCCTATTAGCTCCAGAAATCCGGGCTTTGTACAAAGCCAGTGAGATGAAATCCAAGCCCAAGCCTGGTAAAACGAGAATTGTAAACAAGGATAAAACATGAAGATTGCCCTTATCGGACCGCCAAAGGGCGGCAAAACCACGATTTTTAATGCCCTGACCGGCACTGACCACGAGGTGGACAAATATTCTCCCCCTGCCAGTGAAGCCAATATCGGCATCGTGCAGGTCACAGATGAACGCATCACCCGGCTCAGTGAGCTCTATAAACCCAAAAAGACCATCTATGCCAATATCGAGTTTCATGACTTTCCTGGTATATTTGCCCGGGAATCGGACAATCCCGAATCTGCGATCTTTTCTGAAATCAAGAGCTGTGAAGCTTTTGTCTTGATCTTGCGGGCCTTTGTGGACGAGGAATTGGAGCAATTATATGGGGATGGCGATCCCCTGAAGGTGCTTTCCCACTTTGAAGATGAGATGATCTTATCTGATATGGTGGTGGCAGAAAAGCGGCTGGAAAAGATCCTGCTGAGCTACAAGCGCGGGATCAAGACTCCTGCCATCCAGACCGAAGAGAAAGCTCTAAACCGCATTTTGGAACAACTGCAAGCAAACCAGAGCATTCGCGATTTGGAGCTGCCTGCGGCAGAGGAAAAAGCAATCCGCGGGTTTCAGTTCTTTAGTGCCAAGCCGCTATTGATCTTGCTCAACACCACGGAAAATGCCTTTACACAGCAGGAAGAGCTCCTGGCTCAGATCCGCAAGCGGGGCTTTATGGCGGAGGTAATCGCCGGCAAGTTTGAGCAAGAACTCAGCACACTGGAAGCTGATGAAGCAGAGCTTTTTATGACAGATATGGGCATGGAGCTATCGATCACAGACCGGCTCACTCTGCTCTGTTACGAGCTTTTGGGACTGATCTCATTTTTCACCGTGGGTGAGGATGAAGTGCGCGCCTGGACCATCACCAAAGGTACCAATGCCGTCAATGCCGCCGGCAAGATCCACAGCGATCTGGCACGAGGATTCATCCGCGCCGAGTGTTTTAGCTATGCCGACCTCATGGAACACGGCAGTGAAAAACACCTCAAGGAAAAAGGACTGTTTCGCCTGGAAGGCAAGGAATACCAGGTCAAGGACGGTGACATCCTGAATATTCGCTTCAACGTATAAGGAAAAGAAATGGCAAAAACAAAAAGCAAGGCCAAAAAAAGAACAAGTAAGCAGCATGCCGGGCTCAGTCGCTATCAAAAACGGCTGATAAGTGCTGCCATCTCACTGCTCTCCCTGCTGGTGATCATCTCGCTATTGATGGGTTACAAGAGCATCTCAGAGGATATCCGGACCTTGACCGATACCGGCAATATTTTCAGTTGGCTCAGCTCTTCAGGAGAGCAGACAAACAATCCTATCGGTGTCTTTGGCATCTTGTTTGGATATTTCTTTATCTATATCTTTGGATACTGGCTCTCACTGCTGGGCTTCATCATCATCGGGGCGGTATCCTTCCAGTATTTTGTGGATCCGGAGCTCACCGCCTCAAGACAAAAGGGCTATTTGCTGGTCTTTGTGCTGTTCTTTTTGCAGTCTTTGCTGGCATCCCGGCTACCTTCTTACTCGCAAAGCGTGTTACCTTTGGCTTTGTATCGGCTTTTGGCAGCCATCTTCAAAGATACCGGCGCCCGCATCATCCTGATCGGCAGCATGATCTTGTCTCTGCTTGCGATCATCGAATTTTCCCGGATCAAGCGCTGGCTGAGTATCTTCTGGCAGGAAATCAGCCCCCGGCAAAAACCTGATCTGCCCTCCCCCAGCGTCGATCAACCCCTGATTCAGAGCAGTAGCAACGACGCGGCCAAGCCAAATATCTCTGATCATGTGGATCGTGAACTGCCGCTGCCTCCTGGCCCCGAACTCAAGCCCAAGAAAGCCACACCAGCAATCCGGCCAGTGAGCTATGATGATGACGATGATCGAGAGTATCAATTACCCTCGGTGGAAGACTTTTTGGAAAGCCCGGTCAAGCTCTCGGATAAAGACCGCAAGGAGATCGAGACTCAGATCCTGAATACCAGCTCTATCCTCAAGAACAAACTGGCAGAATTTGGGATTGAGGCCGAAGTACGCAATGTGAACATCGGCCCCATCATCACGCAATATGAGCTGGAGCCAGCAAAGGGAGTCAAGGTGGCCAGATTTTCCTCTCTGGCAGATGATCTGGCACTGGCCATCAAAGCCAAAGCCATCCGGGTGCAGGCTCCGATTCCCGGACGCGGCTTGATCGGCATCGAGATTCCCAATCTTACCCGGGATATGATCTATCTCAAAGATCTGCTCTTGTGCGAAGACATGCACAAAAACAAATCCAAGCTGGCCTTTGGCTTGGGTAAAGACATCTCTGGCCGACCCATTATCACGGATCTGACCAAGATGCCCCACCTTTTGATTGCAGGAGCCACAGGTAGTGGTAAATCTGTATGTATCAATACCATCCTGATGAGCCTGATCATGCGCACCACTCCGGATGATCTGAGACTGATCTTGATCGATCCCAAGCGTGTGGAATTGGCAAGTTATGCAGATCTGCCACATCTGATCGGCAATGTGGTAACCGATCCTGATACGGCTCTGGAAACCATGTATTGGGCAGTGAAAGAGATGGAACGGCGCTATGAACTGCTCCAGGAAGCCAAGGTGCGGGAGATCATCGGCTACAATGAGAAAAGCGCTGGTGATCCCGAGATGCAAAAGCTGCCCTATCTGGTGATAGTGGTGGATGAATTTGCCGATCTCATCATGACCAGTGGTAAGGATATCGAATCGCCCATCACCCGCCTGGCTCAGATGGCACGGGCTGTAGGCATTCACCTGATCCTGGCCACACAAAGACCTTCGATCAAGGTGATCACCGGAATCATCAAAGCAAATTTCCCGGCGCGGATTGCCTTTCAGGTCACCTCGCGGGTCGATAGCCGCGTGATCCTTGATGTCATTGGCGCAGAACGTCTTTTGGGTAGTGGCGACATGCTGTTCTTGCCTCCGGGTAAGGCCAGCTCCGAACGCATCCACGGTGCCTATGTTTCAGATCAGGAGATTGCCCGGGTCACAAACTTTCTGGCCATGCAACCCAAACCGAAACAGGATTTTAGCCTGCAAAAAGAACTGACCGAAAAACATGAAGGACTATTTGAATGGGATGATGAGCTTTTCCCCGAAGCAGCCAGAGTGGTGGTGCGCTCCAATACCGCATCGGTTTCCATGCTGCAGAGGCATTTCAAGATCGGCTATGCCAGAGCTGGCAGATTGGTAGATCTTTTGGAACGCGCCCAGGTCGTGGGACCTCATTTGGGCAGTAAATCCCGCGATGTGATAGCAAATCATGATGACCTGATCCGCCTGGGAGTGATGAATGAAGAAGATTAGCTTTCTGCTGATGCTGCTGAGTAGCATCCTGTATGCTCAAAATGGTGCTGAACTGTATCAGAAGCTCAATCAGCGCTACGGCACACTGCAAAGCTTTCAGGCTGAGGTAAGCCAGCGCAATTTCTACAGCAACATCGAGCAGGAAATCACATACCGGGGACGGCTTTACTTTCAGCCCGGAAAAATGCTGATGAGCTTTGAACAGCCCAATGTGCAAAGATTGTATATTCATAGCGGCCTGGCAGAACTCTATGACGGAGCCTCCAAAACCCTTTATCGCAATGAGATTTTGCCGGAACTCAGCAAGATGAATCCCCTTGAGATTTTACAACTCTACTGGAATAAAAGCGAGCTGCAAATTCTCTCTCAGGCAGAGGGTAAGAGCCGGATAAGACTGATCCCGAGACAAGATCCCATGCTCGAGGAATTGGAAGCCATTATCGAAAGTAAGTCCGGCATTGTGTCCTATCTCAGCTATACAGATCGCTCTGAAAATACGGTTAGTTACAGTTTTAGCAATATCATCACAGACAGGCAGATTCCGCGCAGGGTATGGCAATTCAGCTATCCTGAAGATACCCGGATTATCGAACAATAATGGCTAAGGCAATGTTTCACACAAAACAGGGAGGATAAGATGATCGCAGTAATAATGGCTGGAGGATCCGGAACCAGATTCTGGCCGCAAAGCCGTCAGCGCCATCCCAAGCAGTTTTTGAAGGTTGCAGGAGAACGGTCCATGCTGCAGCTTACCGTGGATCGGCTTTTACCCAAAATCCCGATAAACGATATCTACATCGTCACCGCTGCAGATCAGCTGGCTTTGGTGCAGCTACATCTGCCTGCTCTGCCGCAAAACAACATCATCATCGAACCTTTTGGCATGAATACCGCACCCTGCATCGCACTAAGCGTGGAATACTTAAGACCCCGCTACAGTGATGATACCACGATGATAGTGCTGCCGGCAGACCATGTAATCCGGGATCCCAATAGCTTTTTGGAAAATCTGGAAAAAGCCGGACAAGCCGCCCAAAGCGGGGCTCTTATCACCTTTGGCATCGTGCCGGATTATCCCGCCACTGGATACGGCTATATCGAAGCAGGAGCTGAGCTTAAATCTGGAATCTTTACTGTCCAGCGCTTCAAGGAAAAGCCTGATCTAAGAACAGCACAAAGCTTCCTCAGTCAGGGTGGTTTTTATTGGAACAGCGGGATGTTTTGCTGGACGATCTCAGCGATCAGCCACGCCTACAAAGCCTATCTACCTGAGGTATCCGATATCTGTGAGCAAATCGGTGACATCTGGCAAGCTCAGGGCTCAAAAGCAGATATCTCTGAGCTGTATCAGCGAATGCCCCGCATTCCCATTGATATCGGTATCATGGAAAAAGCGGATGATTGCGCAGTAATCCCGGTTGAGATGGGATGGAGTGATGTGGGAAGCTTCAAAGCCCTGGCGGAAATCAGCCCCAAGGATGAGCAGGGAAATTTCTCAAGCTCAGAGCTAATGACCATAGACTCCAGGGAAAACTACATTCAAAGCGACAAATTCGTTGCCCTGATCGGAGTGGAAAAGCTGTGCCTGATCGAGACCAAAGATGCGATCCTGATCACCACCAAAGACCGCTCTGAAGAAGTGAAACTCATCGTGGAAAAACTCAAGCAAGATCAGCGAAATGATCTATATTAAGACAACCCAAAAACAGGAGATTGACAATGGATCCCAGAACCTTTGACTACTTGTACTTCAAAACCCGTGGCTATTCAAATGAGGATATTCATCAAGAATCCGGACTGAGCATGGAAGAAATAGAGCTGTTGGAAAACGCAATGCAGCCGCTCTTGCAAGAGATCGAAGCTGCCCGTCCCCAAGCCGAGACCATCGGCCCGGATTTTGTGCGTCTAACCCGCTACATCTATGCTGATAAAAGCGATCAGGAATGTGGTCTGACCCGTCCGGATGCCATCAATGCCCGTAGTGGAGAGCTCTTCTCTCTGCCGGCAGTAGGTACCCTGGATTATCGGCAAATCTCCCTGCAGGACGCAATCGTGCAAAGACGCAGTCTGCGCAAATACAGTGAGGCGGAACTCAGCCTGGAAGAACTCTCCTTCTTGCTCTATTGCAGCTCCTGGGCGCGGGATTTCAGATCCACCGAGCGCATGGAGATCACCTTTCGCAATGTGCCATCGGCAGGTTCCCGCCACCCCATCGAGACCTTTGTGGATATCCACCGTGTCGCCGGACTCAAGCCCGGGCTCTACTATTACCACCCCATCAAGCATTGCCTGATCCTGATCGATGAAAGTCCTGAGATCCAGACTAAGATCTTCGAAGGCTGCTTCCGACAGGAAATGATCCGCAGTTCTGCAGTAAACTTCATCTACACAGCGGTACCGTATCGCACATCCTGGCGCTATGGACAGCGTGGCTACCGCTATCTCTATCTGGATGCCGGACACATCGGCCAAAATCTGCATCTGGCGGCCGAGGCTATTGATAGCGGTGCCTGCATGATCGGAGCCTATCTGGACGAAGGCATGAACGACGCACTCAAGATCGATGGGATCAAGGAATTTGTGATCTACATTGCCGCAGTCGGGAAAAAATGAGAGCATGAATCATTGCACTTATCATAGCATCAGCAATTTTTTCTTTACAGAATTTCAACAGCTGTTAAATTGGCTTAGTAGTGGAATCTATACGTTTAATTGTTGAAAGAACTCGTTTTTTTTGACCCTTGTCATTATTGAGACCAGGATACATCTTAAACACTAAAATAACTAAAAACAGGAGTCACAGTATGAGAAAACTTGTGATCTTAGCCTTACTACTAATCCTCGGATTGGGAGTTGCGGCTAATCTCAACGCACAAATCTTGGTAACCGTCGGAGATGGAGACACTACCAACGGCACTTCAGGTGTTCCCACTCCCTACGGTACTTATTACAAAAACTTCCGCCAGCAATACCTGATCCTGGCGAGCGAACTTGAAGACTTGGGCGGCGGAGCTGGAGACATTACTTCACTAGCCTTTAACGTCCAAAATGTAAATACCTGTTCCCCGATGCCAAATTTCAAAATCAGATTAAAGCAAACTACTCAGACGGCATTAACCACCACCTTTGAAACAGGAGACTACACTGAGGTGTTTTTTGAGAACGATTTTCTCCCTGTAGAAGGATGGAACACTCATGAATTCACCGCTCCTTTCGTCTGGGATGGTGGTTCTCATCTTTTGGTTGACGTAGTGACATCGCTGATCCCCGGCTCATATACGCAAAATGCTTCTGTGTATTACAGCACCACTACTTTCAACAGCAGTCTGCGTTATCAAAGCGATTCCCTTGAAGCGATAGATGCGACTACAGGCACTATCAGTACAAACCGCTCAAATATCAGATTCAACATGACTGAACTGCAGTTAACTGACCCACCCAATCCAGCTATTGTGTATTTACCTGAAGATGGAGCAGAATTAGTAAGCCCTTATACTTCTCTGGTTTGGGCTTCGGGTGGTGGAGTTCCCACGGGATATACACTGAGTCTGGGAACCAATAATCCTCCTTCAAACATAGTAAGTGATCTGGATCTGGAAGATGCTACCAGCTACACCCCTGATCCTGAGCTCAATACCGATACCACTTACTACTGGCAGATTGTTCCTTACAACGATATGGGTGATGCCACTAATTGCCCGGTTTGGAGTTTCACTACTCATGGTGAAGCCTCGGTCAATTCTTTACCTTATACCCAAAACTGGGATGCAGTGACCGTACCAGATTTACCCTTTGACTGGTCCAGCATTCACAACAGCACTACTAGCTACTCATACCTGCGGACTAGCACGTCATCTCCGTTTAGTGATCCAAATTGCGTGCAAATGGCAAATTCCAGTGATGCTGAGGCAGAGCTACTGCTGATTTCACCTGCGTTTGACAATTCCATTGATATGAGCACGGTGCGCGTGAAACTGATGGCCAAAGGCGGCACAAACTACCTGCTGCATGTAGGCACAATGTCCAATCCCACCGATGCCAGCACCTTTGTCCTGGCTGAAGAATTGAGTGTTGTTTCCGGTTGGAATGAATATGTGGTCAATCTCAGCAACCACACAGCCGCAGGACAATTCATCGCTCTCAAACACGGTTTGGGCAGCACCTATCGCACCATGTATATCGATGATGTAACCTTTGAAGAAATCACTGCCAATGATCTGGCTGCGGTCTCTGTATCTGGAAACACCACACCCAGCGTAAATGCTGCTACAGATTACACTGTCATGGTGTTAAACAATGGCACTGCCTCTCAAAGCGGATACCAGGTACAGCTGATTGATGACGATGACGCCGTCCTGGCTCAGATGACCCCTACCGGTGACATCCCTTCCGGTGAGATTCTTCCCATCACCATCACTTACACACCCACAACAGAAGGTCCCATGAACCTTCGCGGTAAGGTTTTGCTCGCCGGTGATGTAAATGATGACAATGACATCTCCTCTCCGCTTGCCATTTATGTCCAACCAGCTGGGATCACAGCCATCACTATCGGTGATGGCGATGAATTGCAGGGTATCCCTTGGGAGTTCTTTTATAAAAACAGTCTCTTCCAAACCCTGTATTTTGAAAATGAAATCAATGCAACCGGCCTGATTACTGCACTAAGTTTCTTCAACAACTTTAGCACTGATCTTACCCAAACGCCGGTCAAAATCTGGTTAGGAACCACCACCGAAAATGACCTTGAAGCAGGCTGGATTGAGCCCACTTCATTGACCCTCGTCTTCGATGGCAATATCGATCTCCCCTCGGGAGAAAACACCATCACAGTGCCCCTGAATAGTCCTTTTAACTATACGGGAGATAACCTGGTGCTTTATGCAAATCGTCCCATTGATGCCAATTACTATAGCTCAAGTGACGATTTTCAAGCTCAGACCATTGGGACCAACCGGGCCCGTAAACTGCAGAGCGATAGTATCACCTACGATCCTATGGCACCTTCAGCTACCGGAACCTTGTCCGGAACCTTCCCAAAAATCAGCATACTTATCGATTCTGGCACAGCAGAAGAACCTGTCTTTGCCATCACTCCGGAATCTCATGATTTTGGTGATGTGGATGTAAACAGCACCGCGACTCAGAGCTTCACCGTGACCAACGCTGGCGACGGCTCCCTCACCATCAACTCCATCGCCCTCTCCGGCAGCGACATGATGAGCCTTACCGGCCTTCCCACCCTGCCGGCAAACCTTGCTGAAGCCGAAAGCTTCAGCTTCAACGCTGTTTATTCTCCCACAGCTGCTGGCAATCACTCTGCAACCATCACATTACAGGACAACATCGCTCGCGAAATGCATACTGTTGAACTGACTGGAACTGGAATTGATCAGCCGGACACCAACTATCCACCCTCTAACCTCCAGGCTACAGTGACGGGTACTGATGTCCACCTCAGCTGGAACGCTCCGGAACCCCCACCCACCGGCGAATGGATCACCTGGTGTGATACAGCCAGCGCAATGAGTGATGGCATCGGCACCGACCAGCCCGCCGTCTTTGACGTGGCGCATCGTTACGATACCACCGATCTGCTTGACTATCAGGGCTCCACACTTACCCACATCCAGTTTGTCCCCAATGAAGCAAACTGCACCTATACCATCAAAGTATGGACCGGGGGCAGTGCTGCAGCGCCGGGGGCAATGGTGCACAGCCAGGTCGCTACCGACCTTACCATCGGCCAGTGGAACACAGTAGAGCTCAGCTCTCCCATCCCAATTCCCGCCGCTGCCGAACTCTGGTTTGGTTATGAAGTAGATACTACCACTGGATACCCTGCCGGTTGTGATGCGGGTCCTGAAGTGGCCGGAAAAGGCAACATGATCAACTTCAACGGCTGGGACGAACTCACTGGCCTCAATGAAACGCTTACTTACAACTGGTCGATCCAGGGTTATGTGGATCACGAGCTTGATCGTGCCATGATGCCTGCTGCCATCGCTGAAGCTCCCAGAGCCCCTCAGAGTGGCGAACTTTCCTTGCAGGAAAATCCCACTGCCCGCGTTGCTGCTGCCACAAACAGCACTCGTGAACAGCTGGGTTACAAACTCTATCGTGATGATGTCCTCGTGGCCACCATCGATGATCCCGCTACTTTGGAATACATCGATGCCGCCCTTGACCTGGGTACATATTCATATACCCTCACCGCAACTTATGATGAAGGTGAATCAATTCCTGCCGGTCCCGTGGTCGTGAGTGTGGAAGAGCTGCCTGCTCCCACCGATCTCGCCTCCACCGTGGACGGCAATGACGTCACCCTGGATTGGGAAAGCCCGGTACCGCCTCTGGAAGGTGAATGGATCTCCTGGAGTGACAACGCCAATCTGGGCAATAGCATTGGCACCGACGCTGCGGCAAACTTTGACGTGGCTCACCGCTATGCAGCCGATGATCTCACCGAATATGTGGGTGGAACTCTGGCTCAGATGAAGTTTGTGCCCATGTATGCTGATTGCGTATATACCGTCAAAATCTGGACTGGTGGCACCGACACCGCTCCCGGCACCATGGTGCACTCTCAGGTAGTGGACGCTCCTGTGATCGAAGACTGGACCCTGGTAATCCTGAACAACCCGATCCCGATCCAGGCCGATCAAGCACTGTGGATTGGTTACAATGTAAATACTCAGGGTGGTTTCCCGGCTGGTTGTGATAACGGTCCTCAGGTCGAAGGCAAAGGCAACATGATGAACTTAGGTGGCTGGACTACCCTCAGTCAGGTGAATGACGCGCTTACCTACAACTGGATGATCCAGGGATTTGTAGCTCAGGGACAAACTCTGAAGGGCACTTCTCTTCCTGCTCTGACCGAACTGCCGCTACCCACTCCCTCAGGTCAGCTGAGCAACAATGTCCAAACCCAGACCCGCAACCACGAGCGCGCAGTGCTGCTGGGCTACAAGCTCTATCGTGACGGGGCCGTGATCCATCAGATCAGCGATCCCGATCTCACCACTTATGTCGATATGGATCTGCCTAATGGTGACTACGTCTATGGTGTAAGCGCGGTTTACAATGTCGGCGAATCAATGCCGGCCACCCTTGATGTAACTGTCAATCTGGAGCTGGCTGAGGCTATCCTCGAAGATAGCTTTGAAGATTATGCTGATTTTGCCACAGAATTTGCTCCCTGGACCATGCTGGATCAGGACAATTCTGCTACCTATGGCTTCAGTGATATCAGCTTCCCGGGCAGCGAATCTGCCATGGCCTACATCGTCTTCAATCCTTCGCAGACCGTTCCTCCGATCACCGATATGGATCCCTATGAAGGTGACAAGATGGCGGCCAGCTTTGCTGCTGTGGAGCCTACCAACGACGACTGGATGATCACTCCGCGCATCAATCTCGGCGACAACAGCGCGGTGAAGTTCTATGCCAAGAGCCATACTTCTAACTACGGCCTGGAACGCTTCCGGGTAGGTGTATCCACCATGGATGTGATTATCCCGCAAGGTTTCCAGTATATCACCGGCGCCTCCCATGTGGAAGCTCCCACAAACTGGACTGAATATATCTACGATCTCTCTGCCTATGACAATCAGGACGTGTATATTGCCATCCGTTGCGTATCCGATGATGCCTTCGTGTTTTACGTGGACAATTTCAGTGTGCATACCGATGGCGGATCTTCGGCCGAAGATCCCACCGCACCGGTGCTGCAGACCGAGCTCAAAGGCAACTACCCCAATCCCTTCAATCCCACCACCACGATCCGCTACAGCGTGAAGGAAGCGGGACCGGTCGAGATTGAGATCTACAACGTCAAAGGTCAGCTGGTCAAACACCTGATGCAAGAAGACAAGGCTGCTGGCGAGCACACTGTGATCTGGAACGGTAACGATGAGAACAATCAGGCCGTCTCCACCGGTGTCTATTTCTACAAAATGAATGCCGGCAAATACAGCTCAACCCGCAAAATGATCATGATGAAATAGTATCAAATAACAAACCCATAACCATAAGGAGCTCCCCACCCGGGAGCTCCTTTTTTGCTGTTGTCTGCTTTGAACTATCCCAACGCGCCAGTTTCTGGATCTGAGAATTCTTGACATGCTTTCGCTACTGCCAAGCCATCTAAAGCTGATTTATAATGGTTTGGTAGATGAATGTAGGTCAGATAGAGTAAATTCCTGCATTCCAGCCAGCGCAGTATCTCTTTGCCATTGCAGTACTAATACGGGTGCGACCCGTAATGGTACCGTAGTGATTCCGTAGTGCTAAAGGGGAAGATGTGATATGTGATAGGCATCTGCCAAGACAGCTTGTGCCAGGGTAGCCATGACCTCTTGGACCTGTGAATTGACAATGTATGCACGTAATCTTGAACTTGCCGTGTAAGTACACAATCTTGACCTGTGAACTGCCAATCCATACACGCAATCTTGACTTTGTGATATTACAAGTCATATTGACCTTGCAGTGTAATTGCATCATCTTGACCTTGTAGTGTCAACATGTCATCCCGATGTGTCTCCCCACCCGTCATTCCGTTTGCCAGAACAATTGCTGGAATCAAGACAATGCCTCCCCACCCGTCATTCCGGAAGCCGGAACAAGTCGGAGCAGAGCGGAGACTTGTGGAGGCTATCCGGAATCCAGTTTAGAATCAAAGAGCGGCAGTATGAATAAAAATTGATAAAACCTGAATTGTATACATCTCATAATCTTATGTAGCTGGTACAGGATATGTAATAATTGATGTTATCCTTATATCCTCTGTTTTTAGCAAATGCTTAGAGATTTTGTATCTGACCCGAGCTCATATCTGCTTATCTGATCGCTGCTTGACAAAAAATGGGCTTGAATTTTTCCTTCCTTTGGCGGCTGTGAAAGGCCTCTGATATTAGCC
Source organism: uncultured Candidatus Cloacimonadota bacterium (assembly GCA_964501025.1). Classification (GTDB taxonomy): domain Bacteria; phylum Cloacimonadota; class Cloacimonadia; order Cloacimonadales; family Cloacimonadaceae; genus UBA5456. Next base: position 16,187 of record CAZCRD010000102.1, on the reverse strand, counting down.
AAGCCTTTGCTGGATAAGTAGAAAGACAAAATCTGTGGATAAGTGGTGGATAAGTGGAGCCAAACGGGTGGAGAAAAACCTGTGCAAATGCAGTTTAATCGTTGTTTTTTATATACTTACATCTTCGGTATTAGAACATATCGGGCTTTGTGGCTAATGTGGATAATACGCACGATAAGGATAGATTTATGGATCAGGATATTTGGCAAAACATACTGGACAAACTGGAATTAAACATCAATGAGCAGAGTTTTAAGACTTGGTTTTATGAGACCAAACTGGTAGATATGTCGGACAAGCAATTGTTGATCCGGGTACCGACTCAGTTTTCTGCAAACTACCTGAATCAAAATTACAAAGAGGTGCTTTCGGAGATTTCCTTCAGTCTTTATGCCAGAAAGTATGACATTCAGTTTATCACTCATCCCTATCGAGCGGCAAGTGAAAAGAGCGAGATTCCGGATTACAGTAACAAAAAAGTGAGCCTCAATGCCAGGCTCAATGAACGGTACAACTTTGAAGAGTTTGTCGTGGGGCGAAACAACAACTTTGCCTATTCTGCCGCCAAAGCAGTGGCAGAGAGCCCTGGTTATACTTATAATCCTCTCTTCATCTATGGCGAGAGCGGCATGGGTAAGACTCATCTCATGCAGGCGGTGGGCAATTTTGTGCTCACTGAAGGGCGCAATTGCAGCATCTACTATACCACCAGTGAAGCTTTTACCAATGAAATGATCGATAGCATCCGCAGTAACAAAATGCCGGAATTTCGGGCGAAATTTCGCAAGGTGGATCTGCTATTGGTGGACGATATCCATTTCCTCTCCCGTAAAGAGGGAACTCAAGAAGAGTTTTTTCATACTTTCAATGCTTTGTTTGATAATAAAAAACAGATTGTGCTTACTTCAGATCGTCCCCCCAAGGATATACCGGATCTGGAAAAAAGGCTGGTAACTCGTTTTGAGAGCGGGCTCTTGGCGGATTTGAAGAATCCTGATTTTGAGACCCGCGTGGCTATTTTGAGAAAAAAAGCCGAGCCGGAAAACATCATCCTTTCGGATGAAGTGATAAACTTTATTGCCGATAAGATCAGCTCGTCGGTGCGTGCTTTGGAAGGCTCTTTGATCCGCATATTGGCTTATGCTTCATACAACAAACTGAATCCTGAGGATATCGATGCTGAGATCGCTCAAACCATCCTTTCTGACATGATCTCAGAAGTAAGTCGAGAGATCACTCTGGACGCCATTACCAACCAGGTGTGCCGGACTTTTGCTCTGAGCAAGGAACTCTTGATGGACAAAAGCCGCAAGCCCAATGTAGCCTTTCCCCGCCAGGTGGCCATGTATCTGGCCAATCTCTTGATTCCATCCCTTTCCCTCAAAGATATCGCTCAATATTACAACCGCAAAGATCACACCACAGTATTACATGCCAAACGCATGATCGAAAATCAGTTTCGCGATGATGAGAAGTTTCGCTCTTTGGTGGAATTGATGATGAAACAACTAAGAAATTGACAAATACTATGCTCGATATATTACTCTCGCAAAGATGCCGTTCAAGGCTTTTAAATAAAAGCTTGGGGACGCTGAAGTCAGACTTATCCACAATTGTGCATGATTTCCTGTGGATAAGCGTGGAAAACTTGTCAATAAAGGGTTTAGGCCAAGTTTTGGTGGATAAGCTGTGCATAAAACCCCAGACTTATGCACAGCTTATCCACACGATCTTTGCAAGCTTAAGCTGCTGCAAAAGTTGGGATCAAAAGAAAAAGCTTGACCGATTATCTACATATCCACAGAGTCTACTACTATTACTAATTTACAAAATCTCTTAATATATAGGATTAGATATATGAAAATACCGTTACATCTGATACTGCTCTTGCTCCTGATTTTTGTATTGGGAGCATGCACAAAAAAGGATAATCTAACCGGAACAAACTTTTCGGAAATAGATGCTCAGTCTTTTGAAGATATGAATGCCGTGGTCTCAGGGTACAGCTTTCCTGCAGACTCACTAATCAGCGTTAGCACAAATCGCAAAAATCTACTGGTGGGAAATTGGGCAGGCTCTCAGGCGATGAGTATCTTGCGTTTCATCAATATGGAAGCTCAGGATTCGATCCAGACCTATAGCGATATTACCGATCTCGAACTGGAGCTGGTGGTGCAACGTAGCAGCGCGGTACAGCGAAATCCGATTACGCTCAATTTTTACAAAGTAAACACGGGTTGGGCGGCAGATCCGGATACCCTGATGGAAAGTGATTATACCTTGATCCCTCAGGCTACCACGCAGATTACATCTACCATTACCAGCAGCGATACCCTTAGAATTCCTCTGCCTTACGACTTGCTCCAAAACTGGCAGGCAGATGCGGATTCCACGGGTCTGAATATCCTGATCAAAGCAGATGAAGCAAATGATGGCTTTGTGGAGCTCAAGCTATCTACTACTACCGCTGGTAGCAAATTGAGCTACAAATACAAAAAGCCCTGGTGGGATGCAGATGCAGATTTTGAGGAATACAGCAGCTATGCAGTTTTGAATGCATACAGCTTCTTTCATCCCGAAGTGGAAGTAAGTGAGGACACCTGGAGATTGAGCAATTTTGCGCCGCAGCGAATGTATGTGGATTTGCAACCGGATTTTACTATGTTCAAAAATGAGTATGGCGATAGTCTAAGTGCCGCAGATCTGAAGCGGGTGTCTATCAATAAAGCAGAATTAGTGCTCTATATCAAGGATGATCTACCTAATTTTCAGAATACTTTCAGCTACAGCTTTTCTGCCTTTTTGTTGAAAGAAAGACCGGAAGATGCTGCCATCATTCCCACCGTGGATATGTATACTCCGGAATTTATCTCTACCCTGGTCAGCACCACCAATAGCAGTTCGGATTCTTTGGTAGTAAATATCACGCCCATCATCCAGGCTTATGTGGCAGAAAAGACCTTTTCCGATGGCACTGTGGTGCAAACTAATGGCATTGTGATCATGAGCAATTATGAACGCAAGGATTTTGGTGAGGTGGAATTTTATCAGCCCCAGGATGCTCACATCGAAAAACAACCATACATCAAGGTAAAATATACTCCTCCATTTCTATGATCAAGTATCTTGCGCCATTACTCCTTCTCACTTTGATGCTGCTTTTGCTTTGCTGCAAGAGCAATTCCGGCGACACCGGGTATCTGGCCGAAGTAAATGGGGAAGTGCTGGACATGCAGAGTTTTAGAGCCATCATCGGTGATGCAGCTTGGGGACAGCTGAGACCAGAGCAAAAACGCCGCTATGTGGAAGATTGGGTAAATCTCACGTTATTGGCCCAAACAGCTGATGCTCAGAAGCTGGATCAGGATCCTGTGGTAAAAGAACGAATCTCTTATGCCAAAAAAAAGGTCAAGGCCAATGCTTTGATCGCAGCAGAACTGTCTGAGATCAAGATCTCTGAAGATCAGCTCTTTTCATATTTCAGGATTCATCAGGCGGATTTTCAGAAAGCAATACTGACATACAAGATTCAGCGCATCGGATTGCCGGATAAGCTTAGCGCAGAAAACGTGTATCAACAGATTAATCAAGGCATGGATTTCGGTACTGCCTTAAGGAGATATTCTATCGACGACTTGCGCGCACAAAATGGTGTAATGGGATTTGTCGAGCCAAGCTCTACAGATTCAATATTTTGGCAGGCGGCTCGAGCTTTGGCGCCGATGCAGCCTGCGATCGTAGCGAGTGATGCAAAGTGGTATGTATTTCGCTACACGGAAAGCCAGGAAAGCGACAAAGAAGCCAGTTTTGAAGATCACCGGGATGAAATCAAACAAAGAATAATCGAAGAAAAACAAGAAGATGTTTATCAGCAGCTACTGCGGCAGATAAAATCTCAAAACCATGAAATCTATTATTACTAAAGGACTTTTTTATGAAAAATATCATACTAACCATACTGATAGCTGGCATGATCTGCATGATGAACGCAGAAGTGCTGGACAAGATCGTAGCCAAAGTGGGTTCAGAAGTTATCCTGATGTCGGAACTTGAACAACAACAAAATCAAATGCGCTCCTCTGGAATAGCTGAGGAGTTGCTGGTTCCCGAAGAAGTGCTTTCCCAAATGGTGGATCAGCGTCTGATGATCCAAAAAGCCAGAGAACTGGATATTCAGATCGACAAAGAAGCAATCAAAGAATATGCTACAAACTATATCCAACAGATAAAATCCCAATACCCCAGTGCCGAGGCCTTTCAAGAAGATCTAATCAAAGCAGGGCTCACTCAGACTGCTTTGCAAAAGCAATTTGAAGATCAGATCACTGAAAGTGCTCTCACTGAACAATTTATCGAGCAACACATCTCCAGCAAAGTGAATGTGCAAGAATCTGAGATGCGCGAGTTTTATGAAGCCAGCAAAGATACTCTGGCGGTAAAACCGGTTTCCTGGGAACTAAGCTTGATCATGCGGGAGATCACTCCCTCAGCTGAAGCCGAAGCAAAGGTTCTGGCACAGATCGATAGCATCTATCAAGAGCTTCAAGCTGGAGCGGACTTTGCCTCCATGGCTACGGAATATAGTGATTGCCCCAGCTCTGAGCAGGGTGGGGATCTGGACTTTTTCAAAAGCGGGATGATGGTAGAACCATTTGAAGATGCAGCTTTTGCCCTGGAAGTGGGTGAGATAAGCCCGGTGGTGCAATCCCAGTTTGGCTATCATATCATTCTGCTTACCGACAAGCGGGGTGAAGAGATTCGCGCCAGTCATATTTTGAAAACAATCTCTGCTACTGCAGAAGATGAAACCAGGGAAAGAGCTTTGATGGAGAATATTCGCCAGCGCATCCAGGATGGAGAAGACTTTGCCGCATTGGCCAGTGAATACTCGATGGATACCGAATCCGCCAAAGATGGTGGACTGCTGGGAGAGTTTGCTGAAGAAGATATTCCTCAGCTCTTTGTTGAGCCGATCATGAACACTCCCGTGGGCTCGGTCACAGAAGTGCTGGAAAACGAGAACATGCTGTATCTCTTTATCCGCAACCGGGAGATTCCCCAAAGAATCTATAGCTACGAAGAAGTGAAAGACCAGCTTGAGCAATATCTCTTGCAGACCAAGCAGATGGAAGCTCTTGAAGAGTGGCTCGAAACAGCCAGGCGCGAGGCTTTTGTTGAAATAAGTCTATGAAGAAAAAGATCACCTTCAGCACCTTGGTGGCCAGTCTCTTTCTGATTGGTTTCATTCCCTTTGCACCGGGAACCTTTGGCTCTCTCACCGGCTATGGCATATATATGCTATTGCCGAAAAGGCTCTATGACGGCTCATGTTCGTTTGTGATGCCGATGATGGTGGTGGGTCTGGCTTTGGCGGCGGTGGTGATCTGCAGTAAAGCCGAAGCCATCTTGGGAAAAGACCATGGCTCCATCGTGCTGGATGAGCTTTTGGGCTACTTTGTCGCTACCTTATTTTTGCCGCATAGCTGGTTAATTGGCCTGTATGCGTTTATCCTGTTTAGAGTGTTTGATATCGCCAAACCCTTTCCCATATTCCGGTTCCAGAGCTTATCTGGTGGTTGGGGAGTAGTGGTAGATGACCTTTTAGCGGGGCTTTATGCCAATATCTTATTACAAATACTATTAAGAATGTATCCAAGATTCTTTGGATTATAGGAGAAAATAATGTACTATATCATGTTACAAGCCGCAGGTGGCGGAACAAGCTCGGGTGGCGGATCAATGGCATCGTCTTTGATCTTCTTTGCTGCCCTGTTTGGAATCATGTATTTTCTGATGATACGTCCTCAGCAAAAGCGTCAGAAAGAAATGCAAAAAATGCTGGAAAGTCTGCAGGTAAACGACAAAGTCCTGACTTCCAGCGGAATCTATGGCCGCGTGGTCACCATCAAACCAGATAAAGATGTTGTAGTCATCGAAATTGACGATACCAACAAGATCCGGGTGGAATTTCAACGTTCGGCAATAGTCTCAATCCTGAATGTAAATCCTCCGGCCAAATAAATTATGCCAAAGCTTCTTCCTATCAGGATTTATGGGGATGAGGTTCTGCGCAGGAAAGCGAAGGAAGTGGATCTAAACGATCCCTTCCTGCAGGAATATCTGCCTAATCTCATCCATACTATGTATTTGCGAGATGGAGTAGGTCTGGCCTCAAATCAGGTGGGTGTAGAACTGAGAATATTTGTGATAGACCCCTGGTGGGCGCGTGAAGAAGGCAAAAAAGACCCGCGCGTGATGATTAATCCTGAGATTCACGAACGGGAAGGTGCGCAGATCGGTGAAGAAGGATGCCTTAGCCTGCCGGATATCTTTGCCAAAGTGCCGCGGGCACTGAAGATCCGCTATTCATATCAGACTCCGGAAGGTAAGCGCATTGAAGCTGAAGCTGAGGGCTATGAAGCCATTGTGATTCAGCATGAATATGATCACCTCAATGGGGTTCTGTTTACTGATCACGTCTCGACTTTGACCAAACTCAAGCTCAAGCGAAAGCTCAAAGATATGGAGTCCAAAGCCAAAGATGGCGTAAACATCGCAGAATCTTCTGATCTGGAGCAATGAAGATCATCCTTGCCGGCAGCTCGGAATATGCGATTCCTGCTTTGGAAGAATTGCTGGCTTGCCCAGAACATGATATAGTGCTGGTGCTCAGTCAACCGGCTCGTCCCAAAGGGCGCAAACAGCTGCTGGAAGATACCCCGCTGGCGCTGTGTGCAAAGCAAAACTCCCTGCCTGTCTTCTGCCCTGCGGATGTGAATAGCGCAGAAAGTGTAAACTTTATCCTCAGCCATGATGCTGAGGTATTGGTTACAGCTTCCTATGGCCTGTTTTTGGGACGGAGATTGCGCCAGGGCTACCCCTTGGGTGCGATCAATCTGCATCCTTCGCTCTTGCCGCGATATCGGGGACCCTCCCCCATTCGGGGAGCACTGCTAAATGGAGATACCGTGAGCGGAACCAGCATCTTCCGGCTGGTGGCAAAGATGGATGCCGGCCCGATCCTGCTGCAGGAAGAGCTACAGATCAAAGCCAACGAAAACTATAGCTCTCTGCACGATAGATTGGCAAATCAGGCGGCTACGCTGCTGCTGAAGCTTTTGCCCAAACTCCATCACGCTCAAGCTCTTCCCCAGGAGCATGAAGCAGCCACTTTCACAAAGATGATTCAAAAAGCTGATCTGAGCCTGGATTTTTCCCGGGATAGCAAAAGCCTTGTGCAGCAGATCCGGGCATATTCGTTGGATCCCGGAGCTTATATGATGTTTCGAGGCACAAAGCTAAAAATCCTGGAAGCAAAAGCGCTGAAGATTAGCTCGGATTTGCCTGCCGGAAGCATCAGCCAGATCATCAAAAACGAAGGTTTTGCCATCGCCACCGGGGATGGGCAGCTACTGGTTAGCAAGGTTCAGGCAGCAGGAAAAAGACTGATGGATGCTTGGGCTTATCATCTGGGAGCAAGGCTTCAAATAGGCGAGAGATCTGGATTATGAAAGAGCACGAACATAGCATCATCAAGTTTCCCTTGCTGGTTAGCTTTAGCCTGATGATCATGGCTCTGGCTTTTTTGGGTATTGCCTGGAGAACATATTTCAAGCCGGATCTATCCTTCGGTGAAGGGCTGGCCTTTTTCCTGCTATTCATATTTTTGCTGCTGCTGATCTCTTTCTGGATCCTCAATCTGCTGGGTACCCAGTGTAAAATACGTCCCCGATGGATGGCGCTTTGTGCAAAATGGATGCTGTTCAACATCTATTTTTATCTGGCCAGATTTATGGGCTTGATCAGCTTTCAGACAAAGCCCGAGATTCAGGAAAGCTTCCTGCATTTCAATAACCGGATCGTACTCTGTGCTGCCAAAAACAAACACCATCAAAACATCTTGCTGCTCCTGCCGCACTGTTTGCAAAGCTCCAGGTGCAAGATCCGGATCACGGCAGATATCAATGAATGCGCCTCTTGTGGCCAATGCGACATTGCTGCGCTCAAAGCCATGGCTCAAGAATTGAATGTACATGCCGCAGTTGCCACTGGTGGCTCTTTGGCGCGTAAGATCATATTGGATACCAATCCGGATGTGATCGTCGCCGTGGCGTGTCATAGAGACCTCACAGAGGGTGTGCGCGATGCCTGGAGCTTCCCCATCTTTGCCGTCTTGAATGAGCGTCCGAATGGTCCCTGTTTTGAGACCACGGTAGATTTGAAAACCATTGAATATGCCATCCGGGAGTTCCAATAGTGGATTACCGCCATTTGCAGCGCAATAAGAGCTGGCAATTTTGCCAAAACAGACAGTTGGTGGCCGGGGCACAGAAGGCTTGATGTCCTGCCTTCAGCAAAATCCCCCAGGGTCACAATCCCAAAGGCTTGCTATAATTCAGAATAATTGAGAGATCAGATATGAAAACTTCTAATGTAATCATAATAGCGGTGCTTGTGATCATCATCAATGCTGGCATTAGTCTGGTATTGATCAATCAGCTTCAACCCCAAAGAGCTGCAGCACCCACTATGTTCAATGCCCCTAATGCCTTGCAAGACAGCACCGGAGCCAGCCGGCACAATGCCATTACTCAGGCCGTGACCGCAGTGGAACCCGCAGTGGTGAGCGTAAACGTGATCAAGACCCAGATCGTGCGGGGACGTATCCCCTCAAATTTTGGCTTCTTTGGTTTCTTCGATTTCTTCGGTCCGGTGCGCCGCCAGGTGCAGTCCATCGGAAGTGGTGTGATTTACGATCCCGAAGGCTACATCATCACCAATGCGCATGTAGTGGATAAAGCCACGGCGATCAAGATTGTCCTGCCGGATCAGCGGGAGTTTGATGCAGAACTGATCGGCATTGATGATGTTCACGATATTGCCAAACTCAGGATCAGAGGAAACCGCTTGCCTTATGCCCGCTTGGGAGATTCCGAGAATCTGATGGTGGGGGAATGGAGCATAGCTCTGGGAAATCCTTACGGCTACCTGATGAATGATTCCAAGCCCAGCGTCACAGTGGGGGTAATCTCTGCTTTGGGGCGCAATATCTCTTTGCAGGGTGATGCGAGTCAATACTTGAATATGATCCAGACCGATACTGCTATCAATCAAGGAAACAGTGGTGGCCCCCTGGTTAATATCAATGGTGAAGTAATCGGCATCAATACCTTTATCTTCTCTGAGACCGGAGGCAATATCGGTTTGGGCTTTGCCATTCCGATCAATGTGGTCAAAGGCATTATGGCCAGGATATAAGCTTGAGCATTAGAACATCCTCACCTGCCGGCATCAAGGTCTTTTTCCTGTTTGCAATACTGGGCTTGAGCTGCACAATCCTGAGCGCTCAATCGGCCTGGAACGCACCTGGAGACACGCTGAGTGTGATCATGAAACCGATCATGAATATACCGGCAATCCATATTCCGGGAGAGAGTTTGGATATCACAGCTCTGGCTTCGCAGAGCAGCACCGGTTTTGCCGCAGCACTGGTGCATGATGAAAAACACATTCCTTTACAGATCCAGACGCAGACCTACAATCCTGATTTTGGTACCTGGTATCTACAGTGTATGATCCCGGATGTGGCTGTCTATGAGCTATATGATCTGGAGCTTACGGCTGCGGGAGGTATCCATGATATCACCCGCCAGGCGGTGAAGATAGTGCCCACCCGCAAAAGTAACTATTACTTCATCCATCTCACCGACCTGCATCTCCCCAATCGCTTGTATTATCCGAATAACGGCTTTGATACAGATTCCACGGAAGTGGTGGATTTTCGCGCCGTGATCGAGGATATCAATCTCATCAATCCGGAATTTGTCCTGCTCACCGGCGATCTGCTCAATGAAGGTGAATTGGAAGATCTGGCTGGGCAATACTGGTATGGCTGGACTCAAAGGCTTTTGGGGCTGATCGAAGTACCGGTGTATGTGGTGAGTGGAAATCACGATATCGGCGGCTGGGATAGCACTCCCGGTTCTCAGGGATCATCGCGGCGGCATTGGTGGCGCTATTTTGGCTGGACCTGGCTGAACAATAGCAGCAGCAGCTGGGATTACCATACTCAGGATTATAGTTTTGAATACAACGATGTGCAGTTCATCGGCCTGGAGACCTATATCAATTACGATGATTGGCGCTACTACATCTATGGCAACAATTCCATGATAGATTCTCAGCGCCTCTGGCTGCAAAATGAAGTCGCCAATTCGGATGTTTCAGCCCGAGTGCTGTTTTACCATTACGACTTTGAAGAGGAAATCTCACTGGCAAATCTCAATGTAGATTTGGCTTTGTGGGGACATACCCATTCCAATAGCGGATCCATCGATGAATACCCCTTCAATCTCAGCACCCGCAGCGTCTGCGGACACAGAGCCTATCGGGTGATCAAAGTAAATGGTGATGATTTTTCACCGCAACATACTATCTACGCAGGCGATAGCGGAACTGCTCTTTACGAATATTATCTGCCTGCCAATGATGCTTCGGCGGATAGCGTGACCTGTGTGATCACAAATAACCATAGCATTGGCTTTGAAGAAGGACTGATCAAGTTTCACATGCCGGCAGGCGATGATGATTATACTGTATATGGTGGCGTATTGGAGCAGGTGGATCGCGGCACAACCCGGAATGTCTGCTATGTGAAAGCGAACATTTTGCCCAATATGACGCGCTATATCAGGATTGCTGCCAGAGAAGCAACAGCTAATCCTGATCCTGACATCTCTCCTCCCTTCCAGCAACTGAGCTATTGGCCAAATCCTTTTTCCGAAACTGCACACATTCACTACAAAACCCCGGTCAATACCCCACTCAAGGTCTCGGTTTACAATCTGCGCGGGGCCAGGATAAAAGAGCTTTACAATTCCTTTTGCACAGCCGGAGACCTGCAATTGAGCTGGGATGGCAGAGATCATAGAGGTGTATCCCAACCCTCTGGAATATATTTTCTGCTTGCAGAATCAAACTCCGGCAGAAAGATTCACAAGCTGATCAAAACCAGCTCTGTTTCACCCTGATCCTTAGTATCCCCAATATGCAGACCAGACACCGGAGGGGATAAAACAAAAACCTCCGGTTTATCATTCCGAATATGCATCCCTTCGGGTCTAAGTGTATTATAAACAATATGCTACGAGGGTTTCCGCTAACGCTGCACGCCCCCAGGTGGCTAAGGCGGTGGTGTGAGATGCCAGATGCAATTTGAAATCCTACCCCCGATGGGACTCTGGCGGAGTTATCATCCCGGGGATTGAGCTGGATTCCTGTTTTCACAGGAAGGATTAGTCAGATAGGGCAGAAAGCGGTCCAATACCATGATCATACTTATCCATCCCCTCTGCAGCTTGTCCCAGCTATCAGCAATGGTCTTATCAGCTCAAAGCATTTTACCTAATCTCAAAAGTTTTGCTTGACAGATTTTAATAAATGTTCCAAACAACTTCAGTTATTAAAGAAGGTCGCAGGATTAATTCGTACAGTGCATTTCTGCCATAAAGAAGGTTGAAGATGTTTTTTAACTTTTGGAAACATTCCATGAGTCATTTCCATTGCCGCTCAGGCACCGTTGACTCTGCGTCTGCTCATACCTGCATATTCCCCACTATAAAAGAGATAGAACAAATCAAATATACAAAAATAAGGGAGATCTGACCCATGAAGAAGCGATCAATAGTGTTTATGTTTTTTGTGATGACATTAGTAAACTGCGTTGCTGAGGCTTATCAAAGCAACACCCCTGCTACGCCAGCCTTTGCCAATCTGCAAGAACGACATCAACTACTGCCGATATCTAAGCCCGAAGCTACCAGCCAAGTAGTGCGTGAGGGCGAAGCATTGCCGCTGCCTTACAACCGTAATTTTGAATCTCAAGAGCCTCTTGCAGGCACGATGTCGGTGGATTGGACCTATGCCGCAGATTATGCATTGACAGCTAATCTTAATGACAACAACCAAATGCGCTATGCCGACACACCACTATTGGGGCCGATGCCGGCCCAAGCCTTATTGATGTTTAACTATCGCTATGTAAAGCCTCTTAACTATCGTGATTTTCCCAAGAAAGCAGATGATATCGGCACCTTGCAAATCCAGATTTCCGAAGACGAGGGAGAAAGCTGGGCTAATATTCATATCATTCACAACGGGAACCATAGCAGCAGCGTCCACTACCAAACGGTTTATCTGCCTTTGACGAGCTATGAAACAGAATCCATCATGTTCCGTTTCAAAGCGATTCAAGGCAGTGGGATATACTCGCTTCAGATAAATCAGATCAATGTAACTGAATTACCAGCCGACCCGGATTTACACTTTTCCACAAATAGTATGCACTGGTATGGAGTCCGGCAAAATGAGTCAGATACCCAAATCCTGACGATTCAGAACCTGGGCGCTGGATCAAGCCAGCTCACTGCGGCGGATTTCAGCCTCAATGGTACTGCCTTTGCCATCGATATAAGTGCTCTTCCGCTTACTTTGACAGCTTACCAATCTCTGGACATCCCTGTCTCTTTCAATCCCGCCGTGCTGGGCGAGCACACCGGCAACCTGTCCATCACGCACAATGCCGGAACTCACCAGATCCAGTTAACCGGAGACTCAATCCCAAATAACATGATACATTATGGGACTGAGTCTGATTACCTTGATATGCCTTCTGCTTTGTACCACATCAGCTATACCCAGAGCATTTACCCCAAGCAAACTCTGGATATCCAGGGACGACAAATCAATAGCATCTGGATGTATTGGATGAACTATCAAAACGTTGTCTGCGCCATGGACGTGGATATCTATATGGCTCATACGGATCTGGAAGCTTTTGCCGATGCGAATAGCTGGTTGCTGGAATCTGAGCTCACGTCAGTTCTCTCCGGTTGGGTGGAACTGCCGGCGACAAGCGGCTGGGTGGAAATCCCTCTGCACAGACCTTTTGTCTATGACAATACCCACAACCTGGTGATTGCCATCAACCAGCACCAGCTGTCAAATCTTACCGGAAACCAAGCCATGTTTGGCAGCCTGGATGCGGAGTATCGCAGCCTGAACTTTGAAAGTCCCCATTATCAAGTGGATCCTGCCTATCCGCCTCAGGGTGTGATGATGCAGGGCTATCCTCTGATCAGGCTGAGCTTTACAGAACCTCCCACGCCGCTAAGTGCCCCCATCCTGCTGGATCCGGAAGCTGCTGCTGAAGAGCTGCCTATCCAGGGCTTTGAGCTGAGCTGGAGGCCGGATCTGAACAACGGTGTGATGCCGGATTCCTACATTGTGTATATGTCCCAGAGTGAAGCGAATCTCTATAATGACTTCTCCTGGCCAGTTACCGGACTCTCATTTGATCCCGTCCAGGCCATTGTGAACCAGATCGGCTACAGCTATCAGGATCGCTGGTATTGGACGGTGGAAGCGCTCTATGCGGGGCAAACCGGCATGCGGGCAACGCCACGATACTTCGACATCACAGACATCAAGGGGGAGCTGGAGCTCGATGTTAACTCCTTGGAGGCATCTCTTACCTGGCCTGATAATCTTTACCAAACCCAGCAGTTCAACCTGATCAACGTTGGCTCTGAGGATTTGGATTTCAGCATTGATTTCCAAGATAATACAGCCCGTCACACGCACCAATATCCTGATCCATCCGATGCTCCATTTAGCCTTACTCCGATTGAGCCGGGGAGTCTCGAAGACATTCTGCATCTTGCCGCTAATACTATGCGGGATAGCCTGAGCTTCCAATTCTATCATCCTTTGGCATATTCTGCCGGCTATGGCATCACCTCAGATGGTCAAAACATCTATCTTTCGCAGGATGACCTTATAGTCAAATACGACATGGATGGCAATTTCATCACTAATATCAGCATTGCAGGGGCTTCCATGATCTATGATATCACCTGGGATGGAGAGTACCTATATGGCTCCACTGCTACTAACGACATCCTGATTATCGACATCCGGCGATCCAGCGTGGTGGGGAACATCACTGCCCCCCGCAATGTGATGGGATTGGATTATGATCCGGATGTGGATGGCTTTTGGATATCTGCACTGGGACTGGGAGACATGATGCTGATCAACCGTCAGGGTGAAATCCTGCACTCGCTCAGCTATCCGGCTATCGATATCAATGGCCTGGCCTATGATAATATCTCTGGCCCCATACCCAGTTTGTGGATCCAGGCCTCATTCCTGGATGCGGTATTGATCTTGCAGATCGAGATCGAAAGCGGGGAAATGCTGCAAGGCTATGATATCGAATCCTTCCCTCTGCATGCTGCTGCCAGCGGACTTGATATCATTACAGATCTTGTTTCCGGCACAGCCAGTTTGGTCGGTGTCGCCCCTCCAATTCTCTTCTATGGACTGGAGCTCTGCCAGCTGCATCCCTGGGCCAGTGTGGATGTCACTTCCGGCACCATTGCGCCGCAGACAGCCATCCCGATTACCCTCAGCTTCGATGCCCAAATGCAGGAAAGCGGAACCTGTCAAGGACAGTTAGACATCACTCATAACGGCACCAATGCTCCCGGACAAATCGCTTTGCAACTGACTGTGGGAGGAAATCCTGCTCCTGAATTTACCATTTCCGTGGGAGATACCATCACTTTTGCCGAGACTGAAATCCTCAATCCCCAGCGGCGGAGAGTCACCATCACCAATACCGGAGGTTCTTCCCCATCACCATTGATGCTGAGTGAGGCAGATTTTTCCCTTTCTGCCAATGCCGAGGGTAATTTCAGCCTGGAACATACCGGCTTACCGGTGAGTCTGGCTCGCAATCAAAGCTATCACTTCTTTGTAAATTTCACTCCGCAGTCCGTAGGAAGCAAGAGCTCATATCTGCATATCTATGAAAGTACAGGCGGGAGCAGAACGGTTCATGATGTTTTACTCACAGGTTCCTGCATCGCTGAGGAATTGTGTCATATCGTGAACCTTCAGGCCACAAACGAGGATCAGCAGGTTGATCTGAACTGGGGAGTCCTCTACGGCACACCCTCACACCCGGGTTGGAAACACTATGATACGATCGATGACCTGAGCGGTGGTGTGGGCTTTGGTGGTCCTATTCCCTTTGATGTGGCAATAAAGTTTGATACCCGCACCCTTTCCAGTTATCAGGGGATGAATATCACTCAGATCAGGTTCATGTCACGTTCTTTCAATACAGTTTACTCAGTGAAAGTATGGACTGGACCGGACGACAGCCTCAGCCCCGCCCAAGAAGTGCATTCACAGCTTTATCCCGATCTCGCCATTGGCGGAATAACGGTTACTCTTGATCCGCCCATACCCATCACGGGGCAGACGGCAATCTGGGTGGGAGTGCACTGTGATGTCTTTGAAGGTGAGGTCTATCACCCCATTGGCATCGATTCCGGTCCTGCAGTTGCAGGCATAAGCGATCTCATCAACTATCAGGGCTGGCATAGCCTCTACCAGAGTTATGGTATAAATCGCAATCTATCCATCCAAGCCTATGTCGATGATGCCAGGGATATCGTGTCACTGCCACAAGGAAGGCCTGTAAGCCAATATCTGCCCACAGATCACAAGTCCGGGCATATCCCCAGTATTGCAAGCAACGGCGAAAGCACGCGGCAATTGCGCGGCTTCAATATCTACCGGGATAATGTGTTGCTAAATGGAGAACTTATCCGTGGTACATCATTCCGGGATCAGCTGCCGTCATACGGTGAGTATGATTACCAAGTGCAGGCCCTGTATTACACGGAGGATGATCTGTACTCCGAGGCTCTCAGCTACACAGCACAGCCGACATCCGCCCTGCCCCTGCCTTTTGTGGAAGATTGGAGCAGC
Source organism: uncultured Candidatus Cloacimonadota bacterium (assembly GCA_964501025.1). Taxonomy (GTDB): domain Bacteria; phylum Cloacimonadota; class Cloacimonadia; order Cloacimonadales; family Cloacimonadaceae; genus UBA5456. Next base: position 347 of record CAZCRD010000102.1, on the reverse strand, counting down.
GGTGGCCTGAGCGATATCCATTGGCAAAGCGAAGGGGCTAATTGGCAAGTCTGCAACTTGGGAAATCCGGATCCGGGCATCATCTTCACAGATTATCCTTATATCCAGGACTACTCGCTTAGCCTTAGCGGTCCGCTGCTCAAATCCCCAATCATCCATGGAGTGAAACTCAGCTTTGATCTCATGCTGGATAACTATGATAGCCTCAATCTGAACTGCATCACCCCGCAAGTGTGGGACGGAGTAGACTGGCATGATATCGACCAGCTTTTGAGTACCGATAATGGCGGTTTGGGATGGGACTATACGCGCTTCACCTATGATATCTCGCCCTATACCACAAATCC
>CAZCRD010000101.1:0-12743 GCA_964501025.1 uncultured Candidatus Cloacimonadota bacterium | reverse complement strand
GGCTTCCTGATGAAAGATGCGGGCAATCTCGAAGCTGTAGGTCAATCTCTGTAATGGTTGAGCACTGTTTTCAGCTAAATGACGGTTTGCGATTCTGGCCAGTTCATAGCGTTGCTGCTTGAGTTGTTCCCGGGCAAAATCACGCATATAAGTAAGCGGCAGTTGCTTATAAATTTCCAGAGCTTCACGGTTACGACGCAGGGATAGCAACGCCGAGGCATAGAGCTCATTGATAATGTCTGATCCCGTATTCTCTGCTGCAGTTTGCATGATCGGGAGCAAGGTGCTATCCTGCTGAACGATACTTTGGATCTGGTTTTTGATATAGAGGTTCACATTTTGACTATTTGCCATGTAAGCCAGGTATTCGCTGAGAGCCTCAGGATAGCGTTGCAATTGCATTGAGGCATTGGCAATCTCCATCCTGAAAAGGTTATCATCCAGCTCAGCTCTCGCCTTCTGATAGATGCTGATGGCGCTTTCATAATGTCCCCGACGTTCAAAATATGAGGCTATGAGCCGATATTTATTCTGATTTTGTGCGTTTACCTGCAAGTAAGATTCCGCCATCCGAAAGGCAGGGATTAGCTTTCCCTGCATCACCAGCAACTGGATGCGTTGCTCGGTAACAACCGCCTCTGGCATGGTCCGCTGATATTTATCCAGCAAGGCTTCCGCTTTCTCGCCAGCGGAAAGATTCAGATAAATCTGCATGAGCTGAAGGATGGAGTTTAGATCGTTGGGATATTTTTCCAAAATCTGTAAAAACACATCCTCTGCCTGGTTGTATTGACGTCGCATGAGGTATTGATTGGCCTCTTGCACCAAGATCCTGCGCTCATCATATTGAGCCAGGATTGGTAGAGCCAGCGTGAGCATAAGTAAGGTTATCAGTATGCTGCGCATCATTGGTGGCCTTCCTGTAAAAGTTTGAGGTACTCCATTATCAGTTGCTGATACTCCCTGGGGTAGTTTTGAAAGCCGTCATCCAGCATCATGGCGCGCTTGAGGGCATCATAATCCACCGCCTCAGGCTGAATCTCAGAAGCCAGGCCAGTGCTGCTTTCCGCCTTTCTGCGTTCGCTGGTATCACGCTTGGTGATGGATCTTTGGGCATCCAAGAGTCGGCTGAGGATGTGTTCCTGCTGCTTCATGAGCTCGGGGTCAAAGCGATTCTGGCGTAGATTGCGAGCCACGGCTTCCGCTTCATCGATGATTTGCTGGATGGCATTCCCCTGTTTTTGAGCCTCAGGATTCTGCTGAAGAGCACGTTTGAGGTTTTCTGCCAGACGCTCCTGATCTGAGGCTAATTTGCCAATCTGTTCCTGCATTGCGGCGTCCATCTTGCCACCCTGAGCCTGCATCTGCATCATCAGCTGTTGGGTAAGCATATTCATTGCCATTTGCTGCTGACCCATCTGTTCCAGCATCTGCATCAGAGATTGCATCCCGCCATCTCCGCCACCTCCGGAAGAGGTGTTTTGCAAGGCCAGCATGAGATCATAAGCCATGAGATTCAGTCCCTTCTGGATTTGCTCCAGCTCTCTTACAATGCTGGGAGTTCTACTCTGGCCCAGGACTCCAAAGATATCGCGATAGCCCTTGTTGGTATCGGTAAGATCTATGTAAAACTTGGGAGGCAGCAGCATGCTGACCTGAGGTTTGCTAAAAAGCTGATTTAGCAAGATCTGCAGTCCCTCATAAGCCGCGATCAATTCTGACACAATGGGGTAAGGGTCATTTTCATAGCGGGCTTTGGTTTGTTCGTGATTCTTGGAAAAGATCAATAATTCGCGCACTGCTTGCTCGATGGCTTGCATCATATCGGCTTGTGATCCGGAACTCATAGATTCCTTCATCTCAGCCAGTTTCAAGGTGAAGCGGCGCAGTTTTTCCATGGCAGCACTTTGGGATTGCTGGGACTGGGAACGATTGCCAGATTCCAGAGCTTGTTGCGAGCTTTGCATATCCTTTTCCGCTTGGCTCTGTTTCATATCACTTAGCAGCTCTTCGAGCATTTTGCTGGCCTTAGGATCCCCAGCCAGCTGTTCTTGCATGGCTTCCAGTTCTTGCATGAGATTGTCATACTTGTCTTTGATCTGGCTCTGTTCCTCGGCCAGTTTATGGTTATCGTTAGCAGCATCAGCAGTTTTTTCGTTTAGCGCTTTTTGCATCTCTTCCATCTCTTCTGAGATCTGCAGAGCTTTTTGCACCGCCTGTTCGTTTTTGATGCTTTCCAACAGATCCAGAGTCTGCTCTATCTTCTGCGCAAAATCTTCCATAGAGAACTTGAAGTCTTCCATGGCTTTGCGCAGGTCTTCGGGACGAATATTCTGCATAGCTTCTTCCGTCTTGCGCATGGCATCATATAGCTCGTCGGTAGCGATCTCCTGCATGAGCTCCTGGATCTTCATCATCTTCTGCAGGGTATCTTGAGACAAGGTGCTATTGGCTTGCATTTTATCGATCAAGTTCTGGTAGTTTTCGGCGATGCTTTCCACCTGCTCGGCCAGTGTATCCTGTTTTTCCAAAATATCTTCCAGCTGCTTCTTATCCTCCCACTGAAGCTCAGGATCTTTGAGCAATTCACGCCGTTTTTGCTCAAAGCGTTCACGGAGCTTCTCGCTTTCTTCCAAACTGCTGGACAGCTCGTCTTTGCGCATCGTTTCCTGATTTTCGATCTCAGCATAGATTTCCTCGATCGAGGGGAAGCGGGCTCTGAAGCGGGAACTGACTCCCTTTTGCGGCTCCGGTGCATTGTCGTATATCTCTGCCCAATAGCTTACCACATCTCCGGGAAAGAGCTCCAGGGAAGTCATATCCCAGAGGTAATCTGTGTTCAAGAGTTTGTTTGGGATCACACTCTGCAGGCTGATTGCTTCAGGATCTTTGGTATTGATCTGATAGTACAGGCTGGCATTGGCCAGGCCAAAATCATCATCGGCACTGATAATCAGCGGCAGCAATAGATTTTGATTCAAGGTCACATCCTCGCCGGGAAAGATGATCCTGATGCTGGGTGGATCATCCGGCAAGATCCGGATATGCTTCTCTTCAGGACGTGATTTACGTCCCAGTTCGTCTTCCAGCTCCAGATACCACTGATCAGGATCTCTCAGGGTGAGCTGGGCGATAAACTCAGTATCATCCAGCTGGGTGAGCTCCTTGCGGCTGGCATCCGAAAATACCATTGTCGCCCGGCTGAGCGGGATGTTGCTTTGAATCCTGAGACCAACCTTTGTTCCAGAGTAAGCTTCGATGTTTCCATAGCTCAAGCTATCCGAAAAATCTTCAATCCCGGTGTAAGCAGGATAGCTGTAATCAACTTGCCACCGGCGAACTATGGGCTCGTCCAGCACAGTGATCTGGTAAACAGGGCTTTTGGTGATCTGGTTTTCAGCGTAGTATTCGATGCTGTTTTCCAATCGTGAAAAGAGGTAGCTATTCTGGCTCAAGCTCAGCTCACGCCAGGATTCTCCAATCCTGAAGAAGAGCTGATGATCGAGCCTGGGATCCGGAGCCTCTATCCTGATTAACACTTGCTGGTTTTTGCCGATGGTGATATTGCCGGGAGCAAGAGTGAGATCTTCTTTGTAAACAATCTTGGGAGCACGATTGCTATAAAACTGGCGGAGGGCGATGCCAAAATCCGCTCTGAATAAGAACCAGAAACTAATCAGAGCCAGGGCTACCAGTAAAATCAGGAGTATCTTTTGGCCGCCAAAAACTCTGGGAATCTTATAGCTATTCTGTTTCAGACGCTTTGCGGCAGAGCTCAAAAGAGCCTGGCTGATGGGGTTATCTCCCTGTTTTTGCCCCAATTCCAGGGCATTTTGATATAGATCATCGCCCAAGCCATGCTGCTCATCCAGATACCGGCTCAATCTGTGGTAATCCCAGAGGTTGCGGTAGGCCTGCCAGATAATGTAGATCAAAGAAAGTGCCAAAGCTGCCCGGATGGCGATATTGGCATAGATAAGGGCAGGGGAATGGGCACCCAACACCAACCACAGGATGAAATACAAATGCACACCGCAGCCAAAGAGCAAAGCACAGCCGGTGATTGCTCGGATGATAATACCGAGATTAATCCGATTTCGGTATTTGCTGAACATGGCGATTAGTTCGTGCATTGATTTCTCCCTTTCCTTTGAGTTAAACAAAATGGAGTGCTATAGATGTCAAGGCAAAAAACACAACCAGCCACAGTAAAGAGCTTTTCAAGCTATCAACAGGGAAAGAATTGCTTAAGTATCTATCAGAAACTCACAATCTGTGGCAGCTACGCCTATGAACTCTCCTACATCCAGCCTTTGGTCAAGCTTGATCTTAAGAAAATGATCACTCAGGCTTTCAGAACAGCCCTGTTCTGAGTACTCTACCACTCCCCTGATCATAGGATTTTGGGTTTTTAACCGCTGGGCGTATTCAGCTTTTTTGCTCGCAGACAGTGCAGTGAGGATTCCGGCGCGTCGGGTTTTTTCCTTGCCATGCACCTGATGGGGCATGCTGGCTGCAGGAGTTCCCTTGCGTGCGGAATAGGAAAAGACATGCAAATAGGCTATGGGAAGCGACTCGAGAAAGGCTAAAGTTTGGGCAAACTGAGATTGGGTCTCACCCGGAAAGCCGCAGATGACATCAAAACCGATGGCAGCATCTGGATACAAGCCCAAGATATCCTCCACCAGCTTTGCCGCCAGCGCCGCTGTATAACGTCTTCCCATGGCTTTTAGGATGCTGTCGCTGCCACTTTGCAGAGGGATGTGAAAATGCGGGCAAAGCTTGGATACGCCGCTCAAATCATTCAGTAAAGCTCGGCTGAAGAGTTGCGGTTCGATAGAGGAGATTCGGATCAGCTCCAAGTTTGGAATCCCCGCCATGGCTTGGATTACGTCTGTCAGAGTCTTGTTCTTATCCCGATACAAACCTACATTTACTCCTCCTAAAACGATTTCTTTGAAACCTCTATCGGCAAAGATCCTGGCCTGAGATATCACATCTTCAAAGCGGGCAGAACGGCTATGACCCCGAGCATAGGGCACAGCACAGTATGAGCAATAATAATCACAGCCATCCTGAATCTTTTGAAAGGCTCGGGTGTGATCCAGCATACTGTGGATAGGCTTAAAAGAAAACTCTTTGGCCTCCATGATATCACAAAATGTATGTGCTCTACCATTCATGATCTCCGCTATATCCAGCTTTGCCTGATTGTCGATAATAAAGTCTATCTCACCCAAAGCAGCAATCTCCGCGGCTGATCTTTGGGCAAAACACCCAGTTACCACAATTCTGACCGCAGGATTTTGCGCTTTCTGCTTGAGAGCTTTGCGGATGAGATTGCGGCTTTTGTAATCGGTGCGGTTTGTGACAGTACAGGTATTGATGATATAGATATCTGCATCCTCGGCAAAATCTACCAGGATAGCATCGGCAAAACCCTCCACGATGGCTGCGGATTCAAAGAAATTGGTCTTGCAGCCCAAAGTAGCAATGGCCAGTCTAAGCTTTGTTGAGCTCTGCATAGATTGCCCGCGGATAAATCTCGTGCTCGATCTTCAAAACTTTTGCAGCTATCTCTTGTGGGCAGGAACAAGCTGAGATATCTACGGCTTTCTGCATCAAAATCTGACCGTGATCATAGATCGGATCCACCATGTGAATGGTGGCTCCGGATCGCTCTTCCTGGGCTTCAAATACAGCCTGATGCACTGCCATACCATACATGCCCCGGCCCCCATATTGGGGCAATAGTGCCGGATGCACATTGAGCACAGGGATGCCTGTCGAGCAGATAAACTCAGCGCTAAGCAGCTTCATAAAGCCACACAATGCCACAAGACCCGCTTTTTCTGCCCTGAGCAATGCCAATACTTCACTTTCAAAGCGTTTCATATCCCGGCAGGATATCACCTTTGTAGTAATTCCGAGCTCCTGGCAGCTGAGATATGCCGGTGACCTGGAATTCGTAAAGACCGCAGCAGCGAGCTGAACCGGAAGCTTCTGCTGCGAAAAAAAACGGTAAATCGCCAGCAAGTTTGAACCCCGGCATCGGCCACTGCTAAGGGTAACTATTCGCTGAATTTCAGGTGCAGTTCCTGCCATTGGGCCTCGTCCACCTCGGAAGGAGCTTGATTCATCAGATCAGTGGCTCTGAGGGTTTTGGGAAATGCGATTACATCACGAATGGAATCCGCCTGAGTGAGGATCATAATCAAACGATCCAAACCGGGAGCAATGCCGCCATGAGGAGGAGTCCCATACTTGAGGGCATCCAGGAAGAAACCAAAACGAGGTTTGAGCTGCTCTTCACTGAAGCCCAAAATGTCGAAGATCTTTTTTTGCAGATCGTAGCGGTGACAACGGATACTGCCACTGGAAAGCTCCATGCCATTGCAGACCAGGTCATAAAGCTGACCCTGGATATCTCCGATTTTTTCAGGATCATCCAACCAGGGAATATGCTCTTCTTTGGGCAGAGAAAACATGTGATGAGCAGGCTCCCAACCCTCACCTTCTTCACTGGGCACAAAGAGCGGAAAATCGGTAATCCAGCAAAAGGCAAGAGCCTTGGGATCATAGAGCTTTAGCTCTTGTGCCAAATGATTGCGCAAATATGCCAGCACCTTGGAAGTAGTATCATAAGAATCTGCCACGATAGCCAACAGGTCACCGGGATGAGCCTGTGTCGCTTGAATCATGTCCGCTGCCTCGCGCTCTGAAAGAAACTTGGCGATACCGGCTTCCAGGCAGTTTTCAGCCACCCTGGCAAAGGCTACACCCTTGCCACCCAGATGCTTGGATAGCTCTACCAGGGCATCCTGCTGTTTGCGGGACCAAGCTGCTCCGCCAGGTATGACTATGGCTTTGATCACTCCACCGGAAGCAAGGCAATTCTTGAAGACCTGAAACTCGCTGTCTACCAGAAGTTCAGACAAATCTACCAGCTCCAAGCCAAAACGTAGATCAGGTTTGTCGCAACCAAAGCGGTCCATTGCCTCCCGGTATCTCATCCGGGGAAAAGGCAGTGACAGGCTTAGACCCTGGATCTCAGCGAAGATCTGCGCCATCAGCCTCTCCAATAGATCAAAGATTTGTTCCTGAGTGGCAAATGAAAGCTCAATATCCAATTGCGTGAATTCCGGTTGACGATCTGCACGCAAATCCTCATCCCTGAAACAGCGGGCGATTTGGTAGTAACGATCAAACCCGGCAATCATCAGCAGTTGCTTGAAGATTTGCGGGCTTTGGGGCAGGGCATAAAACTTGCCGGGATGCACGCGGCTGGGCACCAGGTAATCTCTGGCACCCTCTGGCGTGCTTTTCATCAACATCGGGGTCTCGATCTCAAAAAAACCTTCACTATCCAGAAATCTGCGCATCAGTGAAGTTACTCTGGCTCGGGTGATCAGGATCTGCTGCAAGCGGGGACGTCTGAGATCCAGATAGCGGTAACTAAGCCGCAAGTCTTCCTCTGCCATTGCGATGCCATCGATCTGGATCGGCAGAGGCAAGGTGTCGTTTAGAATATACAGAGCTCTGGCAGTTACTTCCCATTCACCTGTAGGCATATTCCGGTTGATATTGCCCTCTGAACGACGACTCAGAGTGCCGGAAACTGCGATCACATATTCGTTGCGCACCTTTTCTGCTTTGGCAAAGATATCTGCTTGCTCCGGGTGTACCACAATCTGAATGATGCCTTTTACATCTCTGAGATCCAGAAAGATCAGGCCACCCAAATCCCGCCGTTTGTGCACCCAACCCATCACGGTGACGGTGCTGTCTATATCTTTGTGCTGCAGTTCTGTGCTATAATGGCTGCGTTTTAATGAGCCGAGATTGTCCATTTGCTATAGTCCTTTAGTTCATTTTGATGTCTTCATAGATTTGGTCGATACTGCGCACGGCATCGCCCAGATAGTCTATCATGTAGCACTTTTCCAGATATGCTTCATCCGGATTGATGATCTCATCAGAGATAAATTCTTCACTCATCATCTGCATGGCTTCCTTGTTTGGAGTGGGATACATGGTGTATTCGGAGTTGCGTTTGGCATTGTCGGCGTCAAGCATGAAGTCGATAAACTTGTAAGCCAATTCCTTGTGTTGTGAGCTTTTGAGCATCACCATATTGTCCATCCACATCGCAGCACCTTCTTTGGGCAGGATGAAATCCAGATCAGGATTTTCGGCCATCTGCTGCATAGCGTCGCCATTGTATGCTTGTGCCAGCCATGTGGTTCCGTCCTGCAGTTCATTTTTGTAAGAATCGCTGTCAAATTGAGTAATATTGCGATCCCAGACCTTGAGCACATCGTGCGCTGCTTCCAAAGCAGGCAGAGAAGTGTCATTAACGGAATACCCGCTGTAGATGAGAGCGGCCCCGATCACTTCACGGGCATCATCCAGCATAGTGATCTTGTTCTTGCCTTCAAAGAAAGAATCACCCAGGATATTCCATCCTCCAGAGGCAACGATCTCTTCGGGAACAAACTGTTTGTTGTACATCAGCCCTGTCAATCCCCAAGCATATGGGATAGACAGATTGTTTTCGGGATCAAAGGAACGGGCTTTGGTCAAGAGATTCGGATCCAGATTGTTAAAATTTGAAAGCTGTGCAAGATCCAGCTCTTCGAGCAAGTCCAATTCGTTTAAGATGCTCACATGATCCCCACTGGGGAAGATGATGTCAAAGCTCTGGGTAGAGCTTTTCACCTTGGTGAGCATATTCTCATTGGAATCAAAGGTGCTGTATTTGATCTTGCAATCATTCGCTTCTTCAAATTCACTAATCAGGTAGGGATCGATATAATCACTCCAGTTAAAGATATACAGAGTGGGTTTCTTGCTACCGCAACCACTGAGCACTACCAAAGTGGCGATCAACGCCAAAGCGAGTATAATGAGACTTTTTTTCATTTTTTCCTCCATCATTATGATGTTATTAGGGTTTTGTTTGCGTCTGCAATTCCCTTTTCCGGGTTTACAAATTGCAGTGCAATCCAGCCGGCCAAAAAAAACAAGAGTAAAGACAGGATAGAGTAGCGGATGTTTCCGGTCGCATGTGCTATCCAGCCATATACTATAGGTCCTATAATCGAAGACAGTCTGCCTGTCAAGGTATAAAATCCAAAAAACTCTGCCTGCCGGCCATCTGGCGTGAGCATTGAGAGCATGGTACGGCTGTTTGACTGACTGCTACCAATAGCCAACCCAGCCAAAAGACCCACCAAATAGTATTGAGTGGCGGATGTGCAAAAAAATGCCCAGATCACCACTGCGATCCAGATCATTAGCGAAAACGAAAGTGAGAGCTTGACCCCCCGCTTATCGGTGAACCAACCAAACAGCGCTGAACCCAAGATCGAAGTAAATTGCGCCAGTATAAAATACACCAGCATATCCTGAGTAGTCATGCCAAAGCGGGTGATCCCATAGATCGAGGCAAATACGATAACGGTTGTGATACCATCATTGTAGATGAAATAAGACAGGATGAATCTTAGCAATTGGGGATATTGCTTGATGTTTTTCAGCGAGCTGTAAACTCGGCGATAGGCTACCTTGAAGTAATTTGTGTGCTTTGAAGGACGCCGGATTTCCTTGAGCCAAAAGAAGGTGAAGAGGCTGAAGACAAAAAAATGCACAGAGATCATGGGAAAGACATAACGCAGATCATAGCGAATCAAAAACAGGGACATTAGCAAAGCCAGCAAACCGCCCACATAGCCCAACGCCCAACCAAATCCTGAGACTTTACCAATATTTTCATGGGTGGTGATCTCTGGCAAGAAGGCATCGTAAAAGACATTGGCAGAATTAAACCCAAAATTTGCTATGATAAAAATGATCATACCCAGGAATATCTGTCCGGGGCCTACAAAATAAAGCAGTCCGGTAAAGATTACCGTGAGATAGCAATTGATAAAAAGAAACTTCTTTTTGGAGCGTGAAAAATCCGCCACTGCCCCCAAGATCGGGGCTGTAAGCGCTACCATGGTCATCGAGATCCCGATCGCTCTGCCCCACAGCATTTCACCATAGCCGGGATCTCCACCCACTACCACTTTGATGAAATACACGCTGTAAACCACGGTGACTATTATCGTGGTAAAGGCTGAATTCGCAAAGTCGTACATCATCCAGCCCAAGATCTGTTTGCTTAGTTTCATGAGCCTGTTTCCAATCTGATGATGGGCATTTGATCCCAAATCTGGCAGATGTCCTCTTTGGGACTGGCAATAAAGATCTGTGAAGAATCTGAGCACAATGTGTAGATGCTTTTGCTGTGGCTGTAATCCAATTCAGCAAACACATCGTCAAAGAGAAAAACTGGTTTGATCCTGGTGTGGTCTTTGATAAGCTTGGCTTGGATTAGCTTGAGTACTATCACTGCGATTCGTTTCTGTCCTTGAGAAGCAAAGGCACGCATGCTGTCTTCCCCATAGTAAAAACCGTAATCATCCAGATGCGCCCCGATCAGGCATCTCTGCCAGTGTCGTTCTTTGGCTTCGATAGCCTGGATATGATCAAGTAGCTCTGCTTGATCCAGATCAAAGGCATCTTTTAGCACCGGCTGATAGCTGACTGCGATATCTTGTGTACGCTCAGCTAAGGCTTCGAAGGCTGCAGCAAATTCTATATTAAGCAAGGCTAAATACTTTTTTCGATGTGGATATAATTCGCACAGAGCTTGCGCAAAACGGCGATCCCAGCTTTGCTTTTCTGCCGCATGATACTCGGTTTTCAAAAGTTTGTTGCGTTGATCCACTATATGCAGATACTCTCTTAGGGCACTCAGATACTCTGGGTGAATCTGCGATATGGCCAGATCAAAATACTGTCTGCGAATGCGGGGTGAGCCATTGATCAATTGCATGTCATCCGGAGCGCAATAGATCACTTTCACCGCAGAAACCAGCGAACTCAGCTGTCGGCTTACTTGATCGTTGAGTTTGAGTAGCTTACGATTGGGGCTATAGGAAAGCTGAATCTTAAGCATGCTCTGCAGATCTGTCTCAAATGAGGCATCGATTGCAAAGAAATCCTGATCTTTTGTGATCAAATCGAGATCTGAATGATAGCGAATCGATTTTCCGATCGAGGTATAGGCAATAGCTTCCAAAAGGTTGGTCTTTCCGCTGCCATTGGCTCCTATGATCAGATTTCCCTGAGACTCAAAGTCAAAGCGGCGCTTTTTGTAGCTTCGAAAATTACGCAGCTCTATACTATTTAGCTTCAATCTTTGGCGATATTATGAGCGAAGAGGCATCAGCAAGAAGGTGAGCTCTTCGTTTTCCCTGTCAGATTGATTGTAGATCATCATCGGGTCTTTTGAGGTACCGAGTTTGATGACTACCTTTTCGCTATCTATAGCCTCCAGAATACTGAGCATATAGCGATAATTGAAAGATACTCCTGTATGGCTACCCTGGTAGTTGTAGTCATCCAGATTTTCTTTGGCATCTCCGGTATCACGATCTGAAGTGTTCACTTCAAAAGCTTCATTATCCAGCTCAAAACGAATTCTCATATTATCATCGGGAGCTACCAAAGCCACCCGGCGTATAGCGTTTCTGAGGGTTTCTTTGTCGATTACAAACTGGTTCTGCAGGGTATTGACAAATGCCTTTTGATATTCAGGATATTTGTGCTCGATCACTTGGGATATGACCAAATATTTATCATAGGAAAAGATCACTTTGCTGCGTTCAATCAATACTTTTACTTCTTTAGAGCTGTTATCAAGCACTTTTTGTAAAAATGCCAGAGTCTTTACCGGGATGATTCGCTCGATCGTGGTTTCTTCATTCTCAGCAGGGATAATGTTGTCTTCAGACGCAGGCGCTTCGGGTTCGGTAGTCTGCAAAATGGCGGCTTTGATCTTGATTTCGGCTACCTTGCGCCCATCTGTCGCTGCCATTAAGTGTGATTTTGGCATAATCTTCCAGCATACACCAGTGAGAACTGCACGGTTGACGTCAGTAGATACGGCAAAGTGAGTCTTGGATATCATGCGATCCAGAAGTGATGCATCAATGCTCAGTGCGTTAGCAAAACTGACTTCAGGCACCACCGGAAACAATGTGTGATCTGCAATCAAAAGATTAAAATCAATCTTATTGCACTGAATCATGAGCAATTCGTCATGACGCCAAAAATTTATCACTGCTTCCGGCATAAAATTGATGATCTCGTTAAAATGCCGGGCTGACACTGCAATAGTCCCACCTTCACTCACTGCTGCAGCAAATTCCACAACCACAGTGATTTCCAGATCTGAAGTAGTTATTCGCACCAAGCCAGTCTCTTCTGTGGCTTGGATTAGATAATTAGTCAGTATCGGTGAGGCATTTTTTGCGGGAGCTACGCTTACCAGATGTTGAACACTGGATAGCAATTCCTTTTTCTCTATGGCAAATCTCATGATAACCCCTATCGTTTTTTATTTTTTTCCAGTTTTTAAGGATTTCAGATTCCGTCAATGATTTTTTTGATAGCTTACCTTCAGCAGAGAAAAAATAGGGGGCGGGGAGCCCCCTGTCTTGTGTGTGTTGAGGTATGTGTAAATTATTGTGAGTTTCAGAAGATTGAACTGTACCCAAATTGCTCTGCCAGTTCCAGCATGAACGATAATGCTGTATTTGGTTATTATTGCAGGATGCGAGCCAATTATTTCAGAATTGGTTATTTGCATGCTAATCATCTGATGAGATATGCTTTATAGCTGCCTTTAGAGC
>CAZCRD010000100.1:0-9191 GCA_964501025.1 uncultured Candidatus Cloacimonadota bacterium | reverse complement strand
TCTCACCGAAAGAAAAGAAGCTGAGACCAACCACCAAAAACTCGAACAACAACTGCGTCAGGCTCAAAAGCTGGATTCTATCGGACAATTGGCAGGTGGAGTGGCACATGATTTCAACAATGTCCTTACCGTGATTTTAGGTTATTCAGAAGAGATTATGAACGCTTTGCACGATTCAGATCCCATCAAGGAAGACATTCAAGAAATCCTGAATGCCGGAAAACGCGCTTCCAGCCTTACCAGACAATTGCTAACTTTTAGCCGCAAACAAGCAAACAAGCCAGAATTAGTGAATCTCAATGAGACCATTAGCAATCTCTACAAAATGCTGATGCGCCTGATCGGCGAAGATATCGAGTTTGAACTGGATCTGGCTGAAGATCTTCCTTTGATCATGGCCGATGTAGGACAGATCGAACAGGTGATTATGAACCTGGTGATCAATGCTCGTGAAGCTATGCAGATGGGTGGGAAACTCTCGATAAAGACTTTTGGTTTCTTTGCAGATGAAGCCTTTAAAGCTCAGCATCCCATGATTTCAGACGACCACTATGTGGTGATGATAGTAAAAGACACCGGATGTGGGATGGATGAGCTAACTAAAGAGCGGGTGTTTGAGCCTTTCTTTACTACCAAAGCAAAAGCACATGGGACCGGACTCGGACTGCCAACTGTCTATGGCATTGTGCGACAAGCAGGCGGGTATATCCACGTGGAATCAGCTCCGGGAAAAGGAAGCAGCTTCGTGGTAATGATCCCGGCTACTGATCAACACCAACTCGAGCAAAAACAGGAAGCGGCTACCCTCAAAGCCAGCGGAAATCAGGAGCTGGTATTGGTGGTGGAAGACGATCCCGCCATTTCAGACCTTACCGGCAGGATCATCCACAAGATGGGCTTCGAAGTCGTATTGGCCGAAAGCGCTGATCAGGCAATGGTGATGATTGAGGATGAAGGACTCAGACCTCGTTTGGTGATCGCAGATGTGGTAATGCCGGGTCTGAGTGGACTCGAATTGTCACATATCCTGCGCTTTAAGCATCCTGAGATCGCAGTGATCCTGATGAGCGGTTCTACTGCGTCAATCATTGCCCAACATGGCGAGATTGATCCTGATATTCCATTTATCCAAAAGCCCTTTTCTCGCGCTGAACTTTCGCAGAAGATCTTTGCAGCACTGAATCCTTCGGAGCTTAAGGAAGATTCTTGAGCTTTGGTGGGACTATTGAGGATATTCCAGGCTGCAAGCCTGATCCACGTAGATCCAATAGGCTTTACCGGGCTGCATCTCATTGAGCTGAGAGCGAATCCAGGAATCCTCCCCTGAGCGTACTTCCAGCAGATAGGGCAGAATGCTGCTCAAGGCATTGGTGACAGGCAGAGGGTCCTGCGGCAGGTATGAGACGAAATTCCACCCGCTTTGCAGCTCTATATTGCTCTGGGAAACCAAGGTGCCTTCGATCTCAAGGACGCCGGCGGAAGCTACCTTGACCCAATATCCCTTGGTGACATCTATGCTGTTGAGAGTATTGAACTGCTCTGCCATAGCGGGATTGTGGCTTTCACTGCAGGTTTTGATCTGGATCAGATTGGGGATCAGATCAAGCAAGCTGGCGGGATCGTCCGGTAAGACGTTGAAGCTAATCTCGTTCCAGCCGCTTTGCAGAGCAATCTCAAGCTGATCTGGCACGCTGCCAAAGACCACTTCCAGAGGTGTGTGTCCATTGCTATTCACGATTACATCACTGATCAGGATGTCCTCATAGCCGTTGGTGGAGACCTGCAGGTCATAACTGCCCGGGCTCAGATAGCGGTAAAAAGTCCCTTGCTCGGGATCACTGAAGATTTCGCTGTAGCTGTCATCATGACCGGGTATGGTGATCTTGGCCTCCAGGGCATTGCCCCAGGCATCTTTGACCACGCCATGAATGCCCTTCAGACCTTGCTCCAGATAACCGAGCATGGCGTCGGAATTGTATGTCCAGTAATCTGGCAAGGTGCTGGCGGCAGGATTCTTGGTGTTGGATATCTCAATGGTGACTTCGCGGCCATTGGCGGCATAGTTGGTCCAATCCTGACGGTTTCCGGTGGTTACATACCAGGCGGCGCCATTGGTGATACCGTTGTTCAGATAGGTCATGTATCCGGCCGGGCTATGGTTTTGAGCACTGGTAGCATATGCTCTGGAGATCGTCTGATACCAGGCGTCATCCTTATGCAGAGCATACTGATGATCCCAGGGATAGTTCACCACTTCCGCTCCACCGTGGAAGTTTGCCACCAGGTGGAAACGCTGCTGTAGTCCCAGATTCATCATGTGGGTGGTCTCTACCTGACGGGGATAGTTGTTATACTGGTTGCCATTGGGATCCGGGAAATTGCGGTTGAGGTCGTAACCATTGTTGTTATAGCGGCGGGCATTGGCCACAGTGCTATTGCCTCCATAGTAAGTTCCATCCGGATTGGCATTGGGATTGATCCAGATTTCAGCATTGTTTACCAGATTGGTGAGCCTGGGATCACTGCCATAGCCGGAAAGCAGGGTGTCGATAAGCCTCAGCATCAAGACAAAGCCCACTGTTTCATCGCCATGCATGGTGGAAGTATACATCAGGCGGGGTTCAGCCTCACTATTGGCGACGTTGTCCGAGATCCTGGCAAAAAGGATCTGGCGTCCCCCCACAGTGGTACCGGCATCCACAATCTGACAGAGATTTGGATAGGCACTGGCAAAAGCGTACATCATTGTGGTGTATGCTTCATAGCTGGGATAGCTGTCCCATTCTCGCAGTTGGGCTGGGGTTGTGGCCATTTTAGCATCTGGATTGAGCCCCGGATGGGGAAGAAGCTGAGCGACAAGCCCACTCTGGTTGAAGGCAGCTAATTCATCGTCATTGGCATAAGCATACACATAGTGTCCCCGCACGGCATCAATGGAGATCAGCTGGGAGATCTCCGCCAGGCGGGACTGGTCTTTTAGCTCAAAGCGGAAGTAGTATTCATTGTACTCACCCGCACTGAGCAGAGTGAGGATGAGTACAAACAGGGTTATCAGGCTTAGTTTCTTCATCTGACCGGTACTCCTTTGCAGGCTTTTACCCGGAAAAAGGTGCGTTGCTGGTTCATGGTTAGAGCAAAGGATGTATCAGTAGTGCTATATAATAGTTCGAACTCTGCATCCAGGGTATCACAGCTGTAGATCTCGTAGTAGTCTGCATGCAACACTGCTTCCCAGCTGAGTTGCAATGTGCTGCCATCTGATGTTATGCTCACTACAGGAGGATCCAGACTGCTCAGAATGCCAGCGTCGATTTGCAAGGGAGTATCGCTGCCGATCTCTTCGCCATACTCTGGTTGTACGCTCAGGTTTGCGTCGTAGATCGTGTCTGCAAGATACGAGTATACCCGGAAATAAACAGTTTCACCCGGCTCCGCCATCTGCACGATGAGCGTGGCATAGGCATTATCGCGTCCAGGCACAATCTCTGCAATACCCCGGCATTCGTCTCCCACAAATGCAGCAAGCCAGTCGTTGGCCATTGCGGGATATCCCTCGATGCTCACTGCAGCATAGATGGTGGCAGGGTTATTGGGATAGTTCACTGGCGTCCACTGCGGTTCATTGACTGGCAATACATTAATTAGAGCTTGATCGCTCGCACTCAGCTCGCCGTCTGAAACCACAAAGGAAAGAGTCTCACTGCCCACCCAGTTTTGCATAGCAGTCAGGGTCACCAGCATCCCGGAGATGTCATACAGCACATTGGTATTGCCCAGGATCTGCACGCTTAGCGGATCATTATCCGGATCGCTGGCATAGTTCGCCAGATCAATCTGCAGGCTCCCGTTTTTATCGAAGCTGAAGCTTTCGGGCAGATCTATGACGGGAGGATGGTTTGAGTGATCAAAGACTTCCATCTCAGCCGCCAGAGCCAGCTCGGGATTTTCGGGATCATTTGATGAGATGTTCACCATGGCGTGATAAGTACCTTCACTCATGCCCACTGCGGAGAAAGAAGCAGTGATCTGAGCCGAAGCACCAGCAGCCAGACTACCGGAGTATGCACTCAGTGCCAGCCATTCTACCGGAGGCACATCCTGAGTGAGGATGACGGTGTCTGAGAGCGTGTGGGGTTCGTCGTTGTACATGTCACCATTGAGCGTGTAGGGCAAGATGATATCTCCGTGAAGACCGGCAGGTATGCTGATCGAGATCGTTGCTGTTGCTGTTTCGGATCCATGGATGATGCCCCATTCCCCAGATTCTCCAAACCAGGTGATGGTATTGCCTTCGATGGTGGGCTCCAGGATACCGGAAGCGCAAGTCATATCGCCAGTATCATTGATTATAATATCCCCTGGTATTTCCAGGATTACTTCCTTGATCCATTCAGCATCGGTGCTGCCGTTGAAGACCGAAATTTCCCACTCCACAGTGGTCCCGGCCTGGTAGCTATCAGGATTCACGCTGAGATAGCTGCCGGTGATGCTGCGAGAGTCATGAGCGGCAGAAAGGCTGGAGTTTTCACTTCTCTGCTCCGAAAGAGCAATGCTAAAAGTAAGCTCCTGCCCGCCAGTATTGGTGATAGTAAAGCTATCAGATGTCTCTTCTCCCAAGAGCAGGCTGGCATTCAGGTCATTGGAATCCAGGCTGATGGCGGGAGGCCGGTATCCGGATCCTCTTACGGGGATATTCACAAGCGGATGGTTTGCGGCATTGCTGGTGATTACAATGTCTGCGTTGTAGGCAATATCCGCTATGGGAGCAAAGACCACAGCATAGTCACGATGGCTGCCTGCAGAGATGCTGAAATTGATGGTGTTTCGTTGATCCTTGTCTCCAATATCACTGCTTCTTTGGTTGATACTGTATCCGGTGGGTGTTGTAATACTACCGCTGAGCTCGATATCACCCAGGTTACTGATTCTGAGGGTTTGGCTGCTGGAGCTACCCACGATAGTATCGTCAAAATCCAGACTGGCAGGATTGGTGGAGATCAGAGCCTCGTTTGTCGCTGAAGTCTGGAAGACGAGCTTGATATTTGGCCGGTAACCTACAGTAGATCCACCACTGAAAGCATTGCTTTGATCTGAGCTGTCGCTTCTAATATAGCGATAACCATTTGTAAGGGTACTTGTTTGCAGAGATCCTGAAGAGTTGTAGTTTTCCATAAGGCCAAAAGCTGTATCCACCACGATGTTGTCCACGCCATTCCACTGGAAAGGGGTATCAAGGCTTATCATGTCATATCCACCTGCTGTGGGTGTGTAGCTTGCAGTGGTGTATACAGTTTGCATGCCATCAGCGCTTTGCCAGTTGATTACATTGGCATCACTGCTATGCTTCATGCGGATCAAAAAAGAAGGCAAGGCATAGAGCGGTGCGCCTTCCACATAGAAGCCCAGCTGAGTAATATTTACCTGCCCGCTCATACCTGCGCTGTTGAGCTCAGCCGCAGTATAGATGGATTGACCATGCAGGCTTTTGTACCAGATATTGATTGGGTTGGCATCGTAACCTCCAGTTGCACTGGTTTCAGTTCCGATGATTACTTCCGTGATATCTCCAGGTGTAGCAGCTACGGTGTTTGAGGGATCGGAATTGCCTAAAGGATACACAGCCACCACATAGTAGCTGTATTCTGTGCCGTTGGTGACAGCATTATCCTGATAGCTGAGAGCAGTCACGGTGGTGAGTAGTGATCCATCTTTGAAGATCTGATATGAGCTGGGTGTGCCACCATTGGGTGCCTGCCAGTTCAGAGAGATCCTGCCATCGCTGGGTGTAGCTGTCAGGTTTCTGGGGGGATAGAAACTGCTGGGCGTAGTGGAAGCAGGGAAGATGATGTAATCCACCCAGGCGCAATCACTACCACTGGATACAGAGCCATCTTTGCTGTATGTCCAGGTCAATTCCCGGGAGCCGGCAGCAAGCTCAAAAGTAGCTTCGGTCCAGTCAACCGTACCTGCCCATTGACCTATCTGAGTTCCATCCACGTAAAATCTCAGGTAATCATACCCCGATTCGGAGGATACCTTGTACCAAAAGCTGATGGTGCCGGGACTGCTAAGTATTCGGGTAGTTTTCATGCTGCTGGTCTCGCTGTGAGTAATGCTGCCGCTTTGGGCAGCATAGTTACCCTGATACTGCTCCGAGGAATCGATCGTCCAGGGTAGCTCTCCTGTCATTTCCCATGGGAATGCAGAGAAATCTCCACTTTCAAAATCTTCCAGGATCAAGCCCACTGGCACTTCTTCAATGGCGCTGGCGGCATAGGCTCCGGCGCTGGTATTGAGGCTAAGAAACGCGATCGTGCCAATGCTCATTTCAGGGGCAGCGCTAAGGCTAAATGAGATGTTTCTGGAGCTACCGGCAGCGATCGAGCTGAAGCTAACTGGATCGGTATTTATGGTAATACCGGGGGTAGGGCTGCTAAGACTTGCAGATCCAGAAGGACTTGCCGCTCCACCTTCGTTTAAGACAGGTATGGTAAGAGTTACCGTTTCTCCCGGATCAAGCCGCCCGTTGCCATTGCCTTCGGGATCCAGGATGGTATAGCTACCGAAAGCCAATGCAGGAGCGTTGATATTGAGCGTGAAGGGATGAGTCCAGATATCGTCACCACTCTCCATTGTGATGGTAAATTCCGCCATAGTGTCATCAGCAATGCTATCTGATATACTGATGGCAAAGGCATTGTAGCGAGTAATCGAAGCACCGGCGGCCAGGGAGGCGATGCTTTCAGAGGCATCGGTGATGCTGATGCCATTAGTGGTAGAGCTGAGGGTAGCGTTTACGCTGGAGACTGCATCAGCGCCCACATTGGCGAAAGTGACATTGAAAAAACCACTTTCGTCATATTCGGCAAGCTGGTTGTTGCTATCCCCATAGATGGTGGTTTCTACCGTCATGAAAGGACCGGAGGCTGGCAATACATCGATTTCTTCGATGCGGGTAATCATCCCGCTGCGAGTAATTACTAATTCTGCGATACCGGGGTTTGTGAAAGGATCGATATCCAGGCTCAGGCTGCCGCTTGATCCCACGATTCCAGTGCCTACAAGCGTGCCGTCCATGCTCAGGGCCACTCTGGATTGTGGTGCTGCGCTGATATTGATGCTATCAATACCGATCATGATGGCGTCAGGGAACGAAGCATTATTCACTACCGGTTCGCCATAATATGGCATCAGTGAGGGGTCACCCATGATGGAGTAGATCTCCCAATAGTAATCTGCCCGGCTGCTACCGCTCTGTTGAACGGCCATATTGCCCATAAATATCGTCTCTCCGGTGGTTTGAGCCCAGTCATCTACAGAAGTGGGAACCTGAAACATCGCGTCATAGGCTCCCAAGGTATTGGGATTATATGGATGAGCTTCGGTTTGCGGGGATTTATAGCCCACAGCCCAATAATAATCTTCATCCCAGTAAGTACTATTTGTACCTCCAATGTATGCCACACCGGCATTTTCTGCTCGAATAATAGCTTCGCCAAAACAGGGGCTGCTATAATCAAATTCATTGGTGATACAGCAATTTCCCACCGCAACAAAAGGTTTATCCACGTTGGTCAAAGCGGTCATTTGTGCCGCTGTAAAAGAAGGATTAGCCCAGGATGTCTGACTGCCATGTGCGGTGTAGTTCATATATCCACGTCCCTCAGCAGCATTGGAGTGAATCTGAGTAGCCGAAGATCCCGAAGCCGGATACAAGTAATTGTTTGAGTTAATGCCATGGGTAGAATTGAAGTAGTGGGTGGTGGCGTAGTTTATAGCACCATTGCCATGAGTGGGAGCAAAGCTGGCATCTACACCTGCGATCAATACCGTCTGTCCCAGATAGCTGAGATCTGGCATTGCGGTCTGCTGAAACATGATGCTTTTGTTAACGATCCGGGTTAGCTCGGTGGCAGAGGAAACCGAAAAGCGGCCGAAATACATTTCTGGAAGGTAGTCAGTTCCTTGCAGACGTACATAGCTCAGGTCTGTGGGATGGGTGGCGGTAACTCCGCTCGCTGCGATAACATTGTTACCACTGGTGGAAGTATCGCCTACTATTAAAAGATAAGTAGGAGCGGGATCGCTGGCAGTGGCGGAGCTCCATAAGTTTGCCATATAGGTAGTTATAGCACTGGTGCTATTTGCCACATCGGCTCCGGTGCCCACGGTAACTAAGTTTACAGTATAGCCCTGTTTGCGTTTCCAATCCAGATAAGGCTGCATCGTAGTTTCATAAGCCGGGGGGCAGAGCACGGTCATTTTGGTGGGCTGGCGCACCAGGCTGTTCCGATCCGGCTGCCAGTTGAATATAGTCTTGGCATAGAGTTGTTCAAATTCCACAGAAGCAGTTTTGGCTCTCATATTTTGGGTGGCGACAAAATCAGGATTTTCAAAACCAACCCTGATTTCCGCTTCCAGACATACTTCCAGCTCGCTGGTCTGAGGATTATAGCGAATTGGTTCAAAGCTGATCAAAAATAGCCTTACACCTCTGAGTATGCCAAGCTCTTGCGCCTGAAAGAGCTCGCCTCCAGTCATGCTGTTTTTGCGATATAGGGCTTCATTGATATCAAAAGGGATAGTGCTGATATCAGCAGATTTTGAGATGGGCGCTTGAGCCGGCATGATCTGATGCTTGAGCTTACTTTCTTTTGCGCTAATCAGCATGTCTTCCCTGCGCAAAACCTCAAAACTGAGTTCTGCACCCAGGGGTACTGCCACGATCCGGCTTGAAACCGGAAGTTGAGGTTCACCAAGGCGATGTGCTTGCCCAAATCCCTCAATGGAAAGCCGGTCAAAATCTCCAGCTCGGGTGGTTTCAGTATCTATATTGATGGTTCCAACGCTGTACAAAACGCTAAACCCATCTTCATTGTTGGATTGCAAAGTGGTCTGATTTCCTCGTGCACTCAGCTGAAGTTCTCTTACTTGAGCGGTCACGTTTGTAAAAAGGCTACAAATGACAAGGATAAGTAGTAGCTTTGTAAGGCTGGATGCTGTTGGCATAATCTCTCCTTTCTGCCATGGAGCTTGCTATACTGGGTCAAGAAATTTGTTGAGTCCCAAATGTTGGTGTAAACTCCAACTCATTGTTTCTCAGGTTCGTTGAGGGCATCTGCTATCCCTCGTTACTCACAATCTATGTTAGGCCAGACGACCAATTGCATAGTTTTCATCTTGTTGATCAG
>CAZCRD010000099.1:0-12501 GCA_964501025.1 uncultured Candidatus Cloacimonadota bacterium | reverse complement strand
AATGCCGAATTGACAAGCCTGATTTCTGGATGAACGGTATCTTAGATAGCATCACGATAACCAGGATCAGTAACAGATTGAGTTCCAGAGGAACGAAATTTCAGATAGCATACGATTGCCACACAATAGCTTTGAGTTCTGTAGGAACGACATTTTTTTGATCAGGAGCTTAACACACACAAATATGCCGTGCCGATGGCACTCAGGAATCATGTGGGGTTTACTGGATGCTATCTAAAATAGCGTGCCGATGGCACTCGGGAATCATGAGGGTTTTACAGGATGCTACCTAAAATATCGTGCCGATGGCACTCAAAGACACAAATTCAAAAGTGATCCGGCTGCACTGCAAAGGATGCTATCTAAAGTATCGTGCCGCGGGATCCCAAAGATCAGGCATGAGCTATAAGGCTATTGCTATCTGAGCTATGACGCTATTGCTATCTGAAGTGTCGACTTGCTTTTTGTAAAGATAACTAAGGAAAGCGGCTTAGGGTGGTTGTGCTTTGGGAACAGTCTCTCGTGCCAGAAATAAGGCTCTTGCAGCAGAAAACTATTGACAAAAAACTCAGATCTGAAGCATTCAGTTTTGTGGGGGATAGTATCCTGCCCCCGGATCAGACAAACAAACTTATTGATAAACAAATCCTGAAAAGAGGATGGAGGAAAGATGAAGAAAGTCTTGATCATTAGCTTGACCGTGATTGCGCTATTGCTGGTGGCCTGTGGTCCCAGTGTCAAAGTGCAGCGCGTTTCTACCGATACCACTGCAGATTTGAGTGGTAAATGGAATAGCACAGACAGCCGTCTGGTGGCCGAAGAAATGATACGCGATGTGGTATCCCGTCCCTGGTTGAGCCGTTTTACTCAAACTGAGGGGCGCACTCCGGTGGTGATCATCGGCACGATGCGCAATCTTTCCAGCGAGCATATCGAGATGACGACCTTTGTGGATGATATCTCCCGGGAGCTGATCAATAGTGGAGCCGTGCGTTTTGTGGCTTCTCGTGATGTGAGGGAGGAGCTGCGAGAGGAAAGAGCGGATCAGCAATATTATGCTTCCGAAGAAACTGCCAAACTCGTTGCTGCCGAGACCGGGGCAGACTTCATGTTGCAAGGCTCGGTAAAGACCATCATGGACCGGGTGGATCGCACTCAGGCCAAATACTATCAGGTGGATATGAAGCTCGTGGATGTACAGACCAGCGAAACGGTCTGGATCGGCAATAAAGAGATCATGAAGATTGTGGAATCCAGCAGGTTTAAGTAATCCCAATGCCGCTTAGTTTTGGGCAGAGATCAGCCTATTGGCTTGTTTTGCAGAGCACAGCGCTGCTGCTGAGCGGGCTATTGCTGACTTGCTGTGCTGCGAGCATTCACTCGCCGAAGGTGGTGAAGAGCCTGGATAGTGCGCTCGCCTCCCGGGATATAGCTGCCGCTCTGGAAATAGTGGAAAAGCCCAAATATTACAAAGAGAAGGAGCGTCTGCTATACTATCTGGATGCTGGTATGTTGCATCATTACAATGGAGACTGGCAGAGGAGCAACGAGCTTTTGAGCCGGGCTGAAGATGCCATCCAGGAGCTATACACCAAAAGTATCTCCCGGGCTGCAGCTTCGATGCTGCTAAATGACAACACGCTGGAGTATGCTGGTGAGGATTATGAAGATATCTATATCAATGTCTTCAAAGCCATCAACTATCTGAATCTGGGCAATAGCGAAGCCGCTCTGGTGGAGGTGCGCAGAGTGGACGACAAGCTGAGCTATCTGGAGCAAAGGCATGCCCGGATAGCCAAAGAGATGAGTGAAGAGAGCGAGGGCAAGATCGATTTCAAAGCCGGAAAAAGCCGCTTTCACTCTTCTGCTCTGGCCCGGTATCTCAGCATGGCCTTATATCAAGCAGCCCGGCAGCAAGACGATGCCCGCATAGACTATGACAATATCCGCTTTGCCTTTGAAAGTCAGCCGGAGATCTACCCCTTTTCACCTCCAGACATCATGCATCCGCAAAGATCTCGAGCGGGGGATGTGGTGCGGGTGCTCAGCTTTGTAAATCGCGGGCCTTACAAACGTGCCCGGGAGCTGCATATTCACAGCTCGGAAGATCTGCTCTTGATCGGCAGTGTGGACGAGGATATCCAGCTGGATGCCATTCCCTGGCCTGGCATCAAGGAGGGATATTACTTCAAGTTTGCCCTGCCTCATCTGCAGCAGCGTCAGCCCCGGATTGCCTGGGTGGAAGCCGTGACCTCCGAGGGCAAGCGCTATCGGCTGCAAAAGCTGGAGGATCTGAATCTGGTGGCGATGCGCAGCTATGAGATCAAAGAGCCGATGATTCTGCTCAAAAGCGTGAGCCGTAGTGTGCTAAAAGGTCTGGCTGCAGAAAAAGCCAAAGAACAGGCCAATAAAAGCAGTTCCGGTTTGGGAGCTTCCCTGCTCAGCCTCGCTGCCGATGCGGCGGTCTTTTTTACCGAAAATGCTGATCTCAGGCTGTCCCAATTTTTCCCGGGGACGGCATTGATCGCCGAGATCCCTGTGCCTGATGGCGAAGAGAGCCTCCGGCTGGAGTATTTTTCCCAGCGGGGTCAGCTGCTGTATGCAGAAGAGCGCCAGATCCCGGAGAAGGCTAATCAGCCCAATCTGATCAGTAGCTGGTGCTTTTAGAAATGTCTTAAATAATTCAATAACAATAAATGGAGACACAATGGAAATTCGAAAACTGGACCAGATGTTTGAAGTTCTGGGAACCCGAGCCAAGAAACGTCTTGTAGCGGCATGGGCGATAGATGCTCATACCATAATGGCAGTCAATGAAGCAGTAAATATGGGTTTCATCCATGCCATCCTCGTGGGTGATGAAGTCCGGATCCAGGCTGTGTGCCGGGAACACGATGTGGACCCGGCAAAATTCACAATCGTCCATGTAGATAACGACATGGCAGCAGCCATCAAAGCGGTGGATCTGATCAATGCCAAAGAGGGCGACTTTCTGATGAAAGGTCTGCTTTCCACAGATCGCTATATGCGCGCAATTTTGAACAAACAGCGGGGTCTGATGGATCCCGGTGCCATCCTCTCCCATGTAACCGTGGCCGAGCCCAAGAACTATCATAAGTTGCTGATCTTTGGTGATGTGGCCATCATCCCTCTGCCGGATCTGAAACAAAAGATCGCGATTACAAACTATCTGATCAAGGTCGCTCAATTCCTGGGAATCGAGTGTCCCAAAGTGGGGCTACAGGCTGCCAGTGAACAGACTCTGCCCAAGATTCCTTCCTGTGCGGATGCCGCGCTGATCTCCAAGATGGCTCAGCGGGGGCAGATCAAAGGCGCCAGCATCGAAGGGCCTTTGGGCATGGATCTGATCATCGACAAGGAAAGTGCTGTGATCAAAGGTATGAAGAGCGAAGTCTGTGGCGATGCGGATTGCATCCTCTTTCCCAATATCGAGGCTGGAAATGCCTTTTACAAGACACTGGTCAAGCTGCTCAAGAGTGATCTATGCGCCATCGTGATGGGAGCTCGGGTGCCCTGTGTGCTCACCTCGCGGGGAGATAGTGAACGCAGCAAACTTTACTCAATCGCTCTGGCTGCGATGCTGGCATAAAGACAGATGAAAGCCTTGCAAGATATCGTATTACGAGCAAAAGCCCGCGGGGATAAGACCCGGATTGCGGTGGCGGTAGCGGAGGATTCCAATACCATGGGAGCGCTTGCTCGGGCTGCCAATGACGGCTTTGTCTTTGCCATTCTGATCGGCAGCCGGGAGCGCATCCTGGGCTTGCCGGAAGCGGCCAGGCTGCCTGAGGGCGGGCATCAGATCATCGATATTCCGGATCAAGAGCTGGCCACCAAAGAAGCTGTGCGCATGGTAAAAGCAGGTGAAGCGGATGTGCTGATGAAAGGCCTGGTGGGCACGGACAAGTTTTTGCGGGAAGTGCTGAACAAAGAGCAGGGGCTTTTGCCTCCCAAAGCGGTGATGAGCTATACCTGTGCCCTGGAACTCCCCAAATATCACAAGCTTTTATTGATCTCGGATACAGCCGTGTTGCCCTATCCGGATTTGAACCAAAAAATCGCCATGGTCAATTACAGTGTCAAGATGGCACATCTTCTGGGCATTAAAGAGCCCAAGGTAGCGTTGGTTTCTGCCACCGAAAAGGTTTCCGAAGGCATGCCAAATACCATGGACTATGCCTTGATCGCGAAAATGGGAGAGCGGGGGCAGATCAAAGGTTGCACCATCGATGGTCCCCTGGATGTGTTTTTGGCTTGTGATCCCGCCAGTGTGCAGATCAAAGGTGTGCCGACCCCGATCGCCGGAGATGCGGACATCCTGATCTTTCCCAATCTGGAGACTGCCAATGCCTTTTACAAGGGGCTGATGCTCTTTGCCGGAGGTGAACTCGCCGGGCTGATTCAGGGCACAGCCAAGCCGGTAATCGTGATGAGCCGCAGCGAGAGCGAAAATTCCAAATACTATTGCATCGCCCTGAGCTGCTTGATGACGGAGGCAAAATGAAGCTCGCCATAGCCAGTGATCACGCCGGATATGAGCTCAAGGAAGCGCTCAAAAGAGCTCTGCCGGAGCATGAATTTTGCGATTTTGGTACCCACAGTGATGCCAGCATGGACTATCCGGATACGGGATATCCTGCGGCAAAAGCTGTGGCTGCCGGAGAATGCGAAATGGGCATCCTGATCTGTGGTAGCGGAATCGGCATGAGCATTACCGCAAACAAGGTTCCGGGCATCCGTGCGGCACTCTGCTCGATCACCGATGTAGCCCGGCTGTCGAGGATGCACAACAACGCCAATGTCCTGGTCCTGGCCGGACGCTTTACCGCTCCGGCTTATGCGCTGGAGATCACCCAGGAGTGGCTAAAAACTCCCTTTGCGGGAGGTCGTCATGAAAATAGGTTAAATAAGATACATCAAGGAGAACGGAAGTGAAACACATCCAACATCAAGATCCCGAAATCTATGCCGCCATCTCCAATGAGCTGAGCCGGCAACAGCAAAATCTAGAACTCATCGCCAGTGAAAACTTCACCTCAATGGCGGTGATGGAAGCGCAGGGCAGCATCCTCACCAACAAGTATGCCGAGGGTTATCCCTACCGCTGGAGCAAGAAGACCGGAAAGATCAATTACAAGCTATACGGACGCTACTATGGTGGTTGTGAATACATAGATGAGGTGGAACGCCTGGCCATCGAACGCGCCAAAGAGCTCTTTGGTGCGGAGCATGCCAACGTGCAGCCGCATAGCGGATCGCAGGCCAATATGGCAGCATATTTTGCCCTGGTGGAGCCCGGAGATACCGTGCTCACTCTGGAGCTGGCTCATGGCGGACACCTCACCCACGGGCATCCGCTGTCTTTTAGCGGACAGCTCTACAATGTGGTGCACTACAACGTGAACAAAGAGACTCAACAATTTGACTATGCCGAGATCGCAGCTTTGGCCAAAGAACACAAACCCAAGCTGATCCTCACCGGAGCTTCGGCCTATCCCAGAAAGATCGACTTTGCCCGTTTTCGTGAGATTGCAGACCTGGTGGGGGCGAAATTTATGGTGGATATGGCACACATTGCGGGACTGGTGGCAGCCGGTCTGCACGACAGCCCTGTGCCCTATGCCGATGTGGTGACCACCACCACCCACAAGACCTTGCGCGGTCCCCGGGCCGGGCTCATCCTTTGCAAGGAGGAATATGCCAAAGATATTGATGGCAAAGTATTCCCCGGCATTCAGGGCGGCCCCTTGATGCACGCCATTGCCGGCAAAGCAGTGGCTTTTTTGGAAGCTCTGCAACCGGAATTTAAGAGCTACCAACAACAGGTGCTGGCAAATGCCAGCGCTCTGGCTGCAGCCCTGGTGGGTGAAGGATTTGACCTGGTATCAGGCGGCACGGACACGCATCTGATGCTCATCGATCTGGGTCCCGAAGAAAAGGGCGGTCCCAGCGGGAAAAAAATGGAAGGAGCACTTGATCTTGCCGGCATCACGGCAAACAAGAATACAGTTCCTTTTGATACTCGCAGTCCTTTTGTGGCTTCGGGAATCCGCCTGGGCACACCCTCTGTGACCACGCGTGGCATGACAGAAGCCGAGATGAAGATCATCGCCGGCTTGATTGGCAAAGTGCGCGAGAACTTTGAGAACGAAGAAGCATTGGCCGAAATCAAAAAACAAGTTCAAGAGCTTACGCAGCGTTTTCCGCTGTATCCCGAACTCAATTCCTGATATGTAACAAGGTTCGGGCTCTCACATTTTGCGGGAGCCCGGCATCATTTTGAGATTAGAAAGGGGAAGGAAAAGCTAAGGGAGGAAAGCAAATCTTCAGGGAGGAGAAAAGCTTATGGAATATATCAATACGGCTCTATTGGCAGTAGTGCTGCTTTTATTAGTAATTCTGTTGAGACGTAAAGGCAAATCTGCAGCGGAAGATATCTTGCCTCTGACAAATGAGCTCGAATTGCTATCCCGCAGGGTCAAAGATACGGAGATCCAACTGCGTCAGGATATTTTGAAGCTCAATAGCGAAAACCGCCTGGAGCTGGCTAACATGCTCAAAAATTCTGCCGACAGCCAGACCAAACAAGCCAGCGAAACCAGACTGGAACTCAATGGCATCCTGACCGAGCTGAACAAGCAGATCAATGCTGATGCCCATAAGAATCGCGAAGAGCTCAGCAAATCCCTGAACAATCTCTCCGAAAGCCTCTCCCGTAAGCTCAGTGAGCTTAGCACCGGCAGCTCAGAGCAATCCGAAAAGCTCAAAAAGAGCATCGAAGAGAAGATGGAGATGATCCGCAGCGGCAACGAAGCCAAGCTGGAAGAAATGCGCAAGACCGTGGATGAAAAGCTGCATGCTACCCTGGAAAAACGCCTTGATGAATCCTTCTCCCAAGTGAGCCAGCGCCTGGAAGAAGTACACAAAGGCTTGGGCGAGATGCGCTCTCTGGCCTCCGATGTGGGCGGACTCAAACGTGCTCTGGATGGGGTCAAACCGCGAGGCATTCTGGGTGAATTGCAATTGGAAAACCTGCTGGATGAGATTCTCACCCATGATCAGTATGTCAAAAACTTCAAGCCCAATCCCCGGCGGGATGATGTGGTGGAATTTGCCGTGACCCTGCCCGGAAAGGACGATCCGGATTCACGAGTGTATCTCCCCATCGATGCCAAATTTCCGATTGAGGATTATCACAAACTGGTGGATGCCTATGAATCTGGCGATCGTGCGGCTATTACCGTTTCTCAAAAAGCCATAGCATCCCGCATCAAAGGCTGTGCCCGTGATATCCGCGACAAATACCTCAATCCTCCCATCACCACAGATTTTGCCATCCTTTTCTTACCTTTTGAGAGTCTGTATGCCGAAGTCTTGCGCATCCCCGGACTCTTTGAGCTGGTGATGCGGGATTACGGGGTGATCCTGTGTGGACCCACCACTGCCGCAGCGCTCTTAAACAGCCTGCAGGTGGGCTTCAAGACTCTGGCGATCCAAAAGAAGAGCAGCGAGGTCTGGAAAGTATTGGCTGCCGTCAAGAAGGATTTTGAGAAATTTGGCACGGTCCTGGGCAATACCCGCAAGAAGATCGAATCCGCCGGCACGGAATTGGATAAAGCTTTTCACCGCAGCCGGCAGATCGTAAAAAAACTCAGCAAAGTGGAAGAATTGCCGGAACTGGAAGCTCCCACTCCGCTCATCATCGATAGCACAGAAGATGAATCTGAAGACGATTAAAGCATATATATCAGCGCTGAGGAGCACATTATGAACCAATATGCTGACTTGCTATTACGCTGGGAAAATCCGCAGGATTACGCAGTGGTGGAAAATCTCACTCGGGAGGCTTTTTGGAATCTCTTTGTTCCCGGCTGTGATGAACACTATCTGGTGCATCTATTGCGGGATGCAAAGGACTTCGTGCCGGAGCTGGATTTTGTGGCTGAAGTGGATGGAATTGTGGTGGGAAACATCATGTATGCCCGCAGCAGTATTCACAGTGAACAGGGTGAGATCCATCCGGTATTGACCTTTGGTCCGGTGAGCGTATTGCCCTCCTGTCAGGGGCGGGGAATAGGCTCCGAACTGGTCAGGCACACCATGTCTCTGGCTACAGAGCTGGGACATGAAGCAGTGGTAATTTATGGAGATCCGGGATATTATCGCAGATTTGGCTTTGTGCCGGCCGAGAGCTATGGCATCAAGGGTAAAAACGGTCGATACTCTCCCGCTCTGCAGGTGAAAGAGCTGCTTCCAGACGCCTTGCGGGGTATCAGTGGCATTTTCTACGAAGCAGCAGTATACGAAGTGGACACCACAGCCGCAGCTCTCTTTGATGCCCGTTTCCCTCCCAAAGAAAAGGAAGTAAAGCCTTCACAGCAGAGGTTCTTGGAGCTGCAATAAACGGCAAAGAGCTGGCAAAGCTGCTCTGATAAAACAGTGCAAATCCCACACGGGACGAGCTAAGATGCGAAGATCTACAAAGCTGAAGAGGGGATGGGACCCACTTCTATCACATCGCCACTACCGGTATCAATATCCAGCGCTAAATGCTGCGGAATGGTGCCAGATACACTCATGATCATTGCCGGTTTTCCGGATTTTGTCTCATAGCTCAATTCATTGTTTGAGATTACTATGCTGGCATCACCTGGCTCATATTCCATAAAAGCTACTTCAAGTTTCAAAGACTTTCCAGGTACTCCATTAAGCTTCACATTTCCGGATCCGGTATCAATGATCAGAGTATCCTGTTCGTAAAGC
The DNA here is from genome assembly GCA_964501025.1 of uncultured Candidatus Cloacimonadota bacterium. Classification (GTDB taxonomy): domain Bacteria; phylum Cloacimonadota; class Cloacimonadia; order Cloacimonadales; family Cloacimonadaceae; genus UBA5456. Next base: position 3,717 of record CAZCRD010000099.1, on the reverse strand, counting down.
TGTTCAATTGTAGTAGTATTCTCATATTCCAGGCGAGTACCATTTACTTCAATTCTCTCTTCATTAATGCTGATGAGGCAGGACATTAGTCCAAATAGTGCCAGCAGGACAAACCATAGTGATATTTTCATAATCACTCCTTGAGAATCTATTTGAAAGCGATAATGTGAATATAACTATTTTTGTAAAGCAGTTTGTTGATATCCTGTCTGCAGCAGATGTAATTGGAGTGGGAAATTGTAATGACCCGGTCCCTTTTTTTACAGCACTTGTAAAGTGACACGTTTATTCTGTGTTTCTGAGCAATAAATTCTCCCGTCAAACTCCTGTTGTAAATGGGAAAGTTTCTGATTAGAAAACGGCGGTTGCTGACCCAAGTGTGACTCTTCCGCGGGTGTAAAGATCGGGAACAAGGACATTCCATGTCAAATAAGTTAGTATTGGCGCTCATAGTAGCGCCATTTTATTGCTTGAGCTAACATCCTCTGGGCTGCTAAACTCCGATTTGGCAGAAGCGGCAGAGCAGCTTTCAGGGAAAGGCCTTCAACCTTTGTGGTAAATACAATATGCCACCCCAGTTGGCACCCCACAAGATGATATCCGGTTATGGGGGCATCCAGGTACGGCAGCTAAAGCAGCCACCTTTCTTCTTTTTCCCTCTGTTCAAACAAGCATAATCCTCAGCCTCTTAACACCAGAATGTCAAAACGCAGTCAAATCATCAGCAAAGATCTTCCCCATCTGAGAGCTTGCACCAAAGGAAGATCATAAAGTCTCTCTCTCAGGGCTATCTTAATCCTTATCTCCCAATAGCATAGCTTGAGCATTACGCCTGTGAGGCGTAATGGTGGCGTATTGCTGCCGTAGTGCAAAGGTGGTATACTCTCACTGAAAACTTCAATTTTCATCACCAAAACTTCATGTCACCAAACCTAATCCCAGTCTCAAAAGCTATTGTTAGCAGAGACGGGATGGATATAGTCGGGAACAGGTTTCAGAAGGTGCTATATATCATATAGTTACCCCCCCCCTTTTTTAAAGGTTGACAGGAAATCACTTCGCAAATATCCTGCGATATAGTATTTGTAATGATAAAAGTTATGAAAAACGAACCTGAATAAATGGAGGAACCCATGAGAAAACTGTTGCTGCTGATCATCCTGTCAGCATATCTTGCCTCGGTATTTGCGCTGTCTTCCAGCACGAATACGGCAATCTTTAGCTTGGATACTCTGGATCCTGATATCACCATCCACAGCCCCAATGGCGGTGAAGAGTGGTACATCGGGGATACCAACGATATCCTGTGGAGCATTACGGAGAGCAATCTTGCTCCCAATAGCGTTTTTCTTTATTACAACCGCGGCGGGCTGATTGATGTCCCTCTGGCCGAAGGCATCGAGAACTTGGGCACTTTTGCCTGGGCCATGCCGGATACCTTGGGCACAAATTACCGTGTGCGGATTGCCGCTACCGATACCTTTGGCAATAGCAGCCTCAAAAGCTCGGCCGGCACCTTCACCATTACCTACGTCCCGCCGGAAACTCCGGATGGAGTAAGCGTGGATATCAGTAACGCTGTGGATGCGGTGATCACCTGGGACCCTGTGAACGAGACTATCTATGGCAGCCCGATCGAGCCGGATGGCTACATCGTGCTCTACAACGAAAGCCCCTATGAACACGATGAGCACTATTACTATTATCTGTGGGATGTAACTGATGGCACTTCTTTTACCCATAGCGGAGTAGCCCGACGTAGGGATCAAATGTATTATCGGGTGGTAGCTTACAAGGATATCGATGGGCGCATGGCGCGAATCCTGGCGGAAGCAAAAATCAATCCAGAAAAGAAAGTGAGCTTATCTGAGATCAAAGACCAGATGAACGGAGGTGTGAAATGAAGATGATGATAGGATTGCAGACGTCCTCGTCTGCACCGAAGAGTGGAAGCGTCATCCTGACGCAGAAAAGTAGAAGCGTCATCCTGACGCTTATCAAACGGCTTGAAGCCGTTTCCACCCTTCCCGCTCTGCTGGTAGCTATGCTGCTCCTGCTCAGCCTCCCCCTCTTTTCCCAAACCCTCGCTGAGCAAGGCTTTGAAAACTCCGCCAACGACACCTGGGCTTACACTGCCAATCCCGCATCTACCGTGCCCTATTTCTGGGGACGCACAAACCAGACCATGGGCGGAGCTACTGCCCAAAACGGAAACTGGTATTGGGCAAGCTGGTTGATGGAGGCAAACGAGGTGAGCATGACTTTTGCCAATATCGCCCTCACCCCCGGTACCCAACATAGCCTCAATTTCTATTACTACAGCCGTAACCTCAATCCCGCCACCGATCAACTCAAGATCTGCCTAGAATATGATAACGGCACTGAGTGGAACAACTGGATGCAGCTGCTGCTGAATACAGGGGCCTGGTCGCTGTTCTCTATGAACATACCTGAGGACGCCAGCACCGTAAGGGTGAAAATCCTGACCCAATACACAAACACGAACATGGATAAATACGCCCATTGGGATAGTTTCAGCATCAAAGCGGAGGAGGCGGAATATACCGCGCCCATTATCCACAATACATCCGTAGCCCAACGCACAGATGGATCAAAGCTGGTGGATATCTCTTATGACCTCTTTGATGCCAATGGCGATCTCTGTGCGGTGGATCTGAAGCTTTCCAGCGATGGAGGGAGTACTTTCAATTACATTCCTGATCCCGCCAATCTCAGCGGAGACACCGGGGAAAACATAAGTCCCGGAACGGGAAAAAGCATAGTCTGGGATACCAATGCAGAAGGCATCGACTTCGATGGAGATCAGTATATGATTCAGTTCTTTGTGGATGATGGTCAGTTTCCCATGCCCGAGAACTTTGTCTTTGTAGAGGGCGGAACCTTCAACAACGGCACATCCGATGTGACTCTTTCCTCTTTCTCTATCGATAAATACGAGCTTACCCAAGCGGAATACCAAGCTGTGATGGGAGTGAATCCATCATCCTTTGGGGGATATCCTAATCGTCCGGTGGAGCAGGTATCCTGGTTCGATGCCATTGAATATTGCAACCGCCGCAGTATGCAGGAGGGGCTTACGCCTTGCTATAGCTATAGCACTTATGGCACTGATCCTAATGACTGGCCTACAGGCTGGAATACAAGTTATGCCAACCACACTAATGTAAGCTGCGATTGGACTGCCAATGGCTATCGTCTCCCCACTGAGATGGAATGGATGTTTGCTGCCAAGGGTGGTAACCAATCACAAGGTTATACCTATAGTGGCAGTAATACCATTGGAGATGTGGCGTGGCACGGTTCAAACTCCGGCTCTCGGACTCACGATGTGGGAGAGCTTGCTGCCAACGAGCTTGGCACCTTTGACATGAGCGGGAACGTCTGGGAATGGGTGTGGGACATCTATGGCAGCTATCCCAGTGGTTCACAAAATAATCCTACGGGAGCAAATAGCGGGTCTGACCGTGTGGCTCGCGGCGGTAGCTGGGGCGACGGTGCCAACTTCTGCACTGTTTCCTATCGGGTCGGCATCGGTGCGACCGTCAGCTACGGCAATATAGGCTTCCGCGTTGTCAGGGTTTCCCCTTGATTTTTGGATTTTGTCCTTTTTGCCTTTTGCAAATTCCGCGAAAAGCAGGAGCACAATACGCGAACGACAATGCGGGGGTGCAGGGGGATCATTCCCCCTGCCCGCCT
>CAZCRD010000098.1:0-25382 GCA_964501025.1 uncultured Candidatus Cloacimonadota bacterium | reverse complement strand
ACCGTGCGAAATAACTTGACCAATTCTGGCTGTTCATCTTTCTTTCTCTTCGGTTGAGTCATGATCTTCTCCTTGTCTTTTGTTTTTTATCAAAACCATCAAAACAAAGAGCGGGATCCGGCTCAACCTTTTTCTTCATCTGGCTGAATCCATTTTACACCAACCCTTGAGACACTACCTGCAGATATGTCTTTAGACAAACAATACCGTTTTTCTCCTGTTGCTTGCTTTGTATCTATAGTTGATTTGAACTTGAGATCAAGTCCTGATGCACTCCTGGTCAGGACTTGATCAGGACAGAATCCCGAGTCAATATCAAGAGAGGTGGCAGCACTAGAGATGTACAACACTCTGCTCGTGGTAGAAGAAAATGCTTTCAGCTACTTTTCACTTGACTGATAATCAAGCTCTCAGGAAGGTGCATTTACTAATAAAATAAGGTGACAATAAATGACACTTAGTGATATCGTGGCATTGCTGGAAGGGGAAGTGCTATATCCTGAAGCAGATTTGGACCGGGAAGTTCCTTGTGCTTTTGCGTCTGATATGATCTCAGACATACTGATGTGCACCAAGGAGCCCACCTTGCTTCTCACCGGGCTTACAAACAATCAGGTAATCCGTCTTAGTGACATGATTGATCTTACCGGGATTGTCTTTGTGCGGGGCAAAAAGCCGCTGCAGGATGTGATCGAAATGGCTGAAGAACGGGGATTGCCCATCATCACCACCAAGTTTACCCTATATCGTAGCAGTGGCCTGCTCTTCAGAGCAGGTCTGCGTAGCTGTAAGATCTAAGATACTATGGCAGAGTACTGGTTTATAGCCGACGACTTTGAGGATAAAGTTCGCCAGTTCCGGGAAAGCAACTCTGCGGCAGAGGTGAATCTGGAATTTGCCATCCCTGAAAAAGACTTTAACACAGCCGGCAAGGGCTCTTCAGAACTCAAGAATTTGCTCAAACGTCTGGGTGTGAATCCCGAGATCCTCAGAAGAATCGCCGTGGCATCTTATGAAGCTGAGATCAATGTCGCTGCCCACTCCAAGGGCGGTACGATGTATAGTGAGATCTATGACGACTTGATCCATGTGCGTTTTGAAGACGAAGGACCCGGCATTGCGGATATCGAACAAGCAATGATCCCGGGGTTTTCGACCGCTGACGATTTGGTGCGTGAGCTGGGATTTGGCGCTGGATTGGGACTTCCCAATATCAAAAAAAACAGTGATGCCATGCATCTGGTTTCCGAATCCGGAAATTCCACATTGCTGGAATTTTTTATCTACTTTGCCTAACAAGAATATGAACAAGAGCGACAGTAAATACTTTCATGCCATCCAGATCCTGGAAGACAACTGTACCGGCTGTACGGCATGTGTGAGGGTCTGTCCTACTGAGGCAATACGAGTGCGGAATCGTAAGGCAACGATCGATCCCAACCGCTGTGTGGACTGCGGAAACTGCGTGAGTGCCTGTGAATTTCACGCCATTATTCCCTCCAGTGATCCCCTCAAAATCATCGACAACTTCAAATATCGAGTGGTGATCATCTCTTCAAGTTTTTTTGGCCAGTTTACCGAAGATGTCAGCTACGCAGCCGCCAAACAAGCTGTTTTGGAGCTGGGCTTTGATGAAGTGGCTGAAGAAGCCATGGTCACGGATTTTATGATCTCGATAATCCGCAAGTATGTGCGTGAACACCGCGAAAGACGCCCCATTTTGAGCAGTAACTGTCCAGCGGTAGTCCGCTTGATCCAGGTGAAATATCCCTCACTGCTACCAAATATTTTGCATCAGGAAGCTCCCATGAGTATCTTGACCCGTTTTTTGAGGGACAAAATCGCCAAAGAACAGGATCTTGCAGACGAAGATATCGGGATCTTCCTAATCGTACCCTGTGTAGCCCACGTGACTGCGGTGCATCAGCCGGAAGGTGCATACAAACATCTGCAGGATGGTGCTTTCTCCACCGGCATGATCTATGGTAAAGTGCGGGAAATCCTCAAAGACATCCAAAACCATCCGGTGGACATCGATACTTATCCTCAGGGATTGACCTGGGCGCTATCCGGAGTTCAGGCCGAATTGGTGGATACAGACGACATCAGAGCACTCTCGGTCAATGGCATAGAAAATGTGATGGACATTCTGTCCCGGGTGGAAGATCACTATCTGGATCAATATGATTATATCGTGCTAAGAAGCTGCACCAATGGCTGTGTGGGCGGCTGCCTCAATGTGGAAAATCCCTTTGTGGCAATGAGCCGCATCAAAAAGATGAGCAAAGAGGGTGAAAGCAAAGAAATCCGCATGGAAGAGCTGGAAAAACTCTATGCCCAGGGAGAATTCGCAGTTTCAGCGCTCTCTCCGCGCCCGATCATGGAACTGGATAAAGATATCAAGAAAGCCATCCAGAAGATGAAGAAGATCAATGAATTCCTTACTATGCTGCCGGGCTTGAACTGCAGTGCATGTGGCAGCCCCACCTGCTATGCCCTGGCCGAAGACATAGTTTTGGGCAAAGCCTCGCTCGACGATTGTATTGTACTCAAACGAGGTAAGCCTGCCGATGATGATGAAGAGTAAAAAAACGAGGATACAAATATGATAAGACTTTCTGAGTACATCGCGGTGATAGAAGGCAAGAATCACACTCCTGCCCTGGATCCTGAAGCGATCATGCTTTCCGGTGCCTATGTGAGTGATATGCTAAGCGACGTAATGGGTTCGGCCAAGGCAGACCAAGCCTGGATCACCATCATGAAGCACATGAATGTGATTGCTGTGGCTTCCATGACCGGTATTCCCGCTATTATCCTGGCCAAAGACAATGCTCCCGCCGGGGCCGTTTGTGACAAAGCCCTGGAAGAAGGTATCTGTTTGATTAGCAGTAAATACGATACTTTCACACTGGCTGGCATCCTGTATCAACTCATACAAGATTAAGCAGCCTTACCATGCGCTCTTTTTGCGCTGATCTGCATATACATAGTGTGTTGTCGCCCTGTGGGGGATTGGAAATGTCCCCATCTGCGCTGGTTTCCCGATTGCAAGAACTGGGAGTACAGTGGTTTGCCATTACAGACCATAATAGCATGGCAAATTGCCCGGCCTATGAAGCTGTAGCTCAAAAAGCTGGATTGTTCTTCACCTGGGGTGTGGAGATTCAGAGCTTGGAAGAGATCCATTTGTTGGCATATTTTGATGATATTGAGCAAGCTCAAGCCTTTGATCAAGAGCTATATCAATCGCTTTTGCCGATAGATAATGATCCGGATTTCTTTGGTGACCAAGTAATCATTGACGAAAATGAGAACATTTTAAGAGTGGAACCTCGAGCTTTGATAAATTCGTCTGTTTGGGATTTGGCCACTGCTGCAGAACAGATATCTGCCTATGGTGGCTTAGCTGTTCCGGCTCATGTCGATGCCGATGTAAACAGCGTGCTGTCCCAATTAGGTTTTTTGCCGGACTACCCGGAGTTTGAGCTTTTGGGGATCTCGGCGAGACTGAATCTTGCCGAATTTCTAAAGTCGCATCCTGAGCTGAGCGAAAAAGCCTTTATCAGAGCGAGCGATGCCCACTATCTATCGGATCTTGGGCATGGATCTTGCATGATACAAGCGCAAGATCCAAGCGTGCACGAAATCCTGCTGGCTGCACGGCAAGTAAACGGCAGGTATATTGATATTAATACAAAAAATTGAAAGATAGAGAAGGAGGAGTTATGGCTCCCGTAACTCAAGATCAGTCTGCGCTCTATAAGAGCCTGGCTGAAGCAATCGAAGAAAGGAAAGACCTGCGCAATCCGCTGATCGAAATTTTGCGTGTAGCGCAAGAGATCTTTGGTTACCTGCCTATTGAAGTGCAGGAATTCATCGCAGAAAAGATGAACATGCCCGCCAGCAAGATCTATGGCGTGGTAACTTTCTACAATTTCTTCTCCATGAAACCTCGGGGAAAATACACTTTGAATGTCTGCACCGGAACCGCTTGTTTTGTAAAAGGTGCGCCGCGCGTGATTCAGATGCTATCCGAGGAATTGGGCATTGAGATGGGTGGGACCACTGCAGATGGCCTCTTTACTATGAGTGCCGTCCGTTGTGTGGGTGCTTGCTCTCTGGCTCCAGTATTTGTGATCGGCGAAGAGACTTTTGGCAGGATAGACTCCAAAGACAAGATCAAAGAAATCTTGAGCCGTTACAAGTAAATAATCATGCAAGACATATCTTTGCACCTGCTTGATATCATAGAGAATTCCGTGCGAGCGGAAGCTAAAAATATCAAGCTGCGCGTAATCCATAATGTGCAGAAAAACCGCCTGCGTATCATCGTGGAAGATGATGGCACCGGGATGGATTCGCACACCATGGAAAAAGCTCAAAATCCATTTTACACTTCCAAAGCGGAGCGTGTAAAAAAAGTGGGACTGGGCATTCCGCTTTTCAAACAAAATGCAGAACTGGTTGGCGGCTCTTTCAAAATGGCAAGTGAACCTGGCTTTGGTACCGTGTTGACGGTAGATTTTGTGTTGGATCACATTGATAGAATGCCTTTGGGGAACCTCAAGGACACGCTGCTGGGTGCGATTATCGGACACCCGGAAGTGGATTTCTTTATCCACCTCATCTATCGCGACAAATCCGAAGAACAGTGCTTTCATTTTGATACCAAAGCCATCCGGGAAGAATTGGGTGAAATCCCACTTACTTATCCTGATGTAATCGAATACATCGATCAATCTTTATATGAAGGAATACAAAATACAAACATGGAGGATGTCTGATGAAAACATTGGCAGACCTTAAGAAAATCCGTGAAAAAGCCCAGGAAGATATGAAGCTTCGTGGCGGAAACGTACGCATTAAAATCGTGGTCGGGATGGGAACATCCGGGATCGCAATGGGCGCTCGTGAAGTCATGAAAACTTTCCTGGAAGAGATTGCAGCAAGAAACCTCACCGACGTATTGGTGACCCAAACCGGGGAAAAGGGACTTTCTTCAATGGAACCGATTGTGGACATCATCGAAGAGGGCAAACCAACCATAACTTACGGAAACATGAATCCGGACAAGGTAAAAAAGGTAGTAGTCGAGCACATCGTAAATGGCAGAGTCGTCTCCGATTATGTAGTAGCTACCGGCAACTAAGACAGGAGGATTTGAATGTCTCTGAAACGTATTGACCTCCTGATCTGCTGTGGGTCCGGCTGCGTATCAGCCGGCGCCATGAAGATCAAGGAACGCTTTCACGAAGTGCTCAAGGAGCATCAGCTCACCAATGAGATAAACATCATCGAAACCGGATGTATGGGTCCCTGCGATTATGGTCCTGTAATGGTGATCTATCCCGAGGGTATCTTTTACCAAAAAGTGACCCCCGATGATGTGGAAGAAATCGTAAATGAGCACTTTATCAAAGGACGCCCCGTAACCCGTCTGATGTTGCGCGAGGAGGAAAAGACCTTCTCGGCCCAAAAGGATGTTCCTTTTTATCAGAAACAGGTGAAAGTAGCCTTGGAAAACTGCGGTTATATCAATCCGGAATCTCTGGATGAATACATCGCCATAGGCGGCTATGAGGCTCTGGGAACCGTTCTCACGGATATGAAACCGCAAGATGTGATCGATGTGATCAAAGCTTCCGGTCTGCGTGGTCGTGGTGGCGGAGGATTCCCCACTCACATCAAATGGCAGATGGTTCATGATAAAAAAGCGGCTCAGAAATACATCATCTGCAATGGTGATGAAGGTGATCCCGGTGCGTTCATGGATAGATCCCTATTGGAAGGCGATCCCCATCGCATCCTTGAGGGAATGATGATCGCAGCATACGCAATGGGTGCCAGCAATGGCTTCTTCTACATCCGCGCTGAGTATCCTTTGGCCATCAAACGCATCAAAATGGCGATCGAACAAGCCAAAGAATTGGGCTTGATGGGTAAAGATATCTTTGGCTCCAGCTTTGGCTTTGACGCCGAAGTACGCACTGGAGCAGGAGCCTTTGTCTGTGGAGAAGAAACTGCCCTCATTCACTCCATTGAAGGTGAGCGCGGCAATCCCACTCCGAAACCTCCCTATCCTGCCGTGGAAGGGCTGTGGGGCAAACCTACCGTGGTGAACAATGTAGAAACCATCGGCAATGTCCCCACGATCTTTCGCAAAGGCGCAGAGTGGTTTGCCAGCATGGGTACCGAAAAATCAAAAGGCACCAAGGTATTTGCCCTCACCGGTGATATCAGAAATACTGGTCTGGTGGAAGTACCTATGGGTATCACCCTGCGTGAATTGATCTTTGATGTGGGTGGCGGCATGATCGGCGACCACAAATTTAAGGCAGTTCAACTGGGTGGCCCTTCAGGTGGCTGTCTGACCGCTGAACATCTCGATGTCGGCGTTGATTATGAAAGCCTCAAGGAACGCGGTGCCATGATGGGCTCTGGCGGTGTGATCGTGATGAATGACCAGAAATGCATGGTGAATGTAGCAAAATTCTTCATGGACTTCTGCGTGGAAGAATCCTGCGGAAAATGCTCACCCTGCCGCATTGGTCTCAAGCAGATGCTGGATATTCTCGAGCGCATTACTTCAGGCTACGGTCGTGAAGGTGATATCGAGGAATTGCAGCGTTTGGGCGAATCCATCAGCAAGCTCTCGCTGTGCGGACTGGGACAGTCAGCTCCCAATCCCGTGCTTTCTACCATCCGTTATTTCCGGGATGAGTATGAAGCTCACATCCGTGATCACAGCTGCTCGACCAGGGTTTGTCAAGATCTCATGCACTTTGATATAGATAAAGATAGATGCATTGGCTGCTCACTCTGTGCTCGCAAATGTCCGGTGGAATGCATTAGCGGTTCCCGTGAAGAAAAATACACCATCCATCAAGTGGATTGTATCAAATGCGGAAATTGCTATGATGTATGCCCGGTCAAGGCGATCGACAAGGTGCCAGGAATGCATCCAGATATTGTGGCTCACAGAGCCGAATTGGCCAAAGCCACCAGACATTACGAAGACTAAAAGGGGAAAATATGTACAAAGAAATCTGCGCTAAATACGCCCCCACCAAAGATAATCTGATCTACATCCTGCATGAGATTCAGGATACTCATCCTCAGCATTACATCTCAGCTGATGCAGTGAAAGACATTTCTGAATATCTGAAGGTGCCGGAAAATCATATCTATGGAGTACTAACATTTTACTCCATGTATTCCACCTCCCCCCGGGGAAAAAACATCATTCGCCTCTGCGAATCTCCACCCTGCTATATCAAGGGATCGGAAAACATCCTGCGCAAGCTGAAAACCCTCTTGGGAGTAGGCGTTGGCGAGACCACCAAGGACGGCAACTTTACCCTGGAACTATGTGCCTGTCTCGGTGTTTGTGGAAATGCACCTGTGATGATGATCAATGACGATGTATATGGTGATCTTTCTGAAGAGAAAGTCGAAGAAATCATAGAGAAAATCAGAGGGAGGAACTGATGAAATACTATCGCTCCCATGTGCTGATTGGCATAAACGAGACTTCTGTGGCAGCAGGAGTACAAAACTTCATCAAAGCTCTCAGAGCCGAACTTAGTAAAACCGGTCTTACGGACGAAATCAACCTGCTCGAGACCGGTCCTCTTGGCTTTTTTGGCAAAGGCATCTGCCTCACTGTGTATCCGGACAATGTAAACTACGAAAACGTCAAAGTGGAAGACATCCCCGAATTGGTGCAAGAGCACTTCCTCAAGGGACGTCCGGTGGCACGTCTGATGCTGGATTCAGCTGGAAAATTCAACCCGAAATTCAACTACGAAAGCCGTATTGTCCTCCGCAATTCCGGTGTTATCGATCCTGAAAACATCGATGATTACATCGGTGCCGGCGGATATGAAGCCTGGGAAAAAGCGCTGACTCAAATGCAGCCCAAAGAGATTGTAGAAGAAGTAAAGCAATCTGGTCTGCGGGGACGCGGTGGCGCTGGATTCCCTGCCGGAGTGAAATGGAGCTTCACCGCCCCGCTTGACGCAGCCCAAAAATATGTGGTAGTAAATGCCGATGAAGGTGAACCCGGCACATTCAAAGACCGCCTGATCATGGAAGGTGATCCTCACCAACTCCTGGAAGGAGTGATGATCTGTGCTCGCGCCATCGGAGCCACCAAGGCTTACATCTACATCCGTGGAGAATACAAGCTCTGCATCATGCGTCTGCAAAAGGCGATTGATGACTGCCGGAATTATGGCATCATCGGCACCAATATCTTCGAGAGCGGATTTGATCTGGATATCGAGATCAAGATCGGCGCCGGAGCTTATGTATGCGGAGAAGAAACCGCCCTGATCGAATCCCTGGAAGGAAATCGCGGTCATCCTCGCTGGAAACCGCCATTCCCTGGCGTGAAAGGTCTGTGGCAAGCGCCCACGGTGGTAAACAACGTGGAGACCCTGGCCAATATCCCCTTTATCATTAGCAAGGGTGCCGAAGAATACAAGAAGTTTGGCACACCGGAATGCACGGGAACCAAGGTCTATACCATCCTCGGTGATGTCGCTTACTCCGGACTCTGCGAAGTCGATATGGGTACTACGCTCAGAACCATTATCAACGATTACGCCGGAGGCATGAAAAAAGGCTTCAGATTCAAGGCTGCATTGGTAGGTGGAGCAGCTGGTATGTTCCTCTCTGAACGTCTGCTGGATGTGAAGATGGATCTTGCCAGCCTCAATCAATATTCGGCCGTTTTGGGTAGCGGTGCCATCCTCGTGATGAACGAGCATCAGAGCATCGTGGACATGCTGTGGAGTATTCTACGCTTTTTCCGCCATGAATCCTGCGGCAAGTGCACACCCTGCAAAACCGGCACCCAACAGCTATATCTGCTCATCTCCAAGATCAAGAAAGGTGAAGGTACGATGGCAGATGTGGAACTCATGCAAACCATTGCCGAGACCATGAATCAAACTTCATTCTGCGCCTTGGGACAATCTCCAATCATGGCGATTCGTAGCGCTATTGAAAACTTCCGTGATGAATTCATCGCGATAACTCAAAAATAAGACAAGAGGAATAGAACTATGGCTAAAAACGTCAACGTTTGGATTGATGGTCATCATCTGGAAGTTCCTGAAGACATGACCATTATCGAAGCCGCCGACAAACACGGGATTTATATCCCCCGGCTGTGCTACCATCCTGATCTGCCTCCGACTGCAAATTGCGGAGTCTGTGTGGTGGAACTCAGTGGAAATCCCACCCCAAAACGTGCTTGCTGCACACCTGTCACGGAAGGGATGAAAGTCTCTACCAACAGCGTGAATTTGCGCTCTTATAGAAAGACACTCCTGGAGATGATTCTTTCAAACCACGAAGTAGTATGCCCCAGCTGCACCGCAAACAACAAATGCGAGCTGCAGACTCTGGCCAATAATCTCGGTGTGGATCCGGAAGCTTTGCCCAATATCCTGGTTAAGAAACCTGCGGATTACAGCTCCCCCTCCATCATCAGAGATCCCAACAAATGCATCGCCTGCGGTCGCTGTATTACCGTTTGTAATGAAGTTCAAACCGTGTATGCACTTACCTATAGTGATCGTGGCATCAACAGTGAAGTCACCACTGCTTTTGGTCTGGGCATGGCTCAAAGCCCATGCGTAAACTGCGGTCAATGTACGGTTTACTGCCCTACCGGTGCCCTGCGTGAGAAAAATGAACTCGATGAAGTCTGGAATGCCATCCTGGATCCGGAAAAACACGTGATCGTACAGGAAGCTCCTTCCATCCGAGTGTCTCTGGGTGAAGAATTTGGTATGCCCTTTGGTAGTGTGACTCCCAAAAAGATGTATGCCGCTCTCAGAAAGATAGGTTTTGACTCGGTGATGGATACAAATTTCACCGCTGACCTCACTATCATGGAAGAAGGCACGGAATGCGTAGCCAAGCTCAAAGCTGGCGAAAAACGCCCTCTCATTACATCCTGCTCTCCCGGTTGGATCAAATTCATGGAAACATATTATCCCGATCTCGCGGATTGCGTTTCCACGGCAAAATCCCCGATGAGCATGTTTGGTGTGCTCTCCAAAACCTATTATGCTGAAGAACACGGCATCGACCCCGCCAAGATCGTTTCGGTGGCCATCATGCCTTGTACTGCAAAGAAATTTGAAGCCCGCCGCCCGGAACTCAGTGACAGCGGATTTCAGGATACAGATTATGTGCTCACGACCCGTGAATTTTTGCGCATGATCAAAGAAGCCGGAATCGACTTTGCCAATATTCCGGAAGAAGAACCAGATGAAGGAATGAGCTTCTACACCGGAGCCGGAACCATCTTTGGTGCTACCGGGGGCGTGATGGAAGCTGCTATCCGCTCAGCCTACACTCTTGTGACCGGTGAAGAGCTGGAAAACGTGGAAATCGAAGGCGTGCGCGGACTGGAAGGCGTGAAAGAAGCTACTGTGAACGTACCCGGCTTCGGCGATCTCAAGGTCGCTGTGGCTCATGGTCTTGGCAATGCCCGCAAGGTAATGGACAGAGTTCGTGAAGGCCTGAAAACCAAAGGGGAATCCCCCTGGCACTTCATCGAAATCATGGCTTGCCCCGGTGGTTGCGTAGGCGGCGGTGGTCAACCTTATGGTAATGACATTGCTTCCCGTGCACGGCGTGGACTTGCCCTATATCAAGAAGACAGAGACCTGCCGGTGCGTAAGTCTCACCAGAATCCTGAAGTCCTGAGGATCTATGAACGCTTCCTCGGTGCTCCAAATTCTGAGCTGGCACACAAACTGCTTCATACCCACTATTTCAAACGCTCGATCAGCAACGGACAAGTGGTCGAAGAAGCTACTCACAAACACCATTAAAACTGATAACTAATAGATCTCAAGGCGGTCGGTTCCACTGACCGCCTTCTTTTTGACTGCTGGTGAAGCAGCGGGTGTGGATCAGCTATTTCCAGCGATACTTGCCCAAGCTGCCACGAATAGCATAAAACATGAATTGTAACGGGAAAACAAAGATCTGAGGAAAATACAGAATGCCGATATGGGTCTTTTTTACCAAAGCCAGATGACTCTGACTGACATAGAGTTCCAGCATAAATTTGAGCATAATCATACTCAAGAGCAGGATATCTCCGGCACCCAGGAAAAGCCTGAGTAAGGCGATGTAAAAGAGGGCAAAATACACAAAGATAAAGGCCGAAATAGCCTTGATATGAGGTGGGTGATGGCGAAACTTTGAAGCCCGGCGGATATTCTTTTGATACAGCTTGCCCAGGTCTTTCCCCTCAAAACAATCTACTTGCATGGCTACAGCGGGATTGTAGATCGCTTTGCGGATGTATGGCATCATCTTGATCAGCAGCAGATCATCATCTCCGCTGGCAATATGGCTGATGCCTTCAAAGCCCCCAGCTTTTTCGAACAGAGATTTGCGATAGACCATGTTTAAGGCAGTAGATGTGATGGGAATCTTCCAGCCCAAGCCTGCTGCCGCTAAGACGTAATAGATACTCCGTTCAAAGTTGTTTAGCTTGAGATCTGTGTCTCCAGCATAGCGATACACTGTGGAAAATCCCAAGATATAATCCAGATCCGGTTCCATTACCCGGGCTATCTCTCTAAGCCATGTCGCAGGTACCTGACAATCCGCATCGGTAAAAGCCAGGATGTCGTACTTGGCAGCCTCAATACCCTTTTGCAGAGCAGCTTTTTTACCGATATAACCATTGATAGAATCCTGGAAATCAATGACTTTGATGCCAAACTTACCTTCCCAATTTCGCAGAATCTCCAGACTATCATCGCTGGAATGATCATTGACAATGATGATCTCATACTCGGCATCGATACTCTCCAGCTGAGCCAGAGAAGTAAGCAATCCCGGCAGATTATGAGCTTCATTTTTGGCGGCAATGATCACGGAGACAGGCTCCGGTTTTGAGGGCAGATGAGCTTTTGAGGGCAAGCTCCGACGCAAACCCAGTTCCATCCAGATCAAGAAAGCCAGATAGAACAAACTCATTATGGCAAAGAAAATGCTAAAGATCAGATCAACCTCGCTTCGGTTTGCTCGATGAAACTGGCTAATTCAGGATTTTCCTTTTTTACATCATCAATGGTTTTGCGCATGATGTGTACTTTGGTGGGAGTTTCTACCTGTTCCAGCTCCAGATTTATGTGTAAGGGCTTGCCAAATACATCCCTGAGGATCTCTTCAATGCGCTCCAGATTGCTCTTGAGCATAGAGATATCGGTTTGTTTCTTTACCTTCAGACTCAGCGCGCTGCCCGAAAACTTGAGCAACTCCGCATTCTGGAAGGCCAAACCGGCGATCTTGCTGCTTTTTTTGATCCTGCTGGCAAGGGCAGGCCAGTTTTCACGCAAGGCATCTTCATTGAGCTCGAGTTTGTGGATTTCGGGCTGTGTTTCTGCTTGACCGGATGGAGCTACCCTTTTTGCTTCTGGCTTTGGTAGTGCCTGATACGCACTCTGGACAGCAGGAGGCAGAGCAGATATCCCACCAGCTTTGAGATCGGCAATGAGACTGCTAATCTCATCAATCTCTTCCAAACGAGAAAGCTTGATCATCATGGCTTCAATGAGCAGATAGGGATTGTTGCTCAACCTGATATCATTCTTGGTCTGGATCAGTTGGCTCATGATATATAGCAGATCATTCTGAGAAAAGAGTTGGGATATCTCTTCAAACAGAGGCATCTCATCCGGGCTGATATCCTTGATCTTGATCTTCAGTTTGCAAAGCATGACGATACGCAGATACTCCAGCATATTGGCAATGTATTCTTGCAGATCTGTGCCTTCTTCAAATATCTTGTGCAGCTCTATGATCAAGCCTTGGGTGTCGTGATTTTTGATCAACTGCATAAAATCATGATAAACCTGATTTGGAATCATGCCAAAGATCTGCCGCACTTGATCGATCTGAATATCGTTTTGGCAATAGCTGATGGTTTGATCCATCAAAGATAGCGCATCTCGCAATCCCCCATCTGCCTTTCTGGCGATGAGATACAAGGATTCATCATCCACCCGGATCCCTTCTTTTTCGCTCAGATCTCTCAGCCTTGCCACTATTGCCTCCACCGGAATGCGCTTAAAATCGTACCTCTGACAACGCGATACGATGGTCGGCAATACTTTGTGTGGTTCGGTGGTTGCAAAGATGAAGATCACGTTTTCTGGAGGTTCTTCCAAGGTTTTGAGTAAGGCATTAAAGGCGTTTTTGGAGAGCATATGAACTTCGTCGATGATATAGATCTTGTATTTGGCACCGCTGGCTGCATAGAGCAATTCTCTTTGCAATTCCCGGATATCATCCACACCCGTATTGCTGGCACCATCGATTTCGATCACATCGGGAGAAACACCACTGGTGATTTCCACGCAATTTGTACATTGATTACAGGGCTGCGTGGTGGGTCCTGATTCGCAATTCAGGCTTTTGGCCATAATGCGAGCCAGGGAAGTCTTCCCCACGCCCCGGGGTCCGGTAAACAAGTAGGCATGGGCAATTCTTTCAGACGCGATCGCGCTTTGCAGGATCTGGGTCACGTGATCCTGCGCATATACTTCCGAGAAGCTTTGCGGTCTGTATTTACGCGCGAGTACTATGTAGCTCATACTACCTCCATGGGACATACTTTTGAGTCTGCTTTTTTAGGCAAGCATTTTCTGCTGGACAAAATACCGCTGTCTGACAGAGCTTGCCTCAAATGAATATAATGGTAGATCCCACAAAGGAGGATTATCAATGAAACTTGAAGGAAAAGTCGTCATCGCGCAAGGGGGAGGACCCACAGCCGTAATCAATCAGTCTTTGGTAGGCGCAGCTTTGGAGGCTCGAAAATTCAGTCAGGTCACCAGGGTTTATGGTGCTCTGCATGGTGTGCATGGCATCATCAATGAAGACTTTGTAGATCTCACTCAGGAAACCACACACAATCTGGAGCAAGTGGCAAACACCCCCTCCAGTGCCTTGCTTTCGACCCGTGCCAAACCCGATGAAACATATTGCAAGGAAATTTTCAAAGTGCTAAAAGCACACGATGTTCGCTATTTTTTCTATATCGGTGGCAATGATTCTTCTGATACCGTACGCATCGTGAACGAACAAGCCCAAAAAGCAGAATATGAATTCCGCGCCATCCATATCCCCAAAACCATCGACAACGATCTGGTGCTCAGTGATCACACTCCGGGATACGGTTCTGCCGCCAGATTTGTGGCCTCTGCTTTTGCCGGAGCCAATCTGGATAATCGAGCTTTGCCGGGAGTCTATATCGGGGTTGTGATGGGACGCCATGCCGGATTTCTGACTGCAGCTTCGGCTCTGGGTCAAAAATATCCTGATGATGGCCCCCATCTGATCTATATGCCAGAACGTCCCTTCAGCCGTGAGCAATTTGTTAAAGACGTAAAAAAAGTATATGATCAATATGGACGCTGCGTGGTAGCGGTTTCCGAAGGTATTATCGATGAAGACGGCACCCCGATTATTGCAAAACTCACCAAAAACGTGGAACACGATGCCCATGGCAATGTGCAGCTCTCCGGCACCGGCATGTTGGGTGATCTGCTTTGTGATCTCTTGCGCGAGAAAACCAAGATCAACCGTGTGCGCAGTGATACTTTTGGATATTTACAGAGATCTTTTTTGGGCTGCGTATCCGATGTGGATCAACGAGAAGCTCGCGAAGTGGGAGAACGTGCCGCACATTATGCCATCTGGTACAATCTGGACGGCTCGATCTCGATCCAACGCACTGGCTACTACTCAGTGACTTATCAATTGGAGAAACTCGGCGATATTGCCCGCAAGACCCGGTGTATGCCGGATAATTATATCAATCCAGAAGGCAATGGCGTCACCGATGAATTTCGCTATTATCTGCGCCCACTTTTAGGTTCTGGATATCCAGTTCCACACAGGTTACGTGCCCCAAAGGTGGGGAAAGTCCTCAGTCTGGATGATTAATATTGGACAATAAATACTGCATGCAAATCGAGTGGCTAAAAGTTATTCCCACAAGGGATTCAGGGGATGTCTACCACTTGTTACGTGAGCGGGCTATCGGGGTGGCAACTGGGGTGGCAAATTGAATTTGCCACAAAGGCTGAAGGCCTTTCCCTGAAAGCAGCTTAGCCGCTTCTGCCACATCGGAGTTTGGCAGCCCAATTTATATACTTCAGTTTTTAGGACGGTACAGCCGGGGCTGTCAGCATGACGTGGCTTCCCCCTTAACAATACGGTACATTTACGGAACCAATACGGGTCTCATCCGTATTGGTTCCGTAATGATATGGGGGGATGTAACAACTTAATGCAGATTCAGGATACACATTGCCAGAGCTCCCAGTTTCATGCCTTCAGCTTCTTGACTTACAGACTGTTCTGAAAACAATATCTCACCTTCATAGTGAATGATTTTGTCCTGCACGCCAAGGTTTATAGCACAGATCAGGCTGGCCTCATCATCGTAACGACGATACAAGATAAGCCCTGGAGCTGCTTTTTCAAAGACAAACTCACCTTCATATAGCAGCGGCTGCCCTTTGCGCAAATGAATCAGCTTGTGATAAAAGCCTCTGAGCTCGACTGCCGAGCTGTCCTTTTCCCATTTCCAGTTGAAGGGACGCCGGTTGTCGGGATCCTTACCCCCTGGCATGGCAATCTCGTCTCCATAATATATATGAGGGATCCCGCTGAATGTCATCTGAAAGAATACCGCCTGTTTCACCCGCTCTTGCTCGGTTTTGGCCAGTTGCATGATCCTTTGCGTGTCGTGACTTCCCAGGAGATTCATCATCACCTTGGTAGCGTGATTTGGATATGCTGCCAGGCCCTCTTCGATACGGCTCATAAATTCCTGCTTTGAGATCAGCTTCTGGACAAAATACTCCAATACCGGATTTTTGAAATAGGCGTAGTTCATCACAGAATCAAAATATCGCTCCGAGATCCAGGCTTTGCCATTGCTCCAGATCTCCCCCACCAGCCAGGCATCAGGTTTTAGCCCTTTGATCCGCGCTCGGAAGAGCTGCCAAAACCACCAGGGAACTTCATCCGGTACATCCAGCCGAAAGCCATCAATACCGATCTCAGAAATCCACCAGGAGCTGGCATCCAGCACATGATTTACCAAGTCCCAATTCACCTCAGCGTTATTGATATCGCGGATGTAGTTTTCATAAGGATGCTGCCTTGACAGATCATAGTTGAGATCCGGCATATCCTTGATGCCCCACCAGCATTGATAATAATCCCGCGGTTTGAAATCTATGGGAAGAGGATCTGGCAAAGGCCACTTATACCAGTCATACCAGTGCCAATAGGGTGATTCTGCGCCTTTTTCCACTGTATCGCGAAAAGCCCAAAAGCTCTCTCCACTGTGATTGAAAGCCACATCAAGGATGATCCTGATTCCTTTTAGATGTGCCAAATTTACCAGATCTTGGAGTTCCTTTTTGCTGCCAAAATGCGGATCAACTTTCATAAAATCGGCAGCATCATATTTGTGATTGGACTTAGCTTCCCACAATGGATTGAAGTAGATCAAGCTGATGCCCAGATCGCTGAGATACTCAAGCTGCTGCTTCACTCCGGCGATATCACCACCGTAGAAGCTCCACCAATCCGGCATACCTTTGGGTAGATAGGGGCTTTGCTTGAGATTGGCAATGTCATACCAATCTTTCACCAGGTGGTAGTACTCCTTGTTAGGTGGCAAATGCTCTCCTGGGGCTGGCTTATCCCTGCTACCTTCATAGTAGGATTCGGAAAAGTCCTGATCATTTGCCTTGTTCCCATTGCAAAAACGATCCACAAAGATCTGATATACTACACTGGATTTGAGCCATGCCGGAATCTCAAAGACCGGGTATGAGGCAGGATCCACCATGATCCAGGAGCTGGAGGGTGTTTGTGCCGAAAATCCCGGCAAGCTCAAGAAGACTTCCCTGTGCCCAAAACAGATCTTGATGAAGAACTTGCGTGGTTCCTTCAGCTTCAGAGTGCGATGCCAGAGCATCAGCCCAGAGCTGCGCCCCAAAGGATATAGCTCTACGCTGTGATCCGAAAAGCATATCCACACAGCATCAGCAAAATCCCGATACCAGCTAAAGCGCAATTCCAGCTCATCTTCACTGGGACGGTAGCAATTGATAAAGGAGCGCGCATCCAAACTGGCAGCTCTGTTTAGGGCTTCCTGCCAGCTTTCAGGTGAGCTATCTTGCTCTACGATGATGATGGAGTTTTCCCCGCCAAAGGGGTCGGGCTCTCGAAGCTCGTTGTTGGGATCCCTCTTCCACACCCCGTCCACAATGTATTTGTAGCGGTACCTTCCCGGCTTGAGATCAAAATCAATCAGATAGAGTCCGCCAAAATCCTGCAAAGAGAGGATCTTCCACTTGGTGAAGTCTCCTGCTATCCCCACCTCATATTTGCCTGCAGTTAGTGCCTGGTAGCTAAATCTCACATGCATGAATCATCCCTACTTCCTTGTTTTGCGTGTCCTTTTGGGTTTTACACAGGGTTCCAGATAGGCCATTTCCCGATCGTAATGCAGCTTAAGATATTCACCTGTAGCGCTATTTTTGCATGTGATGATGTCTTCCGGAGTCCCGGTTGCCAGGATCTTGCCGCCTTCGGCACCGCCCTGAGGACCCAGATCTATAATCCAATCTGCAGATTTGATCACATCCAGATTGTGTTCGATCACCACCACCGTATTGCCCATAACCACAAATTTCTTGAGCACCTTCAGGAGTTTGTTGATATCATCAAAATGCAGCCCAGTGGTAGGCTCATCCAAAAGATACAAGGTGCTGCCGGTGGAAGGCCGGCTCAGCTCTCGTGAAAGCTTGATCCGCTGTGCTTCACCCCCCGAAAGTGTGGTGGACGGCTGCCCCAGCTTGATGTAGTCCAGGCCAACTTCGTGCAAGGTCTTCAGCTTCTTTTTGATCGAGGGGATAGCATCAAAAAAGTCTATCGCTTCCTGCACATCCATATCCAGCACTTCGGCGATGTTCTTGCCTTTGTACCGAACGTTCAGGGTCTCCTGATTGTAACGCTTGCCTTTGCAGACTTCGCAGGTCACGTAGATATCTGCCATAAAGTGCATTTCTATCTGTCGCACTCCGGCACCTTCACATGCTTCGCAGCGTCCTCCCTTTACGTTGAAGGAAAAGCGCCCGGGTTTGTAACCCCGCATCTTGGATGCTGGCAATTCGGCAAAAAGAGTGCGGATGGTATCAAAAAGCTTGATATAGGTACAGGGATTGCTGCGAGGAGTGCGCCCAATGGGTTGCTGATCGATATTGATCACCTTATCGATATGCTCCAAGCCAAGGATCTCTTTCATCTTGCCCACTTTTTGGGTGGAGCGGAAAAAGTGATTGCTGAGATAGGGAGACAGAGTCTGATTGATCAGCGAGCTTTTCCCGCTGCCAGATACACCCGTGATGCATACGAAAAGACCGATGGGGATATCTACATCGATGTCTTTGAGATTGTTTTGCTGTGCACCTTTAATGCTCAGAACCCGGGAATCTGCTTTGATCCGCTTATCGGGAATCGGGATACACATCCGCCCCGAAAGGTAAGCCCCGGTAATGGATTCTGGATGGTTTCTGATCTCCTCCAGTTTGCCCTGCACGATAATCTCTCCCCCATAGATTCCGGCTCGGGGTCCAAAATCCACGATCTGATCAGCACTGCGCATGGTATCTTCATCGTGTTCCACCACGATCACAGTGTTGCCCAAATCCCGAAGCTGCTGCAACATATTTACCAGCTTGGAATTATCCCGTTGGTGCAAGCCAATGGAAGGCTCATCCAAGATATACATCACTCCCACAAGCTGCGAGCCGATCTGACTCGCCAGACGGATACGCTGAGATTCGCCACCGGATAGGGTCGGAGATCTACGATCCAGCGTGAGATAGTGCAGACCCACTGAATTCAGAAAGCCAAGACGGGCTTTGATCTCTTTGAGCACTTCTTCACCAATTATGAGTTGGTTACCTTGCAATTGCAGGTTTTCAAAGAAATTCAAGGCTTCCTGTACACTCAGAGCAGTGACTTCAGCAATATTCATATCGCCCACCTTCACCGCCCGAGAAGCAGGTTTCAAGCGCATTCCCCCACACTCAGGACAAGCTTTGTCACTGATATATTGCATATAATGACGACGCATTTCTTCGGATTCGGTTTCATGCATCCGCCGTTTGAGCTGAGGGATTATGCCTTCAAAACGAGCCATAAAAGAGCCACTGCCGCGGGCATTTTGCCAGGCAATCTTAAACTTCCGCCCTTTGGAACCATGTAAAATCAGTTGCTTCACGATATCGGGAAGCTCCTGCCAGGGTGTATCAAGAGAAAATCCATAGGCAGATGCCAGATTTTGCACCATATTCAGGGTCCAGCTTGATTTCTTTTGTTCCAGTCTGCCCCAGGGTGCTACGGCTCCCTCCATAATGCTTTTCTGGGGATCCGGAACCACCAGCTCAGGATCAAATTCCAGCTTGTAGCCCAAACCGTTACAAGAAGGACAAGCACCAATGGGACTATTAAATGAAAAGCTTTGCGGACTCAGCTCTTCATAGCCGATATTGCAGCGGGCACAGGAATTCTTTGCGGAGAGCACATCCTGTTCATTTTGATCCGGATAATCGATCTTGATCACAGCATCGGTAAGCTTGAGAGCCAGCTCCAGCGAATCCACCATCCTGCTCTGGACTCCATCCTTTACCACCAGTCGATCCACCACCACGTCAAGGCTGTGTTTGCTCTTTTTGTCCAGCACGATCTCTTCATCCAGATTCCGCGATACACCATTGATCATCACCCGCACAAAGCCTTCGCTGCGCAGCTGCTCCAGCTCTTCCTTATGCTCTCCTTTGCGGTTTTGTACAATGGGCGCCAGGATCTGCAATCTGGTGCCTTCAGGATTTTGCATCAAGTGCGCTACCATCTGATCGACCGTCTGAGATCCCACCGGATCTCCGCATTGATAGCAATATTGTTGTCCCACGCGAGCATAAAGCACCCGCAGATAATCATAGATCTCGGTTACGGTGCCAACTGTGGAACGAGGATTCTTGCTGCTGGCTTTTTGCTCGATCGATATCGCTGGAGAAAGACCCTCGATATAATCCACCTTAGGTTTCTCCATTTGTCCCAAAAACTGCCGCGCATAAGCGGAGAGAGATTCCACATATCGCCTCTGCCCTTCTGCATAGAGAGTGTCAAAAGCCAAAGAGCTCTTGCCACTGCCGGATACACCGG
This sequence comes from uncultured Candidatus Cloacimonadota bacterium, assembly GCA_964501025.1. Lineage (GTDB taxonomy): Bacteria > Cloacimonadota > Cloacimonadia > Cloacimonadales > Cloacimonadaceae > UBA5456. Next base: position 5,081 of record CAZCRD010000098.1, on the reverse strand, counting down.
TAAAGACCACAAGCTTATTGCGGGGAATTTCCAGATCTATATTCTTCAAGTTGTGCTCGCTGGCACCTCGGATGATAATCTTCGTCTTCAATTTATTACCTCTCGGACTCACAAAAATATTAGCCTTATACTTTGTCAAATGAAAAGCGCAAGGCAATATCATACTCTTATGATAGCCTTATGATCCCATATGTGTTATTTGGATTAGGGTGGATCAGAGTCACATATCAGGAGTGTCTCAAGGTGATTTCAATCTCTGATATGTATTCTGGATTCCGGATATGTGGAACAAGTCTCCGCTCTGCTACGACTTGTTCCGCATTCCGGAAAGACGGAAGGGGGGGGGAGGTCAGGATGAAGTGTCTACTCTGGAATTCGTTCCTCAATATATGGACAAACCCCGTTAGGGGTGACATCTTATAGCTCGGGGTGTGAACCCCGAGATCTGGCGGGTATCGAGAAACACCGGACAAACCCCGTTAGGGGTGACACAAGCTGGATTCCGGATATGCTCCACAAGTCTCCGCTCTGCTATGACTTGTTCCGCATTCCGGAAAGACGGAAGGGGGGAGGTCAGGATGATGTGTCTACTCTTTTAGGACGGCACATCTACCCTATCAGCATTACGGGATCACTACGCCAGCATTACGCCTCGCAGGCGCAATGCTGAAGCTATGCTATTGGGAAATAAGGCAGTGGAAGATTGCTTAGGGTGTCACAGGATTTGTCGAATCCAGGGATTGAGACTATGGTGGATATCCTTAAGTCCATTCTAATATATTTTGATTGGTCTGCCAAACTCCGATTTGGCAGAAGCGGCGCAGTCGCTTTCAGGAAAAGGCCTTCGGCTTTTGTGGCAAATCCAATTTACCACCCCAGTTGGTACATCGAGTATTCCCCCAAAAATCCACTTCGTAATGTTTGAGGTTCCCGATTATCCGCCATCAGGAAATCAATTGAAACCGAGTTGATAACAGTTTACCCTCGAGTCTGAGATATACTCAGCTAATCAGATCAGCGAAAAGCAGCATTTTATCCCAATCCACTTTGAAGGCCACAAAATTGAAGTACTCATCCTCGGGATCGGCATCCATACTCAGCAGCACTTGTTTGCCCCAGGGCAGAATCTCCACCCGGTAATTTCCTTTGACCCGACCCCGCTGGATTCCTTCCAGAGGGCGATGCAAGTGCTTTTTCTCGATGTACTTGAGCAGCCAGTAGCGCTCAGATTTTTGCACAGTGCCACGCAGGAGTTGGATCCTTTTTTCCAGTTCCGGGATCATGGCAAAAAGCCGTTCATTGTCAAAACAGATCAAATCTTGCTGCAAAAAATTGTGAATCTGCATCTGATTGAGCAAATCCACAAATCTGCGAATGGGGCTGGTGGCATGCAAATAGGCTTCAGTGCCGATGCCGGGATGATATCCGGCTTGGGTATCAAGGTAGGCTGAACTGCTCATGGTTTCACTGTTAGGCTGTGTAAAACGCTTGATATTGCGAAAGAGCATGGGAATTTGGTGCTTTGAGGCATAGTGAGCCAGACTGCGGTTATAAAATATCATCATTTCTTCTATCATGATCCGGGCAGGGCTGAGCAGATCTATGCGTTTTACCTGAATATCATCAGGAAGAGCCTTGAGATTGTAGATATAGCGCCGCTGCTCTGTTTTTGGCACTGGATCCCTCAGCTCTTGCAAGCTTTGGGCAATGCGGTGCAATTGCTTGATTACAGGGTTTTGGATATCACTGTCCACATCAGAGTAGCTCAGGTTTTCACCGATGCGCAGCTTCTGAGCTACGATCTTTGAAGATTGCAGCTGGAGCTGAGCATCGAATCTGGCATACAAGCTGAGCACTGCTCTGTCTTGATTCCGAATCAGAGAAAAAATCTGCTCTGAATACTTGGGTGGCAGCATGGGCACATTTCCCGAAGGCAGATACAAAGATGAGACCCGCTCTTTGGCTATCTCAAACAGCTCCTCTTTCTCCGCAATGAAACAAGCCAGATTGCTCACGTGAATGCCCAATAGGTATCCATCGACAAGCTCTTCCAGGCTAAGCGCATCGTCAAAATCCAGGCTGTCTGCATCGTCTATGGTGAAAGCAGTCTGCTGAGCCAAAGGCAGATCGTTGAGGTCGGTATCAATCCGCAGATTTTTGTCAAAAAAACAGATGGGAAGCCCCGATGCAGATAGAGCTGGATCCGGAATGTCGCTTACATCACCTAAGTCTGCACGCAATTTGATGGCCAGCTTGAGGGGGCTTGGGCTGTTTTGGAGCAGGAGCTTGTGCAGATCATCGATTCTTTCTGATTGCAAAAGCGCACGCAGCTGTGTGATCAGCAGCTTTCGGTTTGGTTCCGGTAACTTTACCTGAGGATCCTGGATAAATGCGGCGACCTGCGCCAGATATTCTGCCCGCTGATTGCGCTGCTCCATAGTAGCGAGATATGCTTGACGCTCACTCTCGTTTCGCGCAAAAAACAAATCATGCTTTTGAAAGTAAATCTCTGGATGGTTTTTGATGCTCAAGAGCAGGGCGAAACGCTTGGCATCGCTGTGTATGTCCTGAGCTCGCTCCAGATCCGCAAAACTGAGGCCGGAGGCAGGGATGTCTGGCAAAATCGGAGCTTCTGCCTTTACCTGATCCATAAAAGACAGCAGATTGTCCAGATCGGGCCTTACCCGCTCGCGGCTGATCAGGATTACCCGGGAGAGATTTAGCTGAGTGCGGTGGTTGTCAGCTCTCAAGATCTGCAACCCACTATCTTGCTGGTCAAGGATGATGGCGGGCAGCAAGATTCCCTTGTCATAATACATGATGATTGAGCCGCAGAGCTTGTTCGGGGAGGGGATTTGCTGTTCCATTTATATTTCTGCCTTTATTTTTTAAATTATCAAACTGGCGCCCCTGGGAAGAATCGAACTTCCGACCAACGGTTTAGGAAACCGCTGCTCTATCCCCTGAGCTACAGGGGCGCAAGCATTCGAATGCATGATTTTTCAGGGGCGTGGATTCGTCAAGTTTACATTGACAAAAGACGGACTTTATTCATCATGGCAATCTTGATAAAATGCTAAAAAGGAATTATAGATAATGAAAATTGCGATAGTTGGTGCCACTGGAGAAGTGGGAAGAATGATGATTACCTGTTTGCAAGAGCAGAGTTTCAAACTTGAAGTGCTGGATCTGTATGCTACTGCCAGATCAAGCGGCGAGATGCTGTATTATCTGGATCATCCTCTAAAAGTACAGGAGCTGACCCTAAAATCTCTGTTAAAACATTATGATTATGTATTTTTTTCTGCAGGTGGAGGAGTGGCCAGAACCTATGCGCCCATCGCTATGGATAGTAGTGAAGTGGTGATAGACAATTCCTCGGCTTTTCGAAACGATAAAAGTATCCCGCTGGTGGTACCTCAGATCAATGCAGATCTATTGTCCGGCTATCAGGGTGTGGTGGCCAATCCTAATTGCTCTACGATCCAGATGGTGTTGCCCCTGGCAATATTGGATCAAGCTTATGGTCTGAAAAAAGTGGTCGTTTCCACCTATCAGGCGGTATCAGGCAGTGGGCATAGAGGGATTGAGGTGTTGGAAAACCAGCGCCGGGGTTCCAGCCTCAAAGGAGTGTATCCGGAGCTTATTGATCTGAATGTGATTCCGCAGATTGGAGTTTTTTTGGATAATGGTTATAGCAATGAAGAAGAAAAAATGCGCCACGAGACTCGTAAAATACTCAGAAATGAAGATATAGCTATTAGTGCCACCACGGTCAGAGTGCCAGTGTATTATGGGCATTCGCTTTCGGTCTATGCCGAGTTTGCCCAAGAAGTGGATCTTGATGCAGCCGCGCAAAGACTGGCTCAAGCTGAGGCAATCAAGTATCATGAAAACAGCTATATTACCCCTCTGGGGATTGGTGCTTCCAATCAAGCTCATGTCTGCCGCCTGCGTCATGGGGTGGACTCAAAATCTGTGAACTTTTGGAATGTGGGGCACAACGTCCGCATCGGAGCTGCAGCCAATGCGGTCAATATCATGCGCGCTCATGCCATACAAGCCGGGAAGATAAGTAAGTCTGATGTTTGATCCTGTAAAACTGCGTCACGAATTGCACCAAGTGCCGGAACTTGCCTTTCAGGAGCACAAGACCAAAGCCCTGATCATGAATTATTTACAGGAGCTGACCTTCACTGATGGGGTCAAAGACCTCTTTGAGATCCACGAATTTGAACAATCCCCCGCTATCCTGGTGGCTTTTACCAATGCTAAAGAAGCAGAGGACTACCAACTCTTTAGAGCAGACATGGATGCACTGCCTTCAGATGAAGCTACCGGCTGTGAATACTGCTCGCAACATGCTGGAATGATGCATGCCTGCGGACATGATGTGCACATGGCGGTGCTTTTGGGGCTGATCCAGAGAGTTTGGATCATGCGTCCCAAAGGCAATTTGCTGTTTCTTTTTCAGCCAGCTGAAGAAGGCAAGGGAGGCGCACAAAGCATACTCAGCGAGGGGATTGTGCAGAAGTATCAGATCTCAGCGGCTTTTGCCCTGCATGTGGGCAGTGCAATGCCCGTGGGAACTGTGAGCTCCAAAGCCGGGATCTTCTTTGGCATTCCTCAGGAATTTGACCTGACTTTCACCGGTAAAGCGGCTCATGTGGCCTTTCCGGAACAAGGGATCAATGCCCTGGATTGTGCGCTGGACTTTATGAATGGCATCCGTCTGGATATCAAAAAACTTAAAGAACACGAGCAGGTGATCTTCCACGTGGGGAAAATGACGGCTGGCAGGATTCGCAACATCATCGCTGATGAGTGTGTCTTGGAAGGTACCCATCGTAGCCTGAGCAAAGCTGCCAAAGATAAGATGAATGAGCTGATCCATGAGCATGCAGAACTGGTAGCTGCAAAGTATGGGGCAAGAGCCGAACTGCAGCTTTTGGGCAGCTACGATCCGGTAGTCAATGACGCGACTCTCTTGCAGCGCTTGCAAGATCAGTGCACAGAGTTGGGCTACCAGTTTTTACCAGCTGAGACCGTGATGACAGGTGAGGATTTCGGCTTTTTTACCT
>CAZCRD010000097.1:0-17872 GCA_964501025.1 uncultured Candidatus Cloacimonadota bacterium | reverse complement strand
CGGGGCTTAGTATATGCTTATACTCATCTGCAGGAATAGCTATGCTTATCTGCCCATCTCTCAGCTTGCTTTTCAGCTTTATGCAACGACCTTTCTCATCTTTGGAAGCGCTATCTCTCCCAATAGCACTACGGGGTTACTGCGCCACCATTACGCCTCGCAGGCGCAATGCTGAAGCTATGCTATAGGGGAAGAAGACATTGGCAGTATCGGTTGCTTACCGCAGAGCAACAAGCTAAAGCGGATGATAGCGGGATGACTAATCTGAAAAACAAAGAGAATCCGGCAGGGGGATACCGGATTCTCGGGGATCTTAATAGCGGTTTACATTGCCCACCAAAGGGACAGACCGCCGTTTGTGGATCAATCTAAGGCTTTGAGAAAACTGGGTACATCCGTGCGCATGGGCTTGATCCGGGTGGGATCTTCGGCATTGCCATGGTTGGGTTTTTCTTCTGTGGATTGCGAATTGATACCCAGGGTTTTGAGGATATTGGAAATCTCATCTTTGGCAATATGCCCTGGAGCTTCGTTTTCCAATGGAGTGTTGGGATTGAAGGTAGGGAATTCCAGCAAGTTATTGCTCTGTTCATTTTTGTTTAGACCAGTGGCGATGATGGTGACCGAAATCTTGCCGGTCATGTTCTCTTCCATAATCACCCCCATGATGATATTGGCTCCCCGTCCGGTTTCGTTTACGATCACATTGGATACTTCCTCGATTTCGCTCATCAGGATATCTTGTCCGGCAGTGATATTCAGTAGCAGAGACTGGCAACCGTTGAGGCTGATATCGGATAGCAGAGGATTGTCGATGGCGGCTCTGGCGGCATTGATGGCGCGATTTTCGCCCTCTGAGATACCTGTTCCCATCAGAGCATAGCCCATGTTTTGCATCACTGCTTTGACATCGGCAAAATCCACATTGATCAGTCCGGTGATGGTGATGATGTCGCTCACAGCTTTGGCGGCTTCATAGAGCACGTTATCGGCGTTGTTAAACGCGGTCATGAGAGTGGCATTGCCATAGATCTCGCAGAGTTTTTCATTGGGGATCACAATCAAGGTATCCACATATTCACTGAGATGGCGAATGCCATGGTCAGCGTTTTCAGCCCTCTTTTTGCCTTCAAAAGGGAAGGGGGTGGTCACAATGCCGAGGGTCAAGATACCCATTTCCCGGGCGATTTTGGCTATGATCGGGGTGGCTCCGGTTCCGGTGCCCCCGCCCATACCGGCGGCAAGGAAGATCATATCTGCGCCTTCGAGGTGAGATTTGATCTCATCCTTGGATTCTTCAGCACTGCGCGAGCCGGTTTCTGGATTTGCTCCGGTACCCAGGCCGCGGGTGAGTTTTTTGCCCAGCTGGAGCTTCATCTTGGCATGAGATTTGGTCAGATCATCGGCATCAGTATTGGCTGCGATAAATTCCACTCCACCGAGTTCATTGCTGATCATGGTGTTGATGGCATTACCTCCGGCTCCGCCGATTCCGATTACTTTGATGTTTGTGCCGACTTGTGCTGGTCTTTCGTCAAATTCAATCATGGTTCCCCCTTAAGTGAAGTCTTTGATTATTTTCTTTAGTTTATCTACAAACTTGCTGTTGCCCAGATTTCCCAGAGAAAAGCTGTGGGTTTGAGCTACGTGTTCAAAGCCCATGGCATAATACAGCATGCCCACAGTAGTGGCAAAGGCAGTATCATCGAGCGGACCGGTAATACCGTCCAGGCGGGAAAGATCTGGTTTGGCAATTTTTACCTGGAGATTGAAGGCGGAATTCAGGGATTTGTCGATACCGGTCAGTTTTGCACTGCCACCGGTGAGAATGATCCCTGCGGTAACCAATTCCGGAGTATAATAGTCTTTGCAACGGTCGTAACACATAGCCAGCATTTCTTCCACCCGATGCTGGATCACGTGGCTTACCAGGTATTGCGGTCTGCGGGTGCTGGCTCGGCCGCTGATCCCTTCTACATCGATCTCCAGCGATTGATCCACCTCTGCTGCATTGGCATTGCCAAATTGGGTTTTGATATACTCTGCGCTGGCCAGGGTGGTCTTCAGCCCGATTGCCAGATCCTCGGTAATGGCCTTACCAGCCATCGGGATCACAAGTACCTTTTCCAAAGCACCGCGATTATAGATCGAGATATCACACGAGCCTCCACCAATATCCATGAGGATAGAGCCCAAACGCCGCTCATCTTCCGAAAGCACGCTGTGACTGAGAGCCAGGTGATTGAGCACAAAATTGTCCGGATCTATCTCATACCCGGAAAGATTGATGCATTTAGTCAAGTTTCTCAGCGGAGTGAGTTCGGATAACACCGTGAGTACTTTGGCGGTAAGGTGAAATCCGTTCATATTTACCGGATTGTGGATATCGTCTTGGGAATCGATGATATAGTCATGCGGAATACCATGGAGGATCTTGTGGCGTTCAAAGCCTTTTTGGATCTTGACGCTGTTTTTGGCGTCGTTGATTACCTGTTCCACGTGCTCAATGTTGATTTCGCCTGGTTCATTGGGGCTTTCGGTGGGAATCGAGATCCTGCCATCACCCAATTGAGTGCGAATGTGTTCTCCAGTAATATTGGCATAGATGTTTTCAGCCTCGATATCGGCAGTCTTTTCCGCCTTTGCCAGGCACTTTTTGATGCACTCGGCCAGAGCTTGAATGTCTTTTACTACTCCCCGTTCAATGCCTTCAGAAGGGTATTCTCCAATGCCTAAAACTTCGAGGTTTCCACCGGGTTGGGTGCGGGCAATAACGGATCTCACCATGGTGGAACCGATATCTAAAGCTGTGATTATGCTGCTTTTCATTTGTCTCCTGCCTTTACTACTACCTGGTTTTCAAAGCGCATATCTACCACGCTGCTTTGCTCGATATTGCCATTATCCTGCACAAACTGGTAGCGTCTAAGCTGTGTGGCAATATCGTCCTCACCGGGTATGATGCGAGTACCATGTCTGGCATCGATGATATTGATAGTGTCGTCTATCATATAGTATTCAGAGATGATGGGCAAATACTCCTCAGCTTCCTGCAAGATTCTCAGATGCAAAGCGAGGATGCGGGACACATCTTGTTTTACGAGCTGGGTCCCGGGTGTCAGGTTTTCATCTTTGTAATATGAACTGTAGATCGGGATATCTTCCAGATAAACTGGGCTGTATCGCTGCATCACAATAGCTTCAGCATCGATAGGGTAGAGCTTACCTTCCAGGCTTTTTACATACAGGATGCCTTCTCTTTCTTTGATCTCCACCTTGAGGGTGCTGAACAAATGACGTTTGACCTTGAGCTCTTTTACTCTGGAGATACCCATAATCTCGTGTTTGATTTGCTTCAGAGGCACCTTAAACAGGTTTTGCCCCAGCTGATCTTGACAGAGTTTATAAATGAGAGAATCTGGAATGGCGGTATTGCCCGAGATTTTGATCTGACGAACGGCAAGAAAGGGTAAGTGTCTGAGGGCATACCAGCTCCCGATGACAAGTGCAATCACACCTGCCAGGCTCAGGGTAAAATATAGATAATACCTGCTGTTTCCACGACGCTTTCTTTCTTTCATCTTCTTACCTTATTGATAGTTATGTATATAGAACTCTGTGTCCGGAAATTCAAAAAAACCTAAGAAGCTCATAAGTTACTACTTTTTTTGGCTTTACTGTTCGTGTCAATACTTTTTTTGAGTGTCTTTAAGATTTCTTCGCCATATTGCCAGATGTTTCCGGCACCGATGGTGATAAGAATGTCCTTGGGCTTGAGCAAAGCTATGGTTTCGGCTACTATTTTTGCATTTTCATCAATGACGTGAACCTGATGATGCCCACTCTGGATCGCGACATCGGCGATGAGCTTGGAACTGACTCCGGGGATAGCCTGTTCTCGAGCCGGATAGATAGGTGCCAAAATCAGGCAATCGCAGCTAAAGAAGGCTTTACCGAATTTCTCATAGAGATCCCGGGTTCTGGAATACAGATGGGGCTGAAACAGAGCTACGATGCGACGGTCCACGCTATCTTTGAAACCTTCCAGGGTGGCAATGATCTCGGTGGGGTGATGAGCATAATCGTCATAGATGGTAATGTCTTGAGCTTCACCCTTGAGATCAAAGCGGCGGTACACACCAGAGAATTTGGCCAGTGCATCCTGAATACTCTTGAAGGGTAAATCTAATTCCAGGCCTATCGCAGCAGCCAATAAGGAATTTTGGATATTGTGTTTGCCGGCTACATTCATCTTGATGCGGCCGAGTTTGTAGCCCTTGAAGGCGAGATCGTAGCTGGTGGTAAAATTCTTCATAGTGATGTTCAAAGCCTGGATATCAGCTTGTCGGGAAAGACCGTAGGTCACGATCTTTTTGTTGATATCAGGCAAGATCGCCTGTACTCCGGGATCGTCCAGGCAAGCAATCACACTGCCGAAAAAGGGTACTTTGTTGGCATATTCGATAAAAGCGCCTTTGATATCATCAAGATTGCGGTAACAATCCAGGTGGTCTTCATCGACGTTTGTGATGCCCGCAATACAGGGGGTGAGAGACAAAAATGAATGATCATATTCATCGGCTTCGACCACAATGTATTTGCCCGAACCCATTACGTTGTTTGAACCAAAGTTTTTTACTTTGCCTCCCACGATAATGGTGGGATCCAGTCCTGCTGTCTCGAGCACGAGGCCTGCCATCGAAGTAGTGGTCGTCTTGCCGTGAGTGCCGGAAATGCCAATGGAGAAGCTCATGCGGGTGATCTCGGCCAGCATCTCAGCCCGTCTGATAACCGGGATTTTCATGGCTCTGGCCGCTACAATTTCCGGGTTGTCATCTTTGACCGCGGAAGATTTTACCACCACGTCCGCATCCTTAATCAGCTCGGGATCGTGTCCTTCGGTTACCTGGATGCCAATATCTTCCAGATGAGCGGTGATATCGGTCTTCTTCATGTCCGAGCCGCTGATCTCCAGACCCTGATTGTGCAGAAATTCAGCGATTCCGCTCATGCCGATGCCGCCGATACCAATGAAGTGTATTTTTCGAGTTCTACCAAGCATATTATTTCTCCTTGTAGCAGCTTAAAATGTCTGAGACAATGTATTGAGTTGCCTGGTTTTCAGGCAGTTTGATCAGCTCATTTTTTAGGGCAGGAATATTCATATTTGCCATTACATGCAGCAGATTGCGGGGGCTGAGCTGATCCTGAGTCATAAGACGTGCCACTTGTTTTTTCGTCTGTGCCAGAGCGTTGTGATACTGATGGTTTTCTGCTGCCGTGGGTAAGGGGATCAGAATTGCGGGGAGGGTGGCAGCTTCCAATTCTGCGATTGTCATGGCTCCGGCTCGGGTGATAGCCAGATCTGCGACCTGCATCATGGCTGGCAGTAAAGAGCTAAAAGCAAAGATATGCACTCCCGGTTCTGCTTTGTGTCTGGCATCAAACTGCTCAAAGCCAAGTTTACCGGTTTGCCAGAGTATTTGCCAACCTGCCTTCTTTAGCATCGGGATGCTGTCTGAGATCACGCAATTGATGGCCATGGATCCTTGCGAACCTCCCGAGACCAATAGAGTTTTTTCCCCGCTCTCAAGACCCACATCTTCCAGGCGGAAGTCCTGAACTCTATCACGGTTCTTGATCGGTATGCCAAAATTTTTCAGCTCTGCTCTCTTGAGATATTTTCTGGTCTCATCAAAAGATATATACAAGCTGGTGAGTTTCTTTGCCAAAAATCTGGTAGTAAGGCCGGGATAGGAATTGCTTTCGTGCAAAAAACAGAGAATATTCAGTCTGATGGCAGCGATACTTACCGGTCCTGCCACAAATCCACCTGTGGTTATCACTCCATCAATTTCCTCTACCAGCAATATTCTGCGGCTTTGAGCTATGCTTTTTACCAGGTGATATGGAAACAGCAGATTTGAGTAGCTTAGTTTTCGATATAGTTTTTGCACTTGGATGGGGTAAAAGGCATAATCAGATTCTGCGGCCAGACGTTCTTCCATGCTCTGATGATTTCCGATGAAGATGCACTCATGTCCCCGAGTGGTGAGCTCATCTGCCAAAGCTATGGCAGGAATGATGTGCCCTCCCGTGCCACCAGCGCCAAAAGCAAATCTCACAAGGTCCTCCGTTTGGCACTGATATTAAGGATCACGCCCACAGCAATGCTATCCATCAACAAGGCGCTGCCGCCATAGCTTACAAAGGGTAAAGTATTTCCGGTGGGTGGCAGGATACTCATAGCCACTCCAGTGTTTACCAGGACATTACAGAATATATTCAAGGCCATCCCGGCAGCCAGGAGCTTGAGATACATGCTTTCTTGCCTCTCGGCAACCAACAGGCTGGCGAAAAACAGGGTGCAGTGAAGCAGAAAGACTACCATGGCACCCAGAAATCCTGCTTCTTCACCGATGATAGTAAACACATAGTCGGTTCGAGCTTCGGGCAGATAGTAATGCTTGGCTCGGCCCCGAGCAATACCCGTTCCCAGGATCCCGCCGCTGGTAAGTGCAGTAAGGCTTTCACGCACTTGATAGTCTGCATCACCGGAATTTGAAAGATCCCGCTCCGGGAAAAAAAGAGAATACTTCTTGAATGTTCGCATGCGCTGCATGCGAAAGCTGTGTCCCTGGGTAATAATCAAAACGCCTGCCACCAAGCCCAGTCCCAGGATGATCAAGAGAATGCGCTTCCTGATTCCGGCATAAAACATCATGCCCAGCAGGGTCATCCCGCCGATGATGATAGTGGAGAGGTGTTTTTCTACTAAGATCAAGGCAAAGACTACGATAGTTAAAAGTGTAAGAGCTGGAAAGTTCTCCGGAAAGCGCAGGATGCTTTTTGTCTGCCGGAGCAGTTCATTCTTTTTGTCCAGGACATTGGCATAAAAGAAGACCAAAGCGATTCGGGCAAAGAAGGAGGGTTGAAAATTCAGCGGGCCAAAACTGATTTGACGGGTCGCTCCTTTGATGCTGGCGCCCTTCACTAAGACATAGATGAGCATGATGATGGCGATATAGACCAGCCAGGTGTTGGTGAAGCGCAGTTTTTCGAGCTTGAAGGCATATAGGATGATAATCGCCACTATCAAAGAGAATGCCAGGAAACCTAAATGTTTGTAAAAATAACCCATTGAGCTTTGCACAGAAGTGATATCCACCATCACGATCAGGCCTGTCAGGCACAGCGCGAGATAGCTGAATAATACCAGTCGGTCAAAATCTACGACATAGCTGCTAATCCTGCTCTTTTTCACGCTTAAGCTTCCTTACAATGGCTTTGAATGTTTCTCCTCTGTGTTCAAAATTATGAAAGCGGTCAAAACTGGCGCAAGCGGGACTGAGGACGATGTTTTCTCCCATGGTCGCATCGGTGAATGCCTGGCGCACACAGTCCTCAAAATCATCAACAAGCTCCAGGGGAAGCTTGCCCAGCCAGGCCTGACGCATGAGATCTTTGGTATCTCCCGTGATGTATGCTTTCAAGGCATGTTTTTTCAGAACTTCGGTCATCAAGGAAAAGTCTTCGCCCTTATTGGAGCCGCCCAAGATGATGCGAATAGGACGCTCAAAGGACTCCAGGGCACTCTTGGTGGAATCGGCGTTGGTAGCCTTGGAGTCGTTGAAAAAGGCTACACCGTTGATGCTATCTACATATTCCAGGCGGTGGGGAAGAGCCTTGAAGCTTTTCACTGCTTTTAGAGCAGCCTTCATATCCAATTCCAGAGCCTGGATGCTGAGCAGAGCTGCCATAGTATTGAGCTGATTGTGCCGACCCTTGAGCTGTAAATCATAGATCGATATCCTGGAATCTCCCAGGCAGATGAATTTGTCATCCAGATGAGCTGGAGTATTCTTCATGTTTGTGCTGAAATATAGTTTCCAGGCTGTCACAGATTTATCACGCTTGATGATCTCAGGTGAATCTTGATATAATACTGCGAAGTCTTCGGGAGTTTGATTGCGGAATATGCCCATCTTGCTGTTGCAATAATCCGCAAAACTCTGGTACCGATCCAAATGATCTGGAATGAGATTTAGTAGCACAGCCACGTGGGGGGCAAAACTATGGATCAGATCCAGTTGAAAGCTACTGATCTCCAATACGATGAATTCGATGCCCGGTTTATGGATCGGGAAAGAGCAAAAAGCTTCTCCGATGTTCCCTGCCAGGATACACTCTTTGCCCAATTTTTTGAGAATGTGATAGATCATGCTGGCGGTAGTGCTTTTCCCATTGGAACCTGTTACCGCGATGATGGTGCTATCTGCTGCTTTGATCTGATAGCCAAATTCTATCTCCGAGATCATCCGAATCCCCTGTGCTTTGCCTTTTTGGATGATGGGAGCTTGCAGCGGTATTCCAGGACTCACAATCCAGACATCCCGTTTAAGCAGCTTATCCGTATGGCCGCCAAATTCACAATCAAAATCGTTCATCAGAGTTTTGGCAGAAGCTATCTTGTCTTTCCACTGCAGTTCACTCAAGAATGCGTCTCCACCGAGTTCTTTGATCTTATAAGCCGCAGCTATACCACTGCGGGCGAGTCCCAAAATTCCGTATTTTAAAGAAGCATCAAACATCATTTATCCTTTTGTTATCGTAATTTCAATGTACTAAGCCCGATGGCAACGAGCAAGATAGCCACGATGTAAAAACGAATCACGATCTTGGTCTCGTGGATTCCTCTTAGTTCATAGTGGTGATGAATCGGTGCGCAGAGGAATACTCTACGTCCCGCGCCCAACTTTCTTTTGGTATATTTGAACCAAGTGCGTTGGATGATCACGCTACCGGTTTCGATGACAAATATCAGCCCGATGATGACCAGGAATATCTGCTCTTTCAGCAGCACAGAGATCACCGCCAGGATCCCTCCCAGTGCCAAAGATCCAGTGTCTCCCATGAAAACCTGAGCCGGATAACTATTGTACCACAAAAAGCCAATCAGCGCTCCCATCATGGCAGAAATAAACACAGTAAGCTCTCCCGCACTCTGAATAAACTCCAGATTCAGATAATCTGCCACGATGAAATTTCCCTTGAGGTAACTCATGATGCCCAAGCCCAGAGCCGAAAATGCCAGAGTACCGGCAGCCAGGCCATCGAGACCATCAGTGAGATTTACTGCGTTTGAACTTCCGGTGATCATAAACATCACAAATGGGATGAAAAGCAAGCCCAATTCCAGATACATGTCCTTGAAAAAGGGGATTTGTAAAGCCGTGATGTGATCCGCAGGCGAGGCACTATAATAGATAGACAAAGTCAGGATCAGGGCGATGGAGATCTGTCCCCAAAGCTTGTAACGGGGGATCAAGCCCTTTTTGGATTTGACAAAATTCTTCAGGTAATCATCCAAAAAACCTAAGATGCCCAACCACATTGTGCTGAGATACATCATCAGAATTGCGTAATTGGTCAGAATGTTCCAAAACAAAGAAGATACCAGCATCGCCACCAGGATGATCAGTCCGCCCATGGTGGGAGTACCGGCTTTGACGAGATGCTTCTCCGGCATATCTTCATCAATGCTCTCTACTGCGGCTTTGTTTTTTAGCATCCGGATAAAGGCAGGACCAAAGATCAGAGTGAATAACAGGGCGGTGATAAAAGCCCCGATCGAGCGGAAAGTGACGTATCTGAAGACGTTGAAGACTATGGAGTAATCAGCCAAAGGGTAAAGCAAGTGATAAAACATCAGTTTTCTCCTCGTAAGAGTGGCAAAATCTCTTCCAAATGGATGCCATGTGAAGCTTTGATCAGGATCACTGCTTGATCTGGAACCGACGGGAAACAATCCGCCAAAGCTCTGCTGGAAGCAAAGTGGGCTGAGGGTAGATCCTGATAAAACCTGGAATGATCGCCCACGGTATAGATCGTATGATTGCCACTTTCAGCGACAATCGCTCCGATCATCTGGTGATACATTTCCGAGCTTTCGCCCAATTCCAGCATATCCCCCAAAATAGCGATATGAGGCAGCTGGGGCTCATAATCCCGCCAAAATTCGATTGCGGATTGCATCGAAACCGGATTTGCATTGTAACAATCAATGATCAGATGGCGATCTTGCACCCGCTCGATCTGCATTCGTAATTCAAGGCTGACAGGTGTGCTCAGGGCAGCTTGAATTTCTGAATCCTCAAGCTTGAGCTCCAAAGCAATGGCAATCGCAAAAGCGGAATTGATCACATAATGTGGTGCGGCATAGGGAATCTGCCAGTGTTTTCCGGCCAGGGTAAACTCTTGCCTGCCCTGCTGAACAGATCTGTCTTGAATCCGATAATTTGCATGTTCGGCAAAGCCCACGCTGATTCCATCGTGCTGATAGCTATCAAAGCGCTGATCATCAGCAGGAAAGATCCGCAATTCCAAAGCTCGATGAAAGAGCTCGGATTTTTCTTTGAAGACCCCGTCTTCATCCCCAAAATACTGTAAATGAGAGGGGCCGATATTCAGAATGATGCCTGCATCCGGCTTGATCGTATCTGCCAATAGCGCAATCTCCCCAAAATGATTGGTGCCAATCTCAAAAACACCATACTTGCACTGGGGTTTTACGCGCAGGATGGTCTTGCACAAACCATAAATATTATTCTCATTGCGCTGAGTCTTGAGCACCCTGGCCCGAGCGGAAAGCACTTGGGCCAATAACTCTTTGGCACTGGTTTTTCCGGTGGATCCGGTAAGCGCGATCTTGTAGATGTCAAAGAGTTGCAGGTATTTTTGCATAATCCTGGCCATTAACAATTCCGGATGCTCACACTTGATCAGATTGTTTTGCTTGAGCCCTTGATCTTTGCCTACTGCCAGATTGGCAGGGTCTACCAGGGCGTCGGACACAAAGCTATTTCCATCAAAGCTTTCTCCAGTAATGGCAAAAAATACCGAGCCAGACTTGATACTTCTACTATCTGTGGACACATAGCGGTAGCTGGAGGGTGCCTTGTATCCTTCCCCCACAGGCTCTTCACCGTTTAAGATGCGGATCAGCAGAGGATCCAGGCTCAGGATAAGCTCATCCTCAGCTTTTTCCCCCTGCAGCTGGTTCACTGCGGTTTTAGCTGCTTTGAGATCATCAAAGTCATAGCGGATTCCCTGAATCTCCTGATAGCTTTCATGTCCCTTGCCACAGATGACTACGATATCTTGAGCCTGAGCCAGGCGGATCGCACTTCGGATTGCTTCTGAGCGATCTCGGATGATCCACCATGGAAGGGCTATATCGGTTTCCCTCACGATCTCATGGATGATCTTATCAGGGTTTTCGTTTCGTGGATTATCATCGCTGATGATTACCACATCGCTTTTACTCAAAGCTGCCTTGAGCATCAAAGGTCTCTTGCCCTGATCTCGATTTCCCCCGGCGCCGATAATCGTGATTATCCGCTGATGGGGAAGGTGTTGCAGGCTCTTGAGGAGATTGGCGATAGCATCAGGACTGTGGGCGTAATCTATATAAAGACCAAAGCCGAGATCATTCTCTACCGCTTCGATCCTGCCCCGAACCGGTTTTAGATTTTGGCAAAGAGCGGGCAGCTCAGCCATACTCAGCTCACACTCCAGTGTAGCCGCGCAAGCCAAAGCGAGATTGTCTACATTAAAATCCCCGATCAAAGGACTCTGGATTGTGATCCTGGTACCCTTTGTCTGATCAACAAGCTCAAAGCTCGAGCTGGCAAGCCCTGTTCTTTGGTTTTGGATTCTGAGCAGAGCGGAATCCTCATGTCCCACCCTGATCACCCGGCAGCGGGATGCGGCAAGCCGTTGGGTCAAGATCCTGCCATAGCTGTCATCGGTATTGATGATACAGGTAGCTGAAGCTTTGGCCGCCCGTTCAAAGAGTAGATACTTCGCTTCGAAATAGTCTTCCATATCACGGTGAAAATCCAGGTGATCCCGGCTGAGATTGCTAAACAGACATACATCATATTCCAGAGCATATACCCGATCCAAAGCCAAAGCATGGGAAGATACTTCCATTACCACGTGGGTCACGCCCTCACGGCGCATTTTACTCAAGATCTCATTGAGCTGCAGGATATCCGGAGTGGTGTGCCGGGTAGGGAAATCTCTATTCAGAACTTTGTAGCCCAGAGTCCCGATCCAGGCAACATTCAGTCCTTTTTGCAAGAGGATTTGATATAGCATCAGTGAGGCGGTGGTCTTGCCATTGGTGCCGGTAATGCCATAGAGCTTCATATCCCGGCTGGGATCATCAAAGTATAGCTTAGCATAAAGAGCTGTGGCTTTACGACTATCAGTTACCAGAATCGATACCTCACCCTTCTCGCCAATGCTCAGCCCTGCTCCCATTTTCTGAGCTTCAGGGATGAAGTCGTGCCCATCAAAGTGTTCACCCTTGATGGCGATAAAGCAATCCCCGGCTTTGAAATCTCTGGTATCGGTCACCGGATGGGGTAGAGCAGCTTGTGAATCCCGGAGACTGTGTTTTACCAGGATCTGGTGCTGAGCATAGAGCCTGAGCAATTGGGTGATCATATCGAAGCCTCCAATATGCAGACACTGCCGCTGCTGATCCGCGAACCCGGTAAGAGAGACTGCTTGCGCACAATGCCAGAGCCCTGGATCCTGATGGCTATTCCCTGCTCGGAGGCAGCATTCATCGCCTTACGCAGGGTAAGACCTACCAGATTTGGCATGATCCCGGCAGTGACCACTTGCTGAGTGCTATCTTTACTGCGGCCAAGCTTGAGGGTGATGGGATGGTGCTTATCTACTATGATGCCCGCCTTGGGGAATTGATCTACCACCACCGAAGCGTTATCCGGTCCTTCTATCTTGTACAGGAAACCATAGCGATTCAGGCTTTGTTCTGCGCTTTGGATGTTCAATCCGGCGAGATCAGGCATTTTGAGTGAAGTCTGCAGCAGGCGTTCATTGTAGGGCAGAATGTTACAATCCGGCATAAACAGCACGTTTTCCACTATTTTCTTGAAAGTAGGGGCTGCACTCATGGAGCCAAATCTGTAATAGTGATCCGGCTCGTCATAGAATACCACCACTACCATGCGCGGATCTTCCATGGGGAAAAGTCCGGCAAAGACGGCATTGTATTTGCCGCTGGCATAACCCCGGGTGCCTTCCACGTTCTTTTCTGCCGTTCCGGTCTTGCCGCCAACGCTGATGTAATCCATCTTGATATGGGTGGCAGTGCCATCATCCACCACATCCTGGATATATGAAAGCATGGTATCGCAAGCCGCTTGGGAGGATACCTGGCGCTGGACAGAGGGCTCAAAGCTCTCGATTATGTTTCCCTGATCATCCCGGTAGCTATCGATGATATGCGGTCGCATCATTTTGCCACCATTGGCGATAGCGCTGTAGGCAACTGCCAGTTGGATGGCTGTCACCGAGATCGATTGCCCAAAGGATAGCGAATGCAACGAGTATCCATCCCAATTCTCCAGCTTGGCAAAGAGTCCGCTGGATTCTCCAAAGAGATTGAGCGCGCTTTTTTGACCAAATCCCAGGGATATGTATTTCTCATAGAGCTTGATATTGCCTATTCTTTCAGCGATCCTGGCTACTCCCACATTGCTGGAATTGGCGATGATCTCACGAGGAGTAAGGGGATCATATTCATGGGTATCAGAGATCGTTCTGCGGCCGATCCGATATGGGCTGCAGTCAAAGACCTCGTTGGGTTTCACCAGTTTCTGCTCCAAAGCCGGAAGCACACTCATGGGTTTGAGAGTGCTGCCTGGCTCAAACATAAAGCTGGCTGGGATATTCGATTTGGTGCGCACTACGTTGGGATCATCCTTTTTGTCGCGATTCGATACTCCCGCCAGAGCCAAAATACGCCCCGTCTTGGGATCCATTACCACCGCTCCGGCATTAGCCGCTCCATATTTTTTCACACCTTCGTAAAGGGATTTTTCTACTATCTCCTGGATGTTTGCATTGATGGTAAGATACAAGTCTGTCCCGTTCTTTGGCAGCTTTTCATGCAGATCAGGATAGGGCATGGGGTTGTTATTGGCATCGAGCACGATTTCACGCCAGCCATATTCTCCTGACAGCTCTTTGTCATAAGTGGCTTCGATGCCGCAGATGCCAGAGAGTTTGTAAAGCGATTTGCTATTTGTCATGGGATCATAGCCATCCGATTCTTCATTGACTGCGCCCAGCAACCTCGCAGCCAGAATGTCTTTGGAATAGATCCGGCGCATAGATGAAAAATTTGTGATCAATCCAGGTAGATTTTGACTGCCAAATTCTTTGATGATCCTATTTAGCTCTGCTTCACTGATCTTGTTTGATATCTGGATTGAAGACTCTTTTTTTCCCATGTTCAGTCTTTTGAGAACAGCGGTTTTGTTCAGTGAACTATTGTCTGAAATCACCGTGGCAATCTTGTCAAAGGCAGCGGATTGAGTGGTGGATAGTCTCGCAGCCCAAGTGCTTACGGCAGAGCGGTCGATGTCGATCTGATAGTGAGTGACGCTACTTACTAATAGCTGACCCTTTACATCATAGATACCACCCCGCCGCGGGATCAGGATTTCTTTGCGGGGAGTATATCTCACTCGGCGCAGATAGGCAAAGTTAAAGGGATCCAATATCTGGATGCAAAACAGGTATGCACTCCATAAAAGTGCTGCTGCGCCAAAGACAACCAGTAAGAATAAAAACCGCGACCGCATCTATCTAATCAAGGATTATGTTTACGTTTTTGGCCTCAGCCCGTGATGCAATCAGATCAATGATGCAATAGCTGCTCTTCTCCTGTTGCTTGGAAGGTTCGTGCACATAGATGATCCGGTTTTGTTCTGCTTCCGGAATGAACTGACTCATCTCCACTCTCACCAAAGACCCGCTATGACGTCCGCTTCTGAGATCATCGTGTTCCACCAGCAGCTCGGTATTGATGTTTTTCTCGGCGTTGAAGGTTTTTTCCACCATTGCCAGTCTGCGTGTGTAATTCACGACCTTGTTGTTGTTAAAAAAACTCAAAAAGCCACACAGTGAAGCCAGGATAATCAGGCAGATTAGCTTTCCTCGTATCATTATTCCCCCATTTTCTTTTCTGCTACCCGCAGTTTGGCACTACGAGAGCGAACGTTGCTTTCGATTTCCTCTGAATCCGCACTCAGAGGGCGCTTGCTTACAAGATTTATCTTACTTTTATGATCACATACACAGTTGATGATGGCAGTGGGACAGATGCAATCCCGAGCTGCTAATCTGAAAGCATTTTTTACAATGCGATCTTCCAGGGAGTGGTAACTCATCACCACGATCCTTCCGCCGGGGTTCAAAAGATTGATGGCGTCTTCCAAAACTGCGGATAAAGCATTGAGCTCGTCATTCACACATATCCTCAAAGCTTGAAAGATGCGCACCTTGGTCTTGAGTGATTCCTTTGAGCCTATTCCCACCACTTGTTCGATGATGGTGGCCAGTTCTCTGGTGCTGCCTATCGTCTTGCTTTCCCGGGCACGCTCGATCGCTCGGGCAATTCTGCCGGAAGCCTGCTCTTCGCCATATTCCTTGAAGATCCGCTTTAGCTCTCCCATCGGATATTCATTCACAATCTTGCCGGCAGTCAGGCTTTGATCTCGGTTCATGCGCATATCCAGGGCGGCATCCCTGTCAAAGCTAAAACCCCGCTCAGCCATATCCAATTGGTGCGATGAGACCCCCAGATCAAACAATATGCCATCGATACTCTTTACCTTATTAAAAGCAAGCTGAGTTCTTAGCTCGCGGAAATTTGCCTGGATCAGAATGGGATCATATTCCTTGAGGGTTTGTCCGGCTTCGGCGATGGCATCTGCATCCTGATCAAAACCATAAAGCTTGATTTCCGGCTCTTGCGCATACATCGCCAGAGCGTGTCCACCTCCACCCAGAGTGGCATCCACATAGATTCCGCCAGCTCTCAGCTTGAGCAGATCGATGCAGGTCTTGGCCATTACAGGCTGGTGGTATTTGCTCATAATTGATAATCCTCGCTACTGAATGTGCTACGATGTGTTTGCAGCTTGCTCTTGCGTACTTTAGCATAGATCTCAGGATTCCATAGTGAGATGTAATGACCTTCGCCTTTGATAATCACGCTATCACCAATATCCACTTCCTCCAGCAACATCTCATGAATTCTCACGCGTCCGGGACCCTCCAGAGTCTGTTCCATCATCGCAAAGTCGATTAGCTGGGTGCGAAGCTGCTTGGCTCGTTCATCACCTTGTTTCAAGCGATCCAGCGTGCTCTTCCAACAGTCCAGGGGATATACGGCGATGGTATTGTTTGGTCCTAAGGTCACAACTACAGAGCGGAATGCTTCTTCGCTGAACTTCTTCTTGAAGCTGGCCGGAATAATCACACGCTGCTTGTGCACCGAGTTTTCAAAAATACCTAAAAATTCACCGGACATTGGCGCTTCCTTTTCTTTGTTTTGTACAAATTGTGAGCTTTTCCCTTCGAATCAGGTCTCCGGGTGAGCTTCCTTTGAGCAATTTTGATAATTTATGATTAAATATGATATCCAATGACACTGATATGACACCCCGCTTTTCTTGTCAAGTGATAATTTGCTTTTTTTTCAGTTTTTTTCTGAAGCTGGTTTTTTTCTGTGGAATTATTTCCATATCTGATGCGTTAAATGGCGCTAAATACTGCAAAACGCTGGGTTTTTGACCTGGACTACAGGACTCGATTTATTCTGTATCGGCGTGAAGAAAGTAGCTCTTAGCTACCATGCGTTGCTTTTCAGTACCCAGATTCTCCCGGAGATTTTTTTCAGTAACTCGTTCATTTGGGAGCGCATTTTCAGGATCTCCTTTCTTCCCGACTTTCATTTGGATGCCTCGCGCTTGCGAGTTAAGATTATGCAATGAAGTGCCAGGCACTGATCCTATCAGCATTGCTTCAGCACTACGCCAGCATTACGCCTCGCAGGCGCAGTGCTGGCGCTATGTAAATGGGGAACAGGGGGATAGCGTGCAGGGTATGATGTCCTGGGTGGCGTGATTGACAAAGACAGTAGGGCACTTATTTTGGCGGCTGATTGCTTTGTTAGACTGGATTCCTGATCAGGTCAGGAATGACGGGGATGGGTATGTCTGGATTCTCGATCAGGTCAGGAATGACGGGGATGGGTGTGTCCGGATTCCTGATCGGGTCTGTCAATGACGGATATGGGTAGTTGGTTTTGGTATCTACTATCCGTAGCCGAGGCTTGGCGAGGATATCCTTGAGTCCTGCCATCAAGGCAGAGTATAAGCCAATTTGATGAGGTAGTCTCTGCCTTTGGCGGGATATCCGTATTCACTTTGGTAGTTGTGATCAAATATATTTTGCAGTCCGATACCAAGATGGATCTTATCCCAATCGCAGGAGATGCTCACATCGTGGGTGTGATATGCGGGGAGGGAATGAAACTGGGCGATACTATCCTGGGAATCCCTTCTGCTACACCACATCGATTTGAGCTTCAGCCCAAGGTTCAGCGGCAAAGTGAAGCGGTTTATGATCTCAAGCGTTTGGGGTGGGCTATCACTGAGCCGATAATTCCCTGTGTAATCGAGATATGAATACGCAGTAGAAAACTCCCAAAAATGCAGGGGCTTTGCTCCCAAACTGAGTTCTGTGCCAAAACTCTTTACTTGATATATGTTTTCATATCTTTCACGCAGCTGATCGATGAGGTCATGCACATCGTTGTAATACAGGCTGAGATCTGCAAAGAGTGATTTCGTCAGAATTTGTTGGTGATTCAATTCGATTTTGAGAGCCTGAGAAGCCTTGAGGGAAGGATTCCCGTGATCAGCGGAAAAGAGTTGCCGCATGGTGGGCAAGGCAGAATTGAAGCCGGCGGAAATCGAGCTAC
>CAZCRD010000096.1:0-4678 GCA_964501025.1 uncultured Candidatus Cloacimonadota bacterium | reverse complement strand
TCAAAGACAAGGCATAACGCTATCTGATATCTCGACCAGCTTTTCTCAAAGAACACCAGGAAAGCAGCATAATGACCTTAAGGATTGTGAACAGTCTCTTTCGAAAAGTGAGGGAGCTATATCAAAAACTGATTGACAGTATATCTTGATGGTTTAAACTTGTATCCCTTGATTTAGGAAATAAGGAAGAATTATGGAAAAATACATCATTCATGGAGCTGATATTCTCAGCTTTGACCAAGCTCAACCCTATTTGAGTGGCTATGCCCTGATGGTGCAAAATGGCAAAATCGCCAAAATCGCACCTTATCCGGAGCTCAAGGACGAAAACTGCGAATTTATCGATGCCAGCGGCAAGATTCTGCTGCCGGGGCTGATCAATGCCCATCATCACTTTTATTCGACCCTGGTCACCGGCTTGGGCAAAGCAGAACCTGCCGGGGATTTTAATGGAGTTCTGGAAAACCTCTGGTGGCGGCTGGATAAAAAACTCATGCTCCAGGATACCTACATCAGTGCGCTGATCTCTGCAGTCAATGCGATTCGTAAGGGCTGCACCACGATCATCGATCACCATGCTTCACCATATCACATCAGCGGATCCTTGAATGAGGTAGCCAAAGCCGTAAAAGCTGCTGGTATCCGCGCTAATCTCTGTTATGAAGTCTCGGATCGGGATGGCACTCCAAGGCGTGATGAAGGGATCCAGGAAAATCTCAATTTCATCAAAGCTCATCAGCACAATGAAGACGAGCAGCTCAGAGCACTCTTTGGCATGCATGCTGCCTTTACTTTGAGTGATGCAAGCCTGCAGAAGATCTCTGATCTGGTAGCTGAGACCGGATGCGGCATCCACATCCACGCCGCTGAAGCACAAAGTGATCAGAAATACAATATCGAGCATTATGGCAAGCACGTGGTGGAACGTTTGCAGGATTTTGCTTTGCTAAACGAGCATAGCATCCTGGCTCATGGTGTTCATCTGACCCCCAAAGAGATGATGATTGTGGCAGAACAAGGTGCGGCAATCGTCACAAATCCTCAATCCAATCTCAACAACGCGGTAGGCATTGCCGATATCTGCAAAATGACCGAGCTGGGAGTGACGGTGGGACTGGGAACAGATGCGATGACGGTGAATATGTTTCAGGAACTCAGAGTGGCGCTGTGGGCTCAGCATCTGAAACAGAGCAATCCCTCTGCGGGATTTATTGAGATCGCATCCACCCTGCTCTTCAACAATCCCATTATCGCCCAAAAATACTGGGGTAAGGGACAGGGAACCCTGAGTGAAGGTGCCGCAGCAGATCTGATCCTGATGGATTATGATCCGCATACGCCGCTCAATGCCAAGAACTGGATCGGCCATGTGATCTTTGGCCTTGCCGAAGCAAACGTGAGCGCTACCATCTGTGGTGGAAACATCCTGATGTGGGATGGTGAGCTACTCATCGGGATCGATGAAGCGGAATTGAGAAGAGAAAGCAGAGCTCTGGCCACCCAACTCTGGGAGCGATTTTAGATCACAGCCCAATTCCGACAATTGAGAACTTGAGATAAGTAAGATTACAAAAGATATAACTACATCCTTGAACAAAGGAGGATACATGTACAAAGAGATTTTGAACCGAGCCCGGGCTTATGAACCCGAGACTGTGCGCTTCCTGATGGATATGGTAAAGATACCATCCTTTTCCACCAAGGAAAAAGATGTGATTCACTGCATCAAGAGCGAGATGGAAGCTGCCGGATTTGACGAAGTGATGATTGATCCTCTGGGCAACGTCATCGGCCGCATCGGCAATGGCCCCAAAGTGATCGCTTTTGATGCCCATATCGATACCGTCTATCCAGGTGATAAAAGCCTGTGGGATTTTGATCCCTTTGCTGCACATATCAAAGATGGCAAAGTCTTTGGACGCGGCACAGTGGATCAAGAAGGCGGCATGGCCTCGATGGTCACGGCTGGTCGCATCATCAAAGATCTGCATCTGCAAGAAGGATTCACCCTGTATTTTACCGGCACGGTGATGGAAGAAGATTGCGATGGTCTCTGCTGGCAGTACATCATCAAAGAAGACGGTATCACCCCGGAGATGGTGGTGATCACCGAGCCTACCAATATGAATATCTATCGGGGACATCGGGGACGCATGGAGATGCAGGTGAGCATAAAAGGGCTGTCCTGTCATGGCTCTGCTCCCGAGCGTGGCGACAACGCCATATACAAGATTTCCCGCATTGCCCTGGAGATCGAGAAACTGCATGAACGCCTGCACTACGATGACTTTTTGGGCAAAGGCTCGATCTGCGTAACAGAAGTATTCTTTACCGGCCCTTCCCAATGTGCGGTGCCGGATAGTGCCCGCATTCATCTGGATCGACGTCTGACCTGGGGTGAAACCAAAGACAGCGCAGTGGCTGAAGTCCAGGAAGCCTGCCGTCTGGCAGGATACCCTGAGGCTGAGATTGAAGTGCTGATATACTCCGAAGCGGCTTTCACCGGACTCGTCTATCCCACCCAGAAATACTATCCCACCTGGGTGACAGCCCCGGATTCTCCCTGGCTAAAAGCGGCTGAAGCGGCCTTTGAAAAGACCCTCTCCCGCCCTCCCAAGGTAGATAAATGGACCTTTTCTACAAACGGTGTGGCCATTGCCGGCATGCACCACATCCCCTGCATCGGCTTGGGACCCGGCAATGAGATTTACGCCCATGCTCCCAATGAAGCTACTCCCATCGAGCAGCTCACCGAAGCGGCTGCGTTTTATGCCGCTCTAATCCACGAACTGAAGCCATGAACTATTTCAATCACTACCGTTGCACCCAATGCGGGCATGAATATGAGCCGGATCAGGTGAGCTATCTCTGTCCTGCCTGCAGCAAGGATTTCAAAGCGGGAATGCCTTTGCCCGGCATCCTGGAATGCGTGTTTGATTATGCCCAGATTGCCAAAGCCTGGCAGGAATTCACTGTGGCTTTTCCCGAAGCCCATCCCTGTCAGAAGATCGAGGAACTCTGCGAGCTGTTCAGCCCGATCGAGAAAAAGCACTATCCCAATCTGCCAGTGGGAAACACACCTCTGATCTGCAGTCAGAGCCTGGGCGGAGAAACCCTGTATCTCAAGTTTGATGGTGTAAACCCCAGCGGATCTTACAAAGACCGCGCCTCCCAGCTCATGGTGGCAGAAGCCAAACGGCTGGGCATCAAAGAGATCGTGGCTGCTTCCACCGGTAATGCTGCATCTTCTCTGGCGGCAATATCTGCCTCTGCTGGAATCAAAGCTGTGATCTTTGCTCCAGCCACAGCACCTCGAGCCAAGCTGGTACAGATCAGGATTCACGGAGCTGAACTCAACCTGGTGGAGGGCAGTTATGGCGATGCCTTTGCCGCAGCTTTGGCATACTCCGCCACGCATGAATGTCTGAACCGCAATACCGCTTACCATCCCTTTACCATCGAAGGTAAAAAGACTGCGGGACTGGAGCTCTTTGCGCAATTGGGACAGGTGCCGGAAGTGATCTTTGTGCCCACCGGTGACGGTGTGATCCTGAGTGGCATAGCCAAAGCCTTTTATGATCTCAAGGAAGCCGGAATCACCACGCAAGTGCCGGTCCTGGTAGCGGCTCAATCTACAAGCTCTGATGCCATCACCAGCTATTGGGAGAATGCGGTCTATCAAGATGCTGCCCGACCGCAAACTGTGGCTGATTCGATCTCGGTGAAAACCCCTGCTGCAGCACATCTGGCGGTAAAAGTACTCAAGGAAAGCGGTGGCATGGGGGTCCGCGTGAGCGATGAGGAAATCCTGGCAGCACAGAAAATGCTGGCTTCCCGAACCGGCATCTTTTGCGAACCTTCCAGCGCAGCCACTCTGGCAGCCTATTTTAGAACCCGGGAAGAGGCTTGGATCAAAGATCAGGCCAAGGTGGTGCTGATGCTTACCGGCCATGGACTCAAAGACATAGAGGCGGTGAATTTTGACGAATAATATTGGTTACTACGACTTTCACGTGCACGTAGGAGAAAAGATCTCCGGATATGATTTGCAGGATGACTTCAAGGATCTGCAAAGACTTACAAAGATACCTCCGGAAAAGGAAAACCCACCCCTTTCAGGCATTGCTGCCTTTGTTACCCAAGAGCCAACCCAGAGCTTGAGCGATAAATATATGAGCATGAAA
Source organism: uncultured Candidatus Cloacimonadota bacterium (assembly GCA_964501025.1). GTDB lineage: Bacteria > Cloacimonadota > Cloacimonadia > Cloacimonadales > Cloacimonadaceae > UBA5456. Next base: position 494 of record CAZCRD010000096.1, on the reverse strand, counting down.
GACAAGGCAGCACAGGATTTTGGTAAACCCGTACACTGGCATCTTACGCCCACTGAAGCCAAGCTGGAAGAAGTATATCCCCTGCTTCAAGCGGGCTGCGATCTCAAGCTCTACACTACCTACCGTCAAGCCGGATTGTATAGCAGCTATGAGGAGATCGAGCGCTGGATGCATGAGATCAGTGACCTCAAAACCAGAATCCTGGTGCATTGTGAGGATGATCTCATCGTGCAGGGTTGCTCAGAGCAAAAACCCTTCCGGCAGCCTTTTGATCACACCTTCAGACGCCCGGAGATTGCCGAAAACAAAGCTGTGGGCAAGATCCTGGATCTGGCAGTCAAACATCAGCATCCCGTACATATCGTGCATGTTTCCAGCCCCACTTCCGCTTTGCTCATCAAAGAAGCCAGGAAAAACTACTCCGGTATCACCTGTGAGACCGCACCACACTTTCTGCTCTTCAATGAAGAACGCCTTAGAGAAGAAAACGCCCA
>CAZCRD010000095.1:0-5357 GCA_964501025.1 uncultured Candidatus Cloacimonadota bacterium | reverse complement strand
GTAGGTACTCGTTTCTCCTGGAACGTTCTTTTACAGTATCTCGTTTCTCCCGGAACGTTCTTTTACAGTATCTCGTTTCTCCCGGAACGTTCTTTTGTGTGGAGTTTGTGGGGAGAAGAAAAAGAACGCAACGGAGCTGCGAGGTACTATGACGCAACGGAGCTGCGAGGTACTATGACGCAACAGAGCTGCGAGGTACTATGACGCAACGGAGCTGCGAGGTACTATTATGAAAGCTCAGTAAGATTTTTCTTTACAAAACTCTCAGGGTCAGCTTTTTTACACCCGTATGATGAGCAAATTTTTGATCACAGGTGAGATTACAGATACACCGTGAGACATTCGAATCTAAAGCGGTTCACACCAATACATAGTGAAACTCACAGAAGGATAAAGGATACAAGATGCAACAGGTGGTTAATTACAAACGTTTTCTTCCGCACAAGCAAGGATCAGATTCGGTTTTGTTTGTAACTTGGAGGCAGAATCTGACTATTCCCCAGGCAATACTGGATCTTTTGCAAGCGCATAAACAAACTTGGGATCAGACTCATTTACCGGATGAGAATAAAGACTCCTATTTCAAGCAGCGCTTCCAACTCTTTGACACCGAACTTGCGAAATTCAATCATCCAGAATTTTCACTAACGCAGCCCGAGATAGCGGTTATCATCAAGGATGCTTTTATGTTTTACGCTGATAAAAAGTATTGTCTTTGTGCCTTTTGCATTATGTCCAACCATGTACATATTCAATTTCAAGCTCTGCTGGATAAAAATGGGATTGCATATAGGTTGCCGGATATAGTGCAAGGGCTGAAATCATATACTGCAAAAAGAATCAATGAAATTCGGGCTACCAGTGGTTCGGTTTGGGCAAGGGGTTACTACGATAGGATTATTCGCGATGAAAGTGATTATTGGAATGTGCAGAGCTATATCCTGAAAAACCCCGTAAAAGCAGGTATTGTAAAGAATTGGGAAGATTATCCATATAGTTACAGAAATCCAGCGTTGCTGAAGGGTTAGAATGTGTTTAGGAGCTCGTTTCTCCCGGAACGTTCTTTTATAGTATCTCGTTTCTCCCGGAACGTTCTTTCACAGTATCTCGTTTCTCCCGGAACGTTTTTTTGTAATGACGATGGGTAGAGAAAAGAACGCAACAGAGCTGCGAGGTACTGTAGGTACTCGTTTCTCCCGGAACGTTCTTTTACAGTATTTCGTTTCTCCTGGAACGTTCTTTTACAGTATCTCGTTTCTCCTGGAATGTATTTTTATATCAAGTGAGAGGTATCTTTGTACGGGATTTTTTTCTTTCATTGCCCTTTATCATCACGCTACCAATACGGGTCTGACCCGTATTGGTAGCGTGATGATACCGTAATGCTATCCGGACTGTCAGGCCGGCACAAAGAGCAGGATCAGGTCGTTCACATTGGTGCCGGTGTAGGAGGCGGGGATAGTGGCTGGGGACTCGCTGAGGATGCTGTAGGAATCAAAATTTGCCAGGGCAGCTTGGGGATTTCCCTGTTGCTGGAGCAATTCCCAGCTATCCTGATCCACGATGGCACCGGCGAATTGGGGGAGATGATCGTTGCCATCGCTGGCATAGGCGCAAAGTGTTGTTTGCTTTTTTGCCGAAGCTGCCTGAGCAAAGCATAGTGCCAGATGGCTGAGCCTGCCACCCTTTCCCTTACCCTTTACTTGCAAGCTGCACTCACCGCCAAAGAGATAGCATCCCGGCGTGGCGCTTTGGGCATAGTGGGCAAGAGCTTGTGCAAAATCCACGGCATCAGCGGTGACAAAACGGGTGGATAGCCGCAGTGGATATCCCTCAAATCGTCGCTTCAGCTCTTTTGCCAGAGCTTTGAGCCAGGCCTGATTATCGGCAACAAGATGGTGGTTTTGTACATCAGGGCTATAGAACGGAGCACTGCCGATGATGGCGGGATCATTGCCGGGCACATCACTGAGCAAAAAGACTACAAGGCTCTTACCCCGAAAGTATTTCGCTGCCTTTCCTCCCTTGAGGGCAGAATATTGCCGGCGTCTGGCATTGATCTGGGCGATATCCAGTCCACTTTTGAGCAGTAGCGAATTCAGCTGTTGCAGCTGGTCCAGAGAGTGGCCAGCGGCGGGGAGCTCGAAGAGGGCAGAGCTGCCTCCAGAGAGCAGGATGATGAGATCCTGATCAGGCGGAATCTGCTGCATCCAATTCAGGATATCGGCGCTATGCTGCAGGGAATTGGCATCGGGTATGGGGTGTCCGGCTTCCAGAATCTGTGGTGCAAAGTCTGGCCTGGGATCTGGGGGAAAGAAGCCGTATTTGGTGAGCACAATGCAGCTTTCCTGGAGTTGTTTGGGAATACTGCGAGAGGTGATATAGGCCATCTGATATGCCGCTTTGCCGATGGCGAGGATGTTTACCGGACGGCAAAAAGCCAGCTTTTGGAGCTTGTGACGCAAAACAGGGTAGCGGGTAAAGCTCGTAAGTGACGCCATCAGGCAATGCAATAGCTGGTCTTGGAAGGTTTTGGGCTGTGGCATGGCAGTTAATCTCAGATTTTGGAAAAGTCAAAAGCCTGGCGGATGATCCGGCAACGGTAAAGCTCTGCCTTGCTCAGATCCAGCACAGCGGACAAGACATCATACAGCGAGGGGCTGGCCAGCAGTTTGTGCACACAGAGCTGATCAGAGCTGAGCTCCAGCTTGAGGATGATCTGCTTTAGCTCATAGCGTTTGCAGCGCTTCTCGGTGTTCTTTTCAAAGATGATGGATTCTTGGCGGCTGAAAGCAAGAATCTGTCGCTGCACCTGCTCTCGCAGCCCTAAAGCTAAGTGGATCTGCAGGATTTCCGAGCTGGGGATGGGAGCAGATTTGTCAATGGCTCTACACTCGGTGAGCACAAAATCCGGAATCCGGCTGCGCTGAAATTCTTGCAGGATGCGCTGTAAAGTAAGAGGCTCGAAAAAGGAGATATCAAAATATTCCGCTTCACTCTCCACACCCACCGGCAGCGGAGGTGAAAGACTCACCTTGGGATGCGGGGAAAAGCCCATGGTAAATACCGTGGGCAGATCCAGCACGGCAATGCGGCGAAAGAGCATGCGCATCCAATCCAGGTGCGAGATAAAGCGCAAAAGCCCGGTTTTGTGATAACTGATGCGATAGCGGAATTGGATCTGCGGATTGTAAGCCTTCCGGGCATTTGGGGATTGAGTGGGGATTTCCGGCAGAGATTCAGGAACAGCATTCGCTATCTGCACAGTGTCATCACAGGCACCGCACATGGTGCAGATGTCGCGGCAATCAGCAGTGGTTTCAGCTTTGAGAGATTTGTGATATTCGCTGAGTAAGAAGGCCTTGCCGACACCGATATCGACAAAATCCCAGGGCAGTGTCTGCTCTGGGTCAAGCTCGCCCAGATAGCGCTCAGGATCGATTCCGCTTTTGCGAAAAGCTGTTTGCCAGATGCTGTAATCCCAGCTTTCGCGCCAGGCATCAAAGATTGCTCCATCCTGCCAGGCAGTATAGAGCACGCGGGACATCTCGAGATCGCCACGGGTGAGGCAGGCTTCCAGCAGGGAATTTTCGATGGTGTGATATTTGATGCGGATATTACGGGCTTTGAAGAGGCTGCTCTTGATGCGTTGGGCACGCTCCAGCAGGGTCCTGTCGTCCAGCATGGCGCACCATTGGAAGGGTGTGAAGGGCTTGGGCGTGAAGGGTGAGAGGGTGACGCTGATATTCAGGCGGTTTTTGCCCAAGAGCTTGATCTTGCCGATCAATTCGATGATGGCATCGATGTCGCTCTCGGTCTCTGAAGGCAAGCCGAGCATGAAATAGAGCTTGATCTTTTGCCAGCCCAAAGCCAGGGCAATCTCCACTCCGCGCAGGATTTCTGCTTCGCTGAGGTTTTTGTTGATCACATCCCGCAGGCGTTGAGATCCCGCCTCAGGGGCGATGGTAAGCCCTTCGCGTCCCAGGCTTTGCATCAGGCCCACCAGGGCCTCATCCAGAGCATCCACGCGCAGCGAAGGCAGGGATATACTGGTTTTACTGGTATCCAGGGCGCTTAGCAGAGCCTGCATCAACTCTCGGATGCAGCTGTAGTCACTGCTGGAAAGCGAGATCAAGCCCGCTTCGTCCCAGCCGCTATGCTTTACTTCCTGCAGCAATTGTGTGAGGATATCCTGGGGATTACGTTCCCGCACGGGACGGTAAAAGTATCCGGCATGGCAGAAGCGGCAACCGCGGGAGCAACCGCGCATGATTTCAGCTACATAGCGATTGTGGGTGGCCAATTGCCAGCTAAGTAACTGCGGGTTGTGCAGATCCTGATGGGAGCTGAATCCGGCGAATTTGCGGCTGCGGATGGGCTGTGATGGCAGCTCGATATCCCAGGGATCATCGCTGGTGTAGCGGGGCACCCAGCAGCTTTCCAGCCGACTGAGCAAGGTGAGACGCTGTTTCCGGTCGGGGTGGTCGTGCAGGATTTTGGCGATCTGAACGATGCCTTCTTCCGCTTCGCCAAAGAAAAAGACGTCGATAAAGGGAGCCAAAGGCAGGGGATTGCTGGCACAGGGTCCTCCTGCCATCACGATGGGATCTGTGGTGCTACGCTGCTGCGCAAAGAGTGGAATCCGGGAACGATCCAGCATCTCCAGCACATTGCTAAAGGTTAGCTCGCTCTGCAGAGTGATGCCCACGAGGTCAAAATCCCGCGCAGCCTTTCGGCTCTCAAGCCCGAAGAGGGGGATATCTTCCTCTGCCAAAAGCTTCAGCAAATCCATCCAGGGCAGATAAATGCGGTCTGCCATGGCATAAGGCAGGCGGTTGATGATGGAGTACAATATCTTGAGTCCCAGATGCGAAATGCCCAGTTCATAGAGATCCGGGAAGGCAAAGATCATGCGCACCGGATGAGCTTCAAAAGACTTGCGGGCAGCATTGATCTCGTGATCGATATAACGGGAAGGTTTTGCTACCAGAGGCAGAAGATGTTCGATCTTTATCATGTGCTAATACCTTATATTCTTAATTGGGCCAATAATGAAAAGAGCAAGGCAGAGGTCAAGAAATATTCCTGAGCAGACACAGCGCTGCCAAGATCTGATAGACGGATGTGGCAGCGGGTTTCCGTAGCGGAGTCTTTCCAAAGCTCCGAGTGTTCCGTAACGGAGTCTTTCCAAAGCTCCGTGGGATGTGATGGCGCCGCAGCATCGGAATGCTACGCTACGTAGCGGAGTCTTTCCAAAGCTCCGAGTGTTCCGTAGCGGAGTCTTTCCAAAGCTCCGTGGGATGTGATGGCGCCGCAGCATCGGAATGCTACGCTACGTAACGGAGTCTTTCCAAAGC
>CAZCRD010000094.1:0-27842 GCA_964501025.1 uncultured Candidatus Cloacimonadota bacterium | reverse complement strand
GTTGCTGCCTCCAATATGTTCAGATGGGGGATTATCTTTGTTAACACAGCCTTGATCAGGATCATATTCATTTGGTTGTCTTCTGCAATCAAGATAGTGGTTTTGTATTCAGCTTTTGCATCCTGATCGACCGCAGCAATATCAGCTTCAGTTTCCAGACTGACATTAGCAGTGTTTGGGGGAATTGACTGTTCTTTCATCCCAGATAAATACTGAAAGAGTTCTCCAGCCTTTAGTGGTTTTATCAGCCGATAGCGGATACCCAGATCTACAAACTCAGATGCAGCCACAAGGTCGTCTGCTGAACAATATAGCGCAAACACTGGCGGAGCTTCATAGCTTTCTGGCAGATTATCCTGTATCATTCTGATAGCTTGCAAGCCATCAATATCGGGCATATGATAATCCGAAATGATGATCTCATAAGGAGCATGATTCCGGATATGTTCCAAGGCTGCCTCTGCCCCATCACAAGTATGGATATCTACTTCCCAGCGCTGGAGAGTATGTTGCATAATCATGCGGTTTTTTTCGTTGTCATCGATAAAGAGGATTCGCTTGCCCTTGATGCTGGAATAGTTTACTTTCTCTCCATTTTGATAGGGCAATATCAGCTCAAAGCTGAAAGTGGAGCCTTGTCCATATTCACTGCGCAATTGAATGCTACTACCCATCTTCTGGGCGATAAGATTTGATATCACCAAGCCCAAACCGGTACCGCCAAACTTGCGGGTGGTTGAGCTATCCGCTTGCGTAAAAGCTTGAAACAGATGCTTTTGATTTTGCTCACTGATGCCGATACCGGTGTCTCTTACAGTAAAAGTGAATTTTCCCTCAGTATCAGATATCTTGTCGATGTTTAGCATCAGCTCCACTTCTCCAGTATTGGTAAATTTTACCGCATTGCTGAGTAGATTGACCAGGATTTGTTTGAGGCGGATGGGATCTACCACAGCAAAACGAGGCAATTCCGGGGTGATATTTAGAATCAGTTCAATACCCTTTTTGGCAGCAGGATACTTCACAATATCCGAGGCTTGTTCCATCAGCTCTATGATATCAGTTTTGATGGGATCAAGATCAAATTTTCCAGCTTCAATTTTGGAAAAATCCAGGATATCACTCAAGATTGCCAGCAGGCTGTGAGCGCTTACATTGGCATTATTCAGATACTCTTGTTGAATACTGCTCAGGGGAGTTTCCTGCAAAAGTTCTGTAAATCCGATTACGCCATTTAGAGGTGTCCTGATCTCGTGGCTCATGTTTGCCAGAAATTCGCTTTTGGCCTTGTTTGCAGATTCAGCCTCTTCTTTGGCAAGGATCAGTTCTCTTTCAGCCTGAGCCTTGATGCTGGCATCCGCAATTGTATTTGCCAGCACTTTCAATAGCGAGATATCATCTGAGTTCCAGTTTTTTGTGGTCTTTACAGATTCCAGGCAAAATACTCCAAAGCTGCGATCTTTACTTTCGATCGAAATGCTGATGATGGAGCGGACATTCTGCAAATCGAAGAAATTCTTTTCGTTTTGGGCTTCTTTGGGCAGAGTGCTTACATCTGGAATACAGACCACCTTGTGCTCCAGAAACTGAGAATACCACCAGGGTATATCCGCTGGTTTTAAGTTGTTGACCAAATCTATGTCTGGGCGAACATCTTCCGCACACCATTGATAAAGCATCCGCATATTTCTATCATCATCACCCAGCCCCACCACATAAGCTCGATCTACTTCAAAAAATTCCGCAACTCTACGCAGTAGATTGTTTACCTTGGTGCCGATATTGTCGATATCTGCAGTGATAAAATCTGAGGAGATCTCTGCAACCATTACCTGAAAGCGACTGTGATACTCCAGTTCAGCCTCAGCTTTTTTGCGTTTGGTGATATCCCTGGAGACACCAAGGATGCCAAGGAAATGGTCTTCGTCATCAAACATCATAGTCACCGTGGCTTCAGCCCATATGGTAGATCCATCTTTGCAAGGTTGTTCCAGTTCGATTCTCCGGGGGGGGAGTTTTTCTCCTCTTTGCAAAGCATCCTGAACATCTTTCATACCTTGCATAAATTTCTCTTGGGACGAAGGTAGCAAGGCCTCTTTGGGGCTTTGTCCGATTACTTCTTCCGGTCGGTAACCACGCATCCTATATACTGAAGGACTGATGTAAGAGAAGTTTCCCTTCTCGTCCAGAGTCCAGATCACATCTGAGGCATTTTCTGCTAAAAGTCTGTGTCGCTGTTCACTCTCAGATAGTTTTAGTTCCTGCAGCTTGGTATTTGTAATGTCTTCTACTATCTCCAAAGCAGAGCTTATCTTACCCTGTTCATCAAGGATTGGCACTGCTTCAATTTTGTAGTATGCGGTTTGACCTTTGCCCAGCACTTCCCGCACATAAGTGTGAATCTCACCATCCTCAAAGGCGTCCCTGACTGGGCAGTTGGCACAGAAATCATCCATATTGGAGGCGCTAAAGGCCAGATAACAGGGCTGGTTTTGGATTTTTTTGTCCGGAAACCAGCTCAGCATTTGCCTGTTTGCATCCAAAACTCGCATGTCGGGACTGATAATGGCTATTCCGATGTTTATGTTCTCGGTCAGAATGCGGTTTTCTTCATAGAGCTGTCGGTTGCGTTCATTGCTTAGGGAGATTTCCCTGTACTTTTCTTTGAGCTTACGATTCAGTCTAACAGCGAGAAACAGCATGATAAAGAGCAATATCATCAAGATTACCAGGCTGATAAGCCAATAGCGATAATCTCTGATTGTTGTCCGCAACACCTTGAAGCGGTAGTGTTCATAAGGTTCAATCTGCAATTCCTGCAAACACTCATGTACCTTATTGTAGTTTCGGGGAATGCTCCATCCCACGATGCCGGCACTGACATTGGCCCGGTGCTCCTGTGGCAGTTTAATCAGTGCTGTGGCTACTTCCAGGGCCAGCTTTTCCCGGGTATGCTTTAACTTTGCAATTGGCCAATTTGGGTAAACCAGGCTGGAACGGGGTAAGGGAAATTCGTGATCTGCTGCAGTGTAGTTCAGGATTCGAAAATCCGCAAAGTCCAAATTACCTTGAGCTGCCGATTGTTCCAAAACTCCAGCACGAATAGAACCCACGTCTGCCAGGCCACTCTTCACGGCAAAAATCACATTATCATGAGTTCCAGAAATCTTAAGCTCAGCCAGGTTGTTCCGGCTGATGCCAAATCGCTTTAGCTCCCTTGCCGCCATGATCCACCCACCAAAAGAGTTTTCTGCCACAGCCGCAAACTTTTTGTGCTTGAGCGCAGGCAAGCTATAGATATCAGAATTGTCCGAACGGCAGAAGATAACCGTGCTCATACCCGTATCCAAATCATCTCCCACCTTATTCATGATGGTCAGCATGGCTGTAGCACCATATTTAAATTCCATTTTTGCAAAGATGGCTGGATTTGAGATGAGAAAGTCTATCTCTTGGTTCTTTACGGCATTATCAATCTGCTCGAACCCGAGGGGTATCATGGTAACATCATGATGATCAAGTACTTGGTCAAGATAGTCTATGGTGGGACGCCAGCGTTTTGCCAGCTGTGGCTTGCCTTGATCTGCCAAAACCCCAATGCGAATCCCGAGATCAGCTGAAAGCAGGATCGGTATCAAACACAACACAACAGCAATTACGAGCTTTAGCCAAAATTTATTGGCTCTCAGCTCATGCGCAACACCCAGTGTCTGAGTTTGGTGCTCGTCGAGTTGTGCTGTCATTCCTACCTCATTTATTCATATTATTCACAGGACAGGTTAATGTAATTATCAACCTATATGCACATTATTGAGTTCAGAAAAAACGTCAAGTGATTTGATTTTGAAGTGCTCGATGAAGTTGCCGACATCCGTGTTTTACCACGCCGTTCTGCCCACCGCTTGTTTCACTGCCCCCCAAGTTTATATCCTATTCTAAACACTTTATAAAGCCGTAACAAAGCCATGCTCATAGCTTTATTACAGGTTTACATCAGCACAATACTATGTCTATAACTGCTGAAGCAGACGAGTTCAAGATGTGCTTTCGCTCTTGACAACAAAGATCAATTCCGGTGTCTGCCAGTTACATGGCTAAAGCTTTGCTAAGCTCAGTAACCATCTATGGGAGAATATCAAGTACTCACAAATAGAAATTGAGCTTGACAGTATAAGGTAAACAGATTTAGCTCGTCATAAAGATAAATAATGTGAGGAAAGTAAGATGAAACTGCTTTACGTAGATGTTCCTTTTGAGGGCTTGCAGGGTGGAGATAAAAATCGTAGCAAGGCGATCTGGAGATTCCTGGTAGAGGAGTTTGAGGCAGATTTGCTCTTGATAAAAGGACCCCAATACATCACCAAAAAGGTGGAGAACCACCATTCATACCGAAAACTATTTACTTTGGGGTGTATCAAGCCTCTGCCTTACGATTCTGAATCAATCTACCACTTTCATCCTCGTCAACTGGAGAAATTTCGCAACATTCTGATTCGCGAACAGTATGACATTGTGGTATTCAGATTTCTGAGTCCCTACCGTTTGGCTACATTGGTTTCAAAGACCGTACCTCACTGCAAAGTCGTGTTGGATGTAGATATGCTCTTTTCCCGGGTTGCTGAGCTAACCTGGCATCAGAATCATGACATAAGTAACCGTTATAGCTTGTTTGAAATGATCAAACTAAAGAGATTTGAAAAGAAGGCTTTCAGTCATGATTTCTGGTATTATTTTACAAATCCCATCGAACGTGATCTGGCTGTGGCCGAATATGATCTGGATCCCGAAAAGGCAAGAATCTACCCCAATCTCATGCCGATGGAGGAGCCAGGAGTTTATCCTCCCCCCCAGCAACCCTATGTGCTTTTTTTTGGCACGATGAATTCGCTTGCCAATCAGGACGCTGTCACGTATCTGGCCAATGAGATATATCCATTTATCTCAGGTCACCTGCGCCGGGCTGGAGTGAAGCTATACATAGCCGGAACGAATACTCCAGATTATTACTATAGTTTTCAGGATGATTGTCTGAAAGTCATAGGACAAGTGGATGATATGCAGGAGATTATTGCCGGCTGTGAATTGGTGGTGTTGCCCATCCGCATAGCCTCTGGCACTCGAACCCGGATTTTGGAAGCAGCCCAGATGAAAAAGGCGGTCTTGACCACCAGTGTAGGTATGGAGGGATTTTCCTTTGGTCCCAAGGAGATAGTGATTCGTGAAAACGCTGAAGAGCTTGGTGAAGCCATTATCGAAATGCTCGAAGACGAGAAACACAGAATCGCTCTGGGAAAAAACCTCTATCATACTGCTCGGGCCAGATATTCGGCAAAAGTCATCTCAGAACGCTTTATCAAAAACCTGAAAGCACCAATCACTGGAGTAAAACCAAAAAGGATCAAAATCGCCTTAGTTACCAATCGCTTTTATCCAGAAGTGGGAGGAGCGGAAACCAATATCTATTACCAGGCTCGTAAACTCGCCGAGACTAATGAAGTAAGCGTATTCAGTCCCAAGCGTTTGAAATTTCCCGCTCTGGAACGAGTTGCGGGATTTCGCCTGAGACGCATGTTTGATTTGCTCAATCGTCCGGCTAAGTATCCAAACCTGAAGAGCAAGACCCTCTGCCCCACTTTGTTTTGGTATTTGATGGTGGGCAAGTATGATGTGATCCAGTGCTATCCATCCATCAACTATAACAATATCATTGCTTTTATCGTGTCGCAGATCAAAAAGACGCCGTATATCTTATGCTTCTTCGATTTCATGGATTATGCTAAACACCTCAAGCATCATGGGAAAATCGAGCTTGATATTCTTGATAAGATTCCCGTCAAGTGGTATCAGAAGATAATCCTTACCAAGATGGATCATGCGTTTGCCATCGCCGAACGGGAAATCAATTTTCTCAAACAATTCAATCCCAATGTAGAATACTCACCGGTACCAGTACTGAGCGCCGAATTTGAAGTGCCCGTAGATAAACCGCCACTGATGAATACCTGGCACAATGATCCTTTTGTGTTTCTATGTTTAGGCAGAGTTTCATACATCAAAGGTCAGGATGTAGCCCTGGAAGCCTTTTGCAAAGTAGCTCCCCAAATGCCTGATGCCAAGCTTGTCTTTGTCGGCCGCTCCGACTATGAACCCCAGTTTTTGGAAAACATAAAAGAGCGGATGCACAAAGCTGGAATTTCTGGGCAAGTGCACTTTACAGGGAAGGTGGAACGAACGGAAGTATTAGCTTGGCTTAGGCACTCTCAGGTAAATCTGATCCCGGTTCGTTTCATGAATTCCGGAGCCGTGGTATTGGAAAGCTGGATCAGCGATATTCCGGTGATCCAAAGCGATGTGGTAGATCCCAACATGGTGATAGACAAAGAAAACGGATATCTCTTTCCCTCTGAGGATGCCAATGCTTGTGCCGAAAAAATGCTGCTGGCATACGAGCAACGGGATTTGCTTCCCCAAATGGCTGCCCGGGGTAAAGAACAAGTTAAAAGCAAATACTCTTACGAATATCTTACAAATCTGTATCAGAGAACATATCAGAGATTAATGAGCAGGTAATATGCTGGCCGCTTTTTATCCCGGTAAGCCCAGAATCCTGATGCTTAATACCGTCAGGGGGACTATCGGAGGAGTAGAGCGCTTGATGATCGGTCTGGCAAAAGAGCTGCTTTCGCAGGGTTGGGAAGTGTATGGCCTGTTTGAACGCACATGGAAAGAAGACGAAGGCTTCGATTCTGCTTTTACGGCCATTGAAGTGGCTGATGAAGTTGTGATCGAAGAGCTTATCCAGCATTACAAAGAGATTGGCATAGAATTGGTCTTGATCCATAAATGCACTCATCATCGGTGGATAAGTCTCTTGCAGACTGCTTTCAAAACAGCAGTAATGGTGCATGATCATGACTATTACTGTCTCCGCCGCCATAAGTATTTTCCCCTGCAGCGAACGAATTGCCATCTGCCCTTTAATCCTGTCTATTGCTCGATTTGCAGTGCTTTGCTGGAAAAACAAGGGGGAGCGATCAAGCCCATCAATCTTCAGCATCGCTGGCAGCTGCTTCAGAGCGTAAGAAAGTGTGATCTCAGCTTCGTCTTATCAGATTACATGAAACAAAACTTGATCAAAAATGGTTGGGACAAAAACAAGATCAGGCTCTTGATTCCGGAACAGAAAATCTATGGCAATAGCAGGGTAGATGCCAAAGAGCAAATCGTGATCTTGTATGCAGGCCAATTGATCAAGGGCAAAGGAGTAGACTTATTGCTCCGGGCTTTAGCTCTGGTGAAGCAGGATTATATATGCAAGATCGTAGGCACAGGCAATGACCTCATGCCCTTGAAAAGATTGAGTGATAAACTTCAGATAGCGGATAGGATCGAGTTTATCGGCTGGTGTGATGACGTCCATTCTCAATACCAGGCATCCGACATCGTGATCATCCCATCACGCTGGCAAGAACCATTTGCTTTGGTGGGATTGGAAGCTTTTGCCCATGGCAAAGCCGTGATAGCCTTTGATGTGGGAGGGATCAGTCAGTGGTTAAAACACAGAGTCAATGGTATGCTAATTCGAGCGGGCAGTATCGAAAATATGGCAAAATCAATTCAGCTTTTGATCGCAAATCCCACACTTAGAAATGCCTTGGGGCAAGCCGGTATAGACAGCCTGAAAGCGAACTACAATCACGAAGTCCATCACAATTCATTTGTGCCAGCCCTGGAAAGACTCTTAAGCTCTAAAAGATGACAGCTATCTTAAAATCTGCCCCCCGGATTCCGACAAATCACAAACGAAAACCGCATCCTCCCAAACATATAACCATCTTTGGCATCAAGATGTTGAATATCTCGCTGGCAGATGCACTATCTTTACTGGAAAGTAAGCTCGATTCTGCTAAACCCACCCCCATATTCTATGCAAATGCAGATTGCCTGAACAAGATTTTTGTTGACAGAGAATACTACAGGATTATGAAGGCTGCATCAGTAGTTTTTCCTGACGGGATTGGGATCAATCTTGCCGGAAGGATGCTGGGAACTCCGGTGACAGAAAATTTGAATGGTACAGATATGTTGCCATACTTGTGTGATATAGCCAGGATGAAGCGCTCCAATATATTTCTATTGGGCGCAAGTGATGGTGTAGCAGACAAAATGAAAGAGAAACTGCTACGGCGGTATCCTGATCTGAGTGTGTGTGGCACTCATCACGGTTACTTTGATTGGGATACTGAAGCAGATGCCATCATAAAGCAGATCAATACAGCACAAACTGATATTTTATTTGTAGCTTTGGGAGCTCCATTGCAAGAGAAGTTTATCATGAAGTTTTTATCTGAGATCAAGGCTCCACTTCAAATTGGAGTGGGAGGTCTTTTTGATTTTTATTCGGATCGGATTGCTCGAGCACCGCTGTGGATGCGAGAGTTTAGAATCGAATGGTTGTTTCGACTGATTCAAGAACCCAGACGCTTGTGGAAACGGTATATTATCGGCAATCCTCTGTTTTTGTATCGGGTTTTTCGCTACGGTCACCGGGCTTTGGCAGAAATTTATGAGAATGAGGATTGAATGACACCTTTAACTGGACATGCCAGGAGTCAACGAATTCGGGAAATTGAACGCCTGATGCAGATGAGAAAAAAGCGTAATCCATGGCGGATGCAGCTCAAGATCGCTATCTGGAAGGGAACTGTGGCATTTGCCAAGTTTGTGAAGAGCTTGACCGACTTTCTGGGTTCTCTGATTTTATTGATTCTGTTTTCTCCGCTTTTCCTGATTACCGGCATTCTCATCTATATCAATGACCCGGGGCCTATTTTTTATATAGCAAACAGAGTGGGACTCAACGGTGCCTTCTTTGGCTTTATCAAGTTTCGCTCGATGTATGTGGATGCAGATAGTATGAAAGACCAGCTTTTAGCCCAAAACGAATCTAAAGATGGGGTCATATTCAAGATGAAAAAAGACCCGCGTGTAACCCCAATTGGTAGATTCATCCGTCGCTTTTCGATCGATGAATTACCCCAATTAATCAATGTATTGAAAGGGGATATGAGCTTGGTGGGGCCTCGACCCCCATTGCCTCAGGAAGTTCAGCAGTATACCCTGCAAGAACGTAAAAGACTGCATGTCAAGCCTGGTATCACATGCCTGTGGCAGATCAAAGGACGCAGTGAGATTCCTTTCCAACAGCAAGTTCAGCTGGATCTTGAGTACATCCGCAGTCAGGGCTTAAAAGAAGACCTTCGCATATTGCTCAAGACCATTCCGGCAGTTATCAGCGGCAGAGGAGCGTATTGATGCTATTCACTCATATCTGTAACCCGGTAATAATCTGCCTCAATCAAGGAGAACACTATGGACATTAGTTTTGCACTAAAGAACAAGGTAGGAGTCATCAAACTAAGCGGCAGGCTTGATGCCTATGGCTCAAAAGAGCTAAGAAGCAAGTTTGATCAGATAGCAGACAAAGCAGTGAATTTTGTGTTTGATCTCGAAGAATGCGATTTCATTGATAGCACAGGTCTGGGGACCATTGTAGCCTGCTTAAAATCAGCCTCTCAAGGAGGAGGTGATATCCATATTGCCAATCTTCAGGATAAACCCCGGATGGTTTTTGATATCACCAGAGCGCATAGGATCTTTCATATTTTTGACGACCTGAAAGCTGCAATCAGCAGTTTTGATCAAGAAATTGGAGAATGAAGCTCCGATAGTATGAGGTTCACATGCGCTGTTTGATCTATGCCAGCAACGAAGAAACTACCTGGCTGAATGAGTATTTTCCGGATGTAGAACCGTATCTGCTCAAGATCGCCAACAAACCGCTGTTAGAGTATTCTTTGGATGTAATCTCCTTGTTGGGCATAAATGAGCTCAGGATTGTTTCGGACAATTCGCTCAAAAAGATTGAACAGCATTTGGGCAATGGCGAGCAGTGGGGAATCGATATCTCCTATTCGTTATCGCATCCGGGGGATAGCCTGCAGGATGTTTTTTGGAAGAACTATTCATTTTGCAAAGAACACGATCTTCTCATCTGGAATGGTTTTTTCTTTTTGAAATACGATTTGCAGGATGTGAAGGCGGTCTTTGATTGCTCGGCGAGATTTTGCTGCAGCAACAAACGAATCCTGTATCTGCCAGGTGATCAGAGCTTGCAAGACTTATCTATCGAAGATCATATTGAATCCAGCAGTTTTGATATTCTGGAGCTGCAAGACATCAGGGCTTATTACAAAGTCTCTATGTCCATCCTCACCACAGACTACCAGAATTATGTGTTGCCCGGGTATTCAAACGAAAAAGGTACTTATCTGGGACTGAACCTGGTCTATCCCAATAGTTGTGATTTGCATCCTCCGATTATGATTGGCAACCATTGTCGCTTTCGCAAAGCTACCTTGATCGGACCAAACAGCATTATCGGAAACAATGTAATCATCGATGAAGAAACTCGTGTAACAGAATCCATCGTGTATGACAATACCTATGTGGGAAGGGATCTGGATCTGGACTATAAGATCGTGTACAAAGGGCATTTAATTAGTGCGATCTCCGGTGAGCACATCCACATTACAGACCAAGTTCTGGTGTCTCAAGTGGAAACGGGGCTGGTGACTTCATATTTCAATCGCATCGTACAAAGAGTATTGTCCCTGGTCTTGCTCGCAGTGCAGATCGTCCCCTGGCTCTTACTATTCTTGCCTTATCGCCTCTTTGCCGGTAAACAAAGTAGTGAAAGGCTGATGAATAAAAATATGAAAACCCAGAGCTATACTGATTCTGCTGCCTTGTTCAATACTCGGTGGGGCAAGCTTTTGCTGCGCTTATCTCTTGATAAATTTGATCAAATCTGGAGTGCGGCGCTTACCGGAAAACTATATTTGATCGGGAACAGACTTCTGACCAATACCGTCCAACACCGACAGCTGATACTTGATCTGCCGGCATACAATCCAGGAGCGTTTTCATTGGCCGAGAGTCAGAATCTGGCAAATCAAGAAGCCGAAGCGTTTTATGAGCTTGAGTACATTGAAAAGATATCCACCTTGTTCAACCTCTCGATCCTGGTCAAAGCCCTTTGCCGAAGATTGATCCATGGGTTTTAAGCAAGCGGGATGTCAAGGATTTATGATGTATAAATATAGCGTCTACGGCAGCGATGATTTTCATCGATACATTGATGATGTGCTCAATCAAATCCGAAAACGGCTGTTTGAAGAAATATCTGCACACCAGATCAAAGCACTGGTGTTAGGGGGCGGATATGGACGTTCTGAAGGTGGAGTATGGTTGGACAATGGTGAAGAAAAGCTGTATAATGATTTGGACTTCTTCGTCTTTTCTGCCAGGCTTCCTTATTGGACAAGAGCTAAGCTGGAAAACAAGCTAAACAAACTACACCAGGAACTCAGTGAGATCTATGGTCTTGATGTTGATTTTTCACCGATAGTAGCTGCCTCAAAGCTGCCCAAAACCGATATTAGCTTGATGTATTATGATCTTAAGTACGCTCACAAAGTAATCTATGGCAATCCTCATATCATGTCCAATCTACCGGAATTCAGAGCTGAAGATATCCCGGAGATTGAAGCGCTAAGATTGCTGTTAAACCGTGGTATGGGACTCTTTTTTGCCTATGAGTATATCTGCTCACAAGGCTGGGCTGATCAGCGGGATTTTATCCTCAGAAACATCCACAAAGCATATCAGGCTTTGGCAGAAGCCATCTTGATCTTCGAATACAAGTATCATAGTTCTGTGCTTGTGCGCATGAATCTAATCGAGGAGATTAATTTCAGCGCTTATTGTTCAAACGAGAATCTCAAGCAGCTCATTTTGGAATCGATGAAGTTCAAGCTGCTTCCTCACATCAGTCCTTTCTCGCAATCAGAGCTACTACAGCTCTATCAAGATGCTCTAAGCTCGTTTCGGGATGTATATTTCTCACTTTGGGCTTTGTACTTTGGCTCCGATGCTCTCTCTTACGAACAATATCTGCAATATCTAAAGCGTAAAAGGGAGCTACAAGCCAGCCGGATGATCAAGAATCTGCTCCTCAATCTCAGAGATCTACCGCTGAGGGCGATTGTGGGAAAAGCCGGATTGATGTATCCGCGAGAACGCCTATACCAGGCTCTTCCCTATTTTTTGTTTGGCGACTATGCTCCTTCACTAAATCTAAAAAGCATATTGGGAATCGGTGATATCTCTGATTCTACCAGAAATCGAGATAGATTTGTTTCACTCTGGCAAAGCTATAATTAGGTGAGATTATGAAAAAATTGGCCATGTATATATTCATTGATGCTTTGGGCTGGGAAGTGTATCAGAATTATGGGTTTATGTCGGCTCTCGCTCCCAATGCGCGCAAACTCAAGACCACTTTTGGCTTTTCTTCCGCAGCTGATCCTTCAATTCTGAGCGGAAGATACCCGGACGAGCATCTGCATTGGTCGAGCTTTTTCTATGATCCTGTCAATTCTCCTTTCAAATGGTTAAAAGCCTTCTCGTATCTGCCTGCTCAGATCTTTGATCGCTGGAGAGTACGGCATGCTTTGAGTAAGCTCATCAAAGCCATGCATTCTTATACCGGTTACTTCGAGTTGTATAGTGTGCCCTTCAAGTATCTGCCCTATTTTGATTATCTGGAAAAAAAGGACTACTTTGTCCCGGGAGGGATTCTGGCTACAGATACCATCTTTGATTGGTGTGTAAACCACAATATCCCCTATTACTGCTCAAATTGGCGACACTCTGAAGAGCAAATCCTGATGGAAAACAAACGAGTCATCAGCGAAGCCAGGGTAGCTTTCACTTATGTATATCTGCCCAAACTTGACGCAGTGATGCATGCACATGGACCACTGTCGGATGCCACACGGCAAAAACTGATATCTCTGGAACAGCAAATATCAGAGCTCTATCACTTTGCTCAGAAAGTCTATGATGAGGTCAGTTTGTACATTATCTCAGATCACGGTATGGCTCCCGTGCATGAGCTCTGCGCCTTGAAAGATGATATTGATGCCCTGGGTTTCCGATATGGGAGAGATTATCTGGCTTTTTACGATTCCACCATGGCCAGATTCTGGTGGAAAGATGAAGTTGCCAAATCCGCAATCATGGATTTTCTTTCTGCTTCTGAATGCGGATACATCATTTCAGACAAAGAACTCAAAGAGATGCGGGTCTTATTTGATAACCGACGTTTTGGCGATACCTTCTTTCTCTTGAATGAAGGCATTCTTTTGTGTCCCAGTTTCATGGGGCTAAAACCGATCTCTGGTATGCATGGCTATCATCCCGAAGCTCCACATTCCTATTCGGTCATGCTTTCAAATCAAGAAATACCGGATCAGATTTGTTCCATAACAGACATAAGAAAAACTATGGAGAACGAACTTGTTAAACGATAAGCGATTGACCGACGAGCATCTGCCAACAGAATCCCCAGCCTTTGTGTTTGATAGTGGAATCTTAGCAAAAGTCTATATCAAAAAGCTTAAGATTATCATCATTATTACTTTGATTTCTATGCTGGTCGCAGCGATTTGGGTCAGCATCAGCGTAAAACCTTCCTGGAAGGCACATTGCTATATCATCCGGGCACCCAAAAACATGTCAACCCCGGTGGAAATGCCATATTTGTATCAGAGCTTTGATATCAACACCATCCTGGAAACCGTGCGCACCAGAGATGTTTTGACCGATGTTATCAATAGGCTTGAGCTGGACATCACCACAGAAGAGCTTTTCCGGCTGATCGAAGTACAGCGAGGAAACCGCTCCAATATACTGCGCTTCTCCGTGTCCTGGCCAGATCCTGAAATGGCAGCTGATATAGCCAATACTGCAGCTGAATCTTTTATCTACAACAATACTCAGTTACTCAATTCTGCCACCATGAAGATCTACAACTACTACCTGGATCAGCAAAAAATCAGGCTGAACAAGATCGAAGCTTTGGAACGCCAATATGCACAGCACCGTGCTGAATATGGTGTGATATCTATTCCACATGAGTCTCAGGCGAAGTTTGACCAACTCAAAGAAGTGGAGCTAAAGATGATCGAAAACAGGCTGCATATCAAGGATATGGATAGCCAGATAGCCGATATGCAAGAGAAGATTGATGCTTTGCCGGATGAGGTGATCCAAAATTGGACATACACGCGGACCGATGCCAAGAAGCTGCTTCAGCTGCAAAATGAACTGGAGCTACTTCGATCCCGCTACACCGATGATAATCCCAAAGTTCAGAAGTTGATGAATGAGATTGCTGATCTTAGAAAAACTATGAACGAAAGCAAACGCGATCTTCCAGAAGCCGTCACCTGGGGTCCCAGCGGTTTGGCTGATACTTATTACATCGATAAATCCCGCTATGAATCTGAACGGGAGGGTGCATATCAAAAGAGCTTCGATTACCAAATCGAGATCGACAAGATAAAAAGCTCCCTGGAAAATCTGACTCAGCTGCAAAAAGAGTTCTTTGAGATTGAAAGACAGCTTGAGCTGAACCGGGAGATCCTGAGATTAGTAGAAAGCCGCCTGGCGGAATCAAAGATGGCAATGCAATCCAATGTAAGCGATTATGAGATATTGGAAGAGGCCAAAGCACCAAAAGCGCGAGAGGGCGGCCACAGAAAAGTAATGGTCATTGCCATCGGATTCTTGATCTTCCTCGGGGCTAGTATTTACGTGTTGGTCAAAGAACTCCTGGATTCCAGCACCAAATCCGTAAAAGACTTCAAAGAACTGATCCGCATTCCACTCATGGGCATTTTGCCAGACGAGACTGAGGTGGAAGAAAAAGTCTATTTTCGAAACCTGCAGGTACTGATAGACAAGATGCTGCTGGTAACTAATGCACGCCCGAATCCCGTAATCTGCTTTGGCAGTGATATAGCCGAGACAGGAAAATCCTTCCTGATCGAAGATTGTATCGAAATGCTCAACCATCAAAAGAAAAAGGTTCTGTATATCGATACCATCAAGTCTCTTACCCCGCAGACCGAATGCTGTATCATCAATTCCTGGTTCTATGAAGATGATGAGAGGATTATGATAGATAAGCAAAATCCTTTCACTCATTATGCCTATTTCCTTTGCAATGATGAGATATTCAGCAAGGTGATGGAAAAGCAGCGCGTCCAGGAGTTTTTTGATCAGCTCTCAGATTATGATTATATTTTTTGGGAATTGGCGGAATACGAATACAATGTGTCACTCTTTTCTGCCATTGCATCAGCTTCAGACATGTTGGTCTTGATCGCCAGATTCGGACGCAGCAGCAAAAGCAGTCTTGCTCATCTGACCAGATATCTTGGTGATCAGGATTTCCACAAATGTTATGGAGTTTTGAACTATGTACATAAGGACTTCTTCCATGAGTATTATTAAGGTACCGACCCTTCTGAGATTCATCACCCTTGTGGCTTTTAGCTTACTGCTTCATGCCTGCTCTTCCAATCCTCACTATGTCGAGGAGAATCTGGTGGCAATGCCAGAGTATCTGGAAGAAACTCATCTGGCTACTCAGACCACGCAAGAGACCATTGAGGAGTTATATAGATTAAATGATATGGAATTGCCTCCTTATCGTCTGGGTCCCGGAGACAAGATGAAGATTTATGTCTATGATGAACCCGAATTGGATTCTGATGTGGTAATAGTAAAACAGGATGGCACCTTGTCTTTTCGTTTGATCGGAGAAGTCCAGGTAGGTGGACTCACCATTCCGGAAGCAACGCAAATCATCGAGGATAAGCTCAGGGATTATCTGCTGTATCCCAAGGTTTCCATATTGCCTTTTGAAGCCCGAAGTGCTACCATTACCATTCTGGGCAAGGTCACATATCCAGGGATAATTGAGATTCAGGGAAGAATGCGCATTCTGGATGCTTTGGCTGATGCCGGTGGCCTGGCTTTGGGTTATTTCCAAAACAATTCCGTCGAGCTTGCTGATCTGGAACGTACCTTCTTGATCCGCGATGGGCGGGTATTGCCGATAGACTTTGTGGAGTTGATCCAAAATGGCAACATGCTATACAATATTCCCCTCCTGGATCGAGATTATATTTACATTCCCTCAGCCATCAACCGTGAGATATACGTGATCGGAGAAGTGAATCAGGAAGGTCACTATTTCTATCAGGAAAATATGACTTTGGTGCAGAGCATCACTTTTGCTCAGGGCTTCAAAGATACTGCTCAAGCCACAGTATATGTGATTCGAGGCAATCTCTCCCATCCTCGCATCTTCAAAATCGACACCGGGGATATTCTCAAGGCTAAGGTTCGAGATTTTCGTCTGAAACCCAATGACATTGTGTTTGTTCCCAAACATCCTATTGCCAAATGGAATCAGATAGTAAATTACGCCTTACCGAGTCTGCAAGCCATTCAAAGTGGATATCTGATGCGAGAGATATACAAGGATATCCGTGGAGATTAGGTTTTGAGTATTCAAGGTATTGTTCATGACTGAAGCGCTGTCCCATCTGAAATACATTGTCTTTTTTGCCACTTTGTTCATCGGAGTACCAGCTGGATACCTGCTCGGTAAAAAATACCCCAAAGTGGAACGCGTGATCTTCTTTTTATTGATTTTCTTCACGGCTCGCATGGAGGATATCAATTTTGTCTCCCGCGAGACCTTCAGACTCAGTTCTCGCGGATTTGAGGTGGGAATAGTGGATCTCCTTGTCCTGATTCTGTTTCTGCTGGTGCTCAAGCGCAGACAGCTGTATCGCATCCACAAACCCCCAGGTTCCTGGATTTATTTTGCTTACTTTTTCTTTAGTGCTTTGTCCATAGTGAATTCTGCAGTCCCGCTATTCTCTCTGTTTGAGCTATGGAAGATGACCAGAATGTATCTCTTCTTTTATGTGGTGTACAACTATGTCAATAGCTTTGCCCAATTCAATGACTTGCTCAAAGGCGTAGCCTTGATCACCATATACATCTTTTTGGAAGTGATGAGACAAAAGTATCTTCTGGGCATCTTCCAATCCCCCGGCCCCTTTCCCCATCAAAACTCTCTGGTGATGTATAGCATCATCTTTGGCAGTCTGATATTTGCATATCTGTTAAACAAAAAAGATATCACGCTGTATAAATTTTCTTTTTGGTTATTGCTTTTTGCGATGACGGCGATTTCTGTGATATCTACCTTATCTCGTGCCGGTCTGATTCTCTTCACTTTTGCCGTAATGACGGTGCTGGCTTTTTCGTTTGGTGCGGGCATCAATCACAAGAAAATCCTGGTTTCCATTCTGCTTTTCCTTGTATCCATGGCCATCATCGCCAAAGCCTGGAATTCCATCACGGAAAGATTCACCACCGCCCCCACAGAATCTGCCGAAGTCCGCAGAGATCTCGCCTTTGCTGCTATCAAGATGGCCAATGACAAAGCTCTGGGGATCGGGCTAAACAATTTTGGGGTCAAGATCAATCCCCCCTGGCAATACAGTAGCCATATCCCGATGCACGACCCCGATGATGAAACCGAACAAAATGGCTTGGTGGAAACCGTTTACCTGATGATCGCTGCTGAGGCAGGCTGGCACACTCTGATTGTCTTTTTTTGTTTTATCTTCTATTTCTATTTCTTAAACATCCAAAATTTCTTTCGCTATCGGAATACAGATTATCAGTATTTTGCTATCGGTATGATTGGTGGGCTCCTGGCTATCTATCTGGAATCGATATTGGAATGGGTGCTCAAGCAAACCAACAATTTCTACCAGTTGATGCTGATCTTTGCCCTGATAGCGGTGATGAACAAACTGGATAAAAGATATCGCAGACACGGCGTAGAATTGCCCCAAAACCTGAGCAAATCACAACGCCTGGCAGAGGAAAGAGGCTGATTATGCCGGAAGCTAAGAACAAAAAAACCATTGGTATCAAGTCCATCAAGGAAACCCTTACCCATTCCCAACGCAAAGATCTCATGAATCTGATGAAACGCATGTTGCCTCCGGTGCCCTCGGCAGGCATTGTGGATATCAGGTTTTCCTTTTGGTTTATCCGCAATTGGTACATCGTATTCATCTTTGGCAAAGATACCCGTAAACAGTTCAGATCCACTGATAAAGGCAATATGGATGCCGGTCTTACCCATGTCGCCAAAGGCTTCACCTATATCGCGATGTTTTTGATATTATTGATTCTAATACTATACCTCTTGTATCTGCTCAAGTCCTTCATGGGTATAGATCTCTTCCCGGATGCACATCTGATCGATCTAATCAGGAAACACATTTTATGAAGATCCTGTGTATCTCAAACTACTATCCTCCTTTCTTTGAAGGCGGATACGAGATCTCGGTAAAAGAAAGCATGGACTATATGGCAGCCCGGGGACATGAGATATTTATCCTCTGTGGCTACAAAGGTGCAGAGCAAAGCTCTTTTGAACACCTCAGCATCAAAGCCGGAATACCCCTTAGAATCCTGCGATACATAGATTACCTGGATGCTTCAATTAAGAACAAGCATGAAGTGGAAAAGTTTAACTACTTCATTACCCAAAAGATCCTGGACTTTACAAACCCCGATATTGTCTATTTTGGCAGCATGAAAGCTGTATCAATCTCTCCTGTGCTTGCAGTACAAAGATCCGGACACAAGCGGGTGTTTGACCTTGGTGATATCTGGCTAAAGAGCTATACCCCGCCAAATCTGAAGAGCAGGATCATGCGTCTGGCAAAATCCCTCTTACCCTTTACCATCACAGGGAAAGTCTGGCTGGATCCGGTGATCGCTGTATCAGATTGGTTAGCTAAGGAAGTAGCCGCTTTGTACCATAGCAAAAATGTGTTTGTCGTGCCATGCGGCATCGCTTTACCGGCTGCAAACCAGCGACCGCTAAAGGCTCCCTTACGCTTTGTCTTTATGGGCAGGATCGAGCCCATGAAAGGCCTGGATCTGTGCATTCAGGCTGCAGGGCGTGTCGTAGCCGAACATCAAGATTTTGTGGTGGATATATATGGTGAAGCTGATGAGACTTACCTCCAGCAATGCAAAAAGCAGATTCAGCGCTTGCATCTGGACCATCACTTTCAGTTCAAAGCCAAGACTGATAATCCTTTACAGATCTTAGCTCAATATGACGTTTTGATAATGCCGACATTGGCCAGGGAAGCTTTTGGCAGAGTAATCATCGAAGCTATGGCTTGCTCCTTGATCGTGCTTGCTACAGATGCTTTTGGTCCCAAAGAGATTATCACTTCCGAACGCGATGGCTTTCTGTTTCCCAGAGCTTCTGCTCCCCAGCTCTCTGCCCTGATCTTGAAGCTATTTGCTACAGATACCAGGGTATTGGAACAGATTAGAAGCAATGCCCGGCTCAAAGTGGAGCAATACTATGAGATAAATCTTGTAAAAGATAAAATCGAGAATATTCTGAACAATATTGTAAATCAAACTAAATGACCAGATAATGAGGACCTTATGCGAAAACAGATGTTTGTTTTAACCGTAGTAGTTTTTTCCGCCATTGCCATCCTGGGCAGTGGCTGTGCCAAGGATAAGGGTAGAATCATCCGCGAAGAACGCGGCATGTTTTCTGGGACTATCAAGATCCGTTCTCTGCCCACCAAAGCCAAGATCTATATCAACGACCATGAGGTCGGCATTACCCCCCTGAAATACAAACTGAGGCATGAAGACAGCCGTCTGGTAAATATCAAGGCAGTACCCCTGTATCCAAATCAATATACGCAAAACATCTTTTTGATGCTGCCGCCCATCCCCAAGACCATGACTATATACATGAACCATTTCCCGCCAGATTATGAGCGTAACAAGGAAAGTGAGTTTGTCCCTCCCCAAAAACCTGAACCCGAAGTGATCGTCCACACCGAAATTGATACCGTGTATATCGAGTCCGAAGTTACCCGGATTCAAACCCTGAGCTTACCTGCTATATACTTTGATACGGATGAATATGAGATTCTAAAGTCCGAAGAGCACAAACTGCAGAGTCTTGCAGCCCTCCTCAATGAAAATCCTGATTACCATCTTGATATCTACGGTTTTGCTGATGAACGTGCCTCGGAACAGCACAATCTTACGCTCACTTTGAATCGGGCAAATGCGGTAAAAGACTATTTGATCCGCAAGGGAATTTCCGCCGATAGATTATTCACTTACGGTCATGGCAAAGTGTCCAAAATCAGCAGTGAAGGCATAGAGATGGATTTGTCTGAGAGCCGTAAAGTCCTGTTTTTGCTCAAGCAGATTCAATAGTGTATTCCTGTGCCTAAAGCCGCAATCTCCCCCAATCTTGGTCTGCGCAAACGGATGCTGATCAATACGCTGTCAAATTATGGCAAGATGTTGATCAGCATTCTGGTTACCGTCTTTCTCACCCGCATCCTGTTTTTGGGTCTGTCCCGTGAGGAATACGGGTTTTGGGCACTGTTGTGGTCTATCTTTGGCTATTCGCTGCTGCTGGATTTTGGCTTTGGCACCGCAGTGCAAAAACACACCAGTGAATGCTCTGTAAGCGCTGACTGGGATAGATACAATCGCATCGTAAGCACCGTATTTTTTAGCTATGCCAGTTTTGCGGTCTTGATTGCCCTGTTTTCCATATTTCTTAGCTTCAATATCCAGGGGCTCTTTGGTTTTGACACTGCAAATACAGCTTATTTTCAGAAAGTCATGATTCTGTTTGGGATTGGCTCGGCGATCTGCTTCCCTTTTGGCTTTTTCACCGAAATCCTGCGTGGCTTACAAAAGATGCACATTCGCAATGTGATCCAGGTCTCATTTCTGTTGCTGAATTTCGCCGGCATGGCCTTGATGATCAGGCTCAAGCTCAATCTCATCGGCATGGTGTTTGTGGCTCTGGGTAGCAATCTCCTGGCCAGCCTCACCATGATGATTGCAGTTCATCGCCTTATTCCCAGATTTCGCCTGCGCCTGCGCTATTTTGATACCTCGCTCTTGCGCACGGTGATGGGCTTTTCGCTCTTTGCCTATCTCATCACTTTCACCAATCTCATTATCTTGAAAACAGATCAACTTGTGATCTCGATTTTTGGCTCGGTTGCGATGGTTGCCATATACCAGATCTCAATCAGGCTGGCTGATACTTTTCAGAAGTTTTCCGCGCAATTTCTGGATAACATCGGCCCCGTCTCCGCCACTCTCTTTGCTGCAGGGAACAAGAGCAAGATGAACCAGCTGATGCTGCAGAGCAACCGCTTGATGGGCATCATCTCCTCTATGCTGATCATTCCCCTGGTCGTGTATGTAAAACCCCTGCTCAATATCTGGCTGGAGCTGGATCACAGTGCGGGGATGATCTGTGCCATCATTCTGCTTGTCTCCATGTATATCCTGCTGTTCTTTCGCTCCTCCTCAGTCTATGTGATGCTGATGGCAAATGAACACAAGATCCTGGCTGTAGTAGCGATCATAGAAGCCATCGCCAATCTGGGGCTGAGCATTCTGCTCATCCACGTCTTACCCTCCATCTTGCAAAGCAGGGGCATCGTGATTGCAGATTCCGCCATCATAGGTGTAGCCTTGGGCACCTTTATCCCCAATGTGATTCTTGCCTTTAGCTTCAATCTGCCCAAAGCCTGTCGCTTTGCCGGTATCACCATCAAGGAGTATTTCAAAACCGTGGTTGCCAGAACCCTCGTGATCACTTCCCTTAGCTTTGGTTTTGCCGTCTTGCTCTACCATATATCTTATCCCGGCAGCCTTGTTAGCGTCCTGCTATACGGCTTGCTCAGCGTTTCTTTTTATCTGGTCCTGACCTATTTCTTTGGTCTTCAGGGCTGGGAACGCGGACAGATCAAAAATTATGTCAGCTCAAAGCTCAAACGGGCATAGGGGGTCTTGCATGATACCCGCAAAGCTGTCTTTAGCCTTCGCTTCATCTCAATATCCATAGGAGTCATGATGTTTTTTCTGCGTAGATCTCTTGTTATCCTGTTCTTACTTGCTCTTTGTTTCCAGCTCTTTGCCTGGCGGGGATTTTACAGCTTGCAGCCAAGTGAGAGAGAAATCTCCCGTGCCGATTCTCTCACCGGTTTTGATGTGCAAAAATACACCGTAGATTTGCAGATAGACGATGCCAATCACTATCTGGAAGGTTCGGTAACAGCAGAAGTGCTGGCAGAGGCTGATTTGAATCAGATCCAATATCGCTTAGCCGGTGGCAATCTGGCAGTCAGCAAGGTCCTGGTGGATGCTCAGGAATCCTCTTTTGTGCACACCGATGGCATCATCACCATCCCCTTGCAAGTCTCAAGCGGAATGATATTTTCCACCCAGGTCTTTTATCAGGGCAATCCTGGCAATAGTCCTGCTCCATACAATATCGGGCTTATCTTTACCAATAGCTCTTTCTATACGCTCTCCAATCCTGATGCTGGCCGCTACTATATGCCTACTTACGATCATCCCTGGGACAAAGCGCTCATCGAATGGCGGCTCACCCTCAGAGCGGATTGGCTGGCTGCTGCCAATGGCATTCGTCAATCCATCACGGATAATGGTGATGGCACCCATACTCACCATTGGCTTTGTCAATATCCGGTCGCCACCTATGTGATGGGATTTGCCGCGGCGCCATACATAGAGTTTTTGCAACAAGCCGGAGATCTGCCCATCCAGAATTTTGTCCTGCCCAGCCAACTCGCCAATGCCCAGGTGGATTTTGCCAATGTCCCGGCGATGATTGATTACTTCTCTTCCATCTTTGGCGCGTACCCCTTTGAAAAATATGGACACATGGTCGTAAATATGAGCACTTATGCGGCGATGGAACACCAAACCATGACCACCTTTGGAGCTCAATATCTGGATGGTCAACAGGGCTATGAATCCATCGTCGCCCACGAGCTGGCTCATCAGTGGTATGGCAATTTCCTCACCCCCATCACCATGCGTGAAGTATGGCTCAAGGAAAGCTTTGCCACCTATTCCGAAGCTCTGTGGATGCACCACAAAGAAGGCTGGCAAGCTGCTTGCGATTACATTCGGGATTCCATTCAAGACTATTACATCACCTGGGCAAATCGCAATGGCTACCACACCATCTTCAATCCGGAATATAACCTCATGTTTGCTCCTCCTACCTACGAAAAAAGTGCCTCCGTATTGCATATGCTACGCCTGAAAATGGGCGATGAAGCATTTTTTCCCTTTATCCGCTCTTTACTAAACAGCTATCCAAATTCAAACATAAACACCACAGAATTCATCGCTCTTGCCCAGCAGCATAGCGGGATGGATTTACAACAGTTTTTTCAGCAATGGATATTCTCCGACGGCATACCCAGTGTGGAACTTGCGGTCTTCACAGATGCGGATCAGCAGATCAAGGTCTATGCCAAAAGCAGTAGCCCCACCGCCACCGAATTTGATCTGGAAATTCCCATCCGTCTCACAACTGTAGCGGATTCCCTGGTTGCCCTTGCCACTCCCCAGTGGCAGGCAAGCACCTTCCCCATCTCCTTGCAGACCCAGATCTCCACCCTGAGCATTGATCCCCAAAACTGGGTGCTGCTCAAGGATAGATCTGAAGTGCGCATGCAGCTACTCTCCTGCTCTGCATACAGCGCTGCGGTGAAGCTGAGCTGGCTGCCCCTGGCTGCTGATATCCCCCTGCTCGGCTATCATGTCTTTAGAGCTGAGGGCGATGAATATCACCGGCTCACCGAGCTTCCTCTCACCGAGCTGGACTATATCGATCACAGCGTGGCAAATGGCACCAGCTATACTTACTACGTAGCGGCTGTGGATGAGCAAGGCTTCATCTCCCTGGCTTCAAACATCATGCCGGCAACTCCCATTGATTTCCCCATGGATCAAGGCTTTCTGGTAGTCGATGAAACCAAAGACGGCACTGGCGCTGCCATCTCTCCCAGCTCCGAAACCGTGAATGATTTTTACGACAATGTGCTTCAGGGATTGGACTACACAAAGTGGAGTTTTCCAAGCCAGGGCGCTCCGGATCTGCAAACGCTCAGCCGCTATTCCCTGATCTTGTGGCACAGTGATGATTTTTCCGAACACTTACTTCTGGATACTCAAGATCTGATCATATCCTATGTGCTGAGTGGAGGCAAGATCCTGATTAGTGGATGGAAGTATCCTTCGGTCTTTTCAGATTCTTTTTACAACCAGTTTCTCAGCGACATCAGCCCGCTCTACCACAGTTCTCCGGCTTTGATCTCGCTATACTCCGCTCAATACCCCGCCTTGTATCCGGATCCTGCCAAACTTGCGCCGGTGTGGAACAACATGCTGCCCATGAGCTATACCTTTTTAGCAGCAGAGCAGGTCTTTTATCGGGCAAATATGACTGCTGATTCTGCTGCTGATGATCAACCCGCCGGAATTCGCATTGATGATAATGGCAGCCTCATGCTTCTTGGCTTCCCCCTCTTTTTTATGCAGGAAGATGGCGTCAGAGGATTTTTGCAAGCTATTCTACCGGAGCTGGAGCCGGGCCTCAACCCCATCGATCCCGCCACTCTACCCGTCTCTCTGGATTGTCTGCCCAATCCCTTCGCTGCAAGTGATGGATTGAGCTTGAAGCTAAACAACGCCGCGGCAGATAAAATCAAGATCTATAATCTCAAAGGCCAGCTCGTGCTCTCCGAAACCCTTGCCGGAGATAGCGATATCTGGATCTCAGCCAGTCGCCTCCAGCATCTCGCCCTGGGCTGCTATCTCGTCCAGGTGCACAGCGATCGCGGTAAGGTATTGCGGAAAGTGATCTTACTAAAGTGATTTACTTCCATTCCAAGGTAAACAAAAGGGCGGAAATCATCTCCGCCCTTCTTACATTATCGCTTTCTACTGCTTTATCCATCTCTGCCCAGAGTGGGAGCGATGTGCTTGAGCAAGATCTCCAGGACCAATACCACGATCATCTCAAAGAAATACTGTTCCTGCTCCTCGTTCACAAAGGGGATATTGACCAGTTTGTAGATGCGGGTGGCAAGCTCGCGGGCCAGAGAACTGTAATCCGCATTCATCCCCGCCTTCCTTACATGCTCTCAGTGAGCAGATCGGCACCGCTGACACTGGGCAAAAATCCCGCATCCACAGCCGAAGCGATGGTGGTGACATCCGGAAACAGAGTTGCCAGATCCCCATAGCTCAGACTCTTGAGATCCACACTGCCAGCATTGGCCTCGCTGAAAGCGTAAAACATCTTTACAAAGAGGCTGTAGCCATTGGGCGCCAGATTTCGCCGTCCAGAGATCTGCCGGGCATACAAGTCCGCATAAGTGCGCAGGTCAGTCTTGTATTCAGCACTGCACTCGCCATAGATTTCTGCCAGATTTTTGGCTACCGAACCCAGCTCGGTGTTGTTGTCAGTCAAAGTGGGCATCACCCATTTGCGGGCAATACAGATGGCTCCATCATTGTAACTGCCAAAGGTGATCTCATCGATAGTCCCGCTATATGCGGAAATCCCATACTTCAGTTTTACTTTCATTTGTCTATACCTCGTTCTTGTAGTTTTGAGGTTTTCGAGTTTTGAGTTTTCAAGTTTGAGGCGCCTGCTACCTGAAACCTGCCACCTGTAACCTCTACTCTATACGGGCTACGTTTTGCCTAGATATTCTTGTTGACATAATTATATGGTCTGAAGTATGTGTTTTCATGAATATATTCCATGTGCGATAAGGGATTACAATTCTTAGAGCAGATGGGGACACTGTAAAAATTATAAGAGGTTAACATGAAACTACTGATGCGTGTCATAGTCCTATTTGTTGTAGTCTTTATCCTCGGCTGTTCTCAAAACATTCCCATGAAGAGCAGCATAAATGAGTTCGTCTTAATGAACATAAAGACGTCGAGTCATAGAGGCATAAACTACACATATCAATCAAAATTGATTGGTACTAAGCTACCAATTTATGGCAAGGATAAAAAGCCCCTGGGTGGAATGTACACCTATTACGCAGATGAAACAACAACCTTGAAAGTGATGTTATCGGAATACGTGCAGAACAAGTTTCTTGAGATAAGTGCTATAGCGCCAATTTCTTTTGATGTGACATTAGATGACTTTTATGTAGAGTATTACTCTACGGACAATTTTGGAACACAATTACTTCAAGGGC
The DNA here is from genome assembly GCA_964501025.1 of uncultured Candidatus Cloacimonadota bacterium. Taxonomy (GTDB): domain Bacteria; phylum Cloacimonadota; class Cloacimonadia; order Cloacimonadales; family Cloacimonadaceae; genus UBA5456. Next base: position 1,707 of record CAZCRD010000094.1, on the reverse strand, counting down.
TTGCAGATGTAGAATCCAATTATATGAGCAGCGCCAAATTAGTCCTGCTAGTAAGGCTAGATATGGATGGAAAAGAAGTAACTAAACGTCTTAGTACTAGTTCCGATGTCACAACTGTTGGAAGCCAGTCTTCAAAAGGCATAGGGGATTCGATAAATCAAGTTAACAATAAGATGCTCATGCTTATTAATGCTTTTCTATCTGAGAGCGGCTTATGAGCGATGATTCTCGCAATCGTATCTAGAATGCTGTTCCTACAGAACTCAGATTATGCTTCTGTGGATGATTGACGCAATCAGTTGAATCAGTCCAATCTGCGTTCTATCCTCTGTCAACTTGCTTGCTGCTTGAACTCCGAGTGAGGATGTTTTGGTTTAATGCCAGCCAACACCAAAGCTACACTCTGATAAGGAGACACCGTTCGAAAAACACCCTCTGACTAAGGATTGATAAGAGCTTATCATCGCTCACAAATCAAGTTATTGAACCTTACTCAGAGGGGTTTTGACCCAGCAGACCCTACATCTGCCTTATGGTTTTGTTTACTTAATCATTATTCGCTAAGGAGTATATCCTGCATCGTTTGGCGGTGTTTTCGGAGGCTTGTTCATGAATATCTATCAAGCCTTGTTCATAGAGGTTCTGGATGCAATTCTTCATCTCTTGGGCGCTAAAGCGGAATTTCTTCATGATGTTACTGTGGGTATCCGCATAATCATCGACATTGAGCAGATGCCGGACAATTTTCCGTTCTTTGCGCTGAGAACCGCCTTCACAAATGATGGTAAGCATGGGTTTGGCATTTTCCAGGTAATAATGGCACAGGCTCAGCGCTTCCGTTACCGTTTCTTCGCTCACATGGAGCTCTTCAAAGAACTCCTTACAGCGGTTTTCCCGGATAGCGCTCTCCAATTCCCGATAGTTTTTCATCAGGGTAAAGATGATGCTCAGAGACAAGAATACATTGTTATAGATTCTGGTGGCATAAGCCATCAGAGCTTCATCATCCGCCCGCAACAGCTTGTTCAATATCCGGTCATGCTCATCCAGCCAAAGCTTTTTTGCCTCATCTGTCATTTTGAGCTCGCAGGATTCGGGAATCTGCCGAAACACTTTGAGAATATCGTCATAGCCTTCCAGCTCTGCCCGAATGCTCCGGCTCTCCCCCTGCTTTGAGCAAAAGCTCTTGTTATCCTTGCCGATTACGCAGAAGATGAAGCGCTGCAAAAAGCCCGATTCTTGCTCTACGGCGCTCTCAAAGCTCTCATATATCCAGCCGTATGTAGATGCTCCCAAGATGCTCAAGGCCGGGCTTTCGATATAGTCCGTGCGCTCCATATTGGCGATTGTGCGCGAATCCCCATTATACAGGGAGGTCATATTGGCTTTCATGGAGCTGTTATATGATTGATTGGTGGATTTGAGGAAGGAACTGAACTCGTCAAAGACCAGCAGTCGATTGGGATTTTTACTCAAGAGTGAAAACAGTTTGGCATCAGTGACGCTATTGATTTCCAGTTGTCTTTTTTCCCGTTGATGGGGAGAGATGATTCCTGACACTTCCGTATTCAGCTTTTGCAAGACGGAAGCTGCCAGGCGCAGACAGGTGGATTTTCTGCTCACGGAGCTGGGTCCGGCCAATACCGCCCAGATTGAACAGTATTGCTTGCTGGCGTTCCCGCGGATACTCACTTTGTTGCCGATGTT
>CAZCRD010000093.1:0-20793 GCA_964501025.1 uncultured Candidatus Cloacimonadota bacterium | reverse complement strand
ATGGCATTCTCAAAATTGCCACAGCAAACGTAGCTCGCCAAAACTGCATGAGAATCAGTTGTTTCTGCGAATTCAGAGATTGTCAGCCCAAAGGCTTTTTGCCAAAAGAGACTAAAAAAAGAGCTTAGTTTGAGATTCCGCGTTCTGCGTTTTTCACAAAATCCACAAAGATCTGTTGATACTCTGTCAGCTGCATTGCCTCTGCTTTGGCCAAAGCCTGAGATGTATTGAGCTTATCTCTGTAAAAGAGATTGTAGACCGTCTTGATCCCGGCGATATCCTCGTTTGAAAAGCCTTTGCGCATGAGTCCCACGCTATTGAGGCCGACCGTCTGATAGGGATTTCCCTGTCCCCGCGAAAAGGGTACGATATCCTTTTTGATGGCAGAAGCTCCACCGACAAAGGCATGAGCTCCGATATGGACAAATTGGTGAACCGCAGTCACTCCGCCGATAATGGCGTTGTCGTGCACATGGACGTGCCCTGCCAGCTGCACCACATTGGCGATCACACAGCCAGATCCGATCTGACAATTGTGGGCGATATGCACATATTCCATCAGCAGATTGTTGTCCCCAACCACAGTATCTTCTTGCATCTGATTGCTGCGATTGATAGTGACAAACTCACGAATAGTATTACGATCGCCAATCTGCAGACGGGTTTGCTCCCCGGCAAATTTGAGATCCTGGGGATCCGTGCCCAATACTGCATAGGCATAGATCTTGTTGCCCTGACCTACAGTGGTGTGTCCATCCAGCACAACGTTGTTGTGCAAGATGTTCTTAGCTCCCAGGACCACGTTTTCTCCGATAATGCAATATGCTCCGATCTCGCAATCAGCACCGATCACGGCACCTTCCTTGATAATGGCAGTAGGATGGATATTGCTCATAAATTCCTCTTTGTAATCATGGCCATAAAGTCGCCTTCAGCCACCTTTTCTCCATTCACATAAGTATCTCCATGCATCTTGGCCAGAGATCGTTTGAGTGAAATCACGCTCAGTTCATAACGCAAAGTATCTCCCGGCATCACCGGTTTACGGAATTTCACGTTGTCGATCGAGGCAAAATAGGCTACGTAATTCTGGGGATCTTCCAATTGATTGAGCAGCATGATCCCTCCTGCTTGTGCCATACCTTCGATGATCAACACACCCGGCATAATGGGGTGTCCGGGAAAGTGACCCTGGAAAAACGGCTCATTGATAGTCACATTTTTCATGCCAGCAATAGATACTCCTGGCACAAAATCCAATATCTTGTCCACCAGCAAGAAGGGATAGCGGTGCGGAATAATGCGCATGATCGCATTGATATCAAAGACCACTTCTTTGTTCTTTGTCTTTTGATAAAGACTCTGCAGTTCATGCTTCTTCTGAATCCTGCGGAGTTTTTTGACCAGTTCCACATTGGTCTTGTGTCCACTGCGAGCTGCCAGGATATGCCCTTTGATCGGAACTCCCAAAAGCGCGATATCTCCGATCAGATCCACCACTTTGTGCCGCACAAACTCATTGTGATAGCGTAGAGGATGGCTGTTCAAAATACCTTCTGCTGAAACAGTGACATTCTCGTGGTAACCAAATACCTCTTTGAGATGCTGAAGATCGGCTTCACTAATGCCCGGTTCGGCGATCACCAGAGCGTTTTCCAGAGATCCACCTTTGATCAACCCCATTTCCTTGAGCTGCAAAATCTCTTTGATAAAGCAAAAGGTACGAGCCCCGGCAAATTCCTTTTCATAGACATCCATACTGGGCAACCAGGTGTATTGAGTGCCCAGATAGGGATGCTTGTAATCTATCATAAAGGTGACCTTGAGCTCATTTGAGGGCACTATCACCACATCCACATTCTCGTCCGGGGCAGAAAAGCTGATCGGCCCATCAATCTCAAAGTATATCCTTTCACTATCCTGCTGTACTTTACCAGCTTGCTTGAGCAGATTCAAAAAGACAATCGGAGAGCCATCTGCTACAGGAGCCTCTGGACCATCAATCTCGATGCGAACGTTATCCAGATTGAGCCCCTTGATGGCTGAAAGCACGTGCTCAATCGTGCCCACAGTTGCCCCGCCCAAGCCAATGGTGGTGCCGCGAGATATATCCACCACATGATCAATATCTGCGGGAATCTCGGGGCGATCAGGTAGATCCACCCGGATAAAAACAATGCCTTCTTCGCTATCTGCGGGTTTGAACCGAATTGTGGAGATTTCTCCGCTATGCAATCCGATGCCGGTAAAAGAAACTTCAGAGCCTATAGTATGTTTGTATTCAGTCACGTGTCTCTCCCTTGAGGGTTTTTTGATAAGCCCGGTACATATCCGGTAAGTGCTTTTGCGCTACTATCATGCGTTTCATCTGATTTGCATCTACCGCCGGTGTGCCAAAATAGCGCGCTGCTTCCGGGATGCTGGCGGCAATGCCGCTTTGAGCACCCACCATGGCGCGGGATCCTATCGTGATGTGCCCTGCCGCACCTACCTGCCCGGCAAGATAGACAAAGTCCCCCACGATGGTGCTGCCGGCAAGACCAACCTGGGCACACAATATGCTGTGCTCGCCGATCACACAATTGTGACCAACCTGCACCAGATTGTCGATCTTGGTGCCTTTGCCAATCACGGTCGAGCCCAATGTGGCGCGGTCTATGCTGCTATTGGCACCGATCTCTACTTCATCGTGGATGATCACATTCCCCACTTGAGGAATCTTTTGCTGTTTGCCATCAAAGACCTGATAGCCAAAGCCATCTGCACCGATCACCACACCACTGTGAAGTATGCAGTCTTTCCCGATCTGGGAAGACTCGTATATGGTAACCCGGGGATACAATCTGCTGCCCGCACCGATGCGGACATTCTCCGCGATAGAACAGCCTTCGCCAATGCAGACCTTGTCTCCGATAACGCTGTTACCACCGATTACCGCATGAGCACCAATGGCTGCTTCGCCTTCGAAGCGCACAGATGGATCGATGATGGAGCTAGGATGGATTGCGTATTGCTGCTGCCCGGCTTCCAACTGCAGCCAATATGCCACCAGGGTCATGAAACTAAAGTATGGCTTTTCCACTATCAGCAATGCCCTATCCCCCAAGCGGGCTTGGAAAGCAGAACTTGTGACCACCAGGCCGGCTTTTGAGGCCATTACCTGATCGATCAAGCGCTCTTGCTCACAGAAGATGATCGAGCTCTGGTCGGCCTCAGCCGGTTCGCAGACACTGCTGAGGCTGAGGTTCTTATCGCCCTGCCACGTAGCTGATGTTATCCGGATGATGGTATCGGGATCAAGGCTTAGTTTGAATCTTTTCATATCATGGTTTTGGGTCTTGCGGCTTGGTTTCTTCGCCAAAGCTGTCACCAAAACCATCGGTGAAGCCATCGGTAAAGGGATCCTTTGGTTCTGGCTGATCCGGATTTTCCTGTTCTTGACCTTGATCTGGCGCGATGGTGTCCTTATTGAGTTCCTGAAGGATCTGGTCAGTCAAATCTATCTCAGGTGTAGCATACAGCACCACACCCATGCTCACATCCAGGATCATGGTATAGTCTTCATCTTCAGCAATCTGTGTGATGATGTCATGGATCTTTTCGGTCAGAGGATCAATCAATTCCCGGTAACGCTGTTCAGCTTGGCCACCTTCACCAAAGTATTCTTCCAAAAGCCTGCCGGCTTCCTCTTTCTTGGCTTCAATCTGGCTTTGCAATTCACGTTTGTTGGCTTCGCTGATGGAAAGCCGCCGAATCTCAAAATCCCGCTCCATCTGCTGAATCTCAGTGTCCAAATCACGGATCTGCTGAGTCCAGTTTTGACGATCAAGCTGGAACAATCTGGCGATTTCCGCTGCTTCATTGCTATCCATGAGGATGCGGTCGGTATTCACATAGCCGAGCTTCACGTTTTGCGCAAAAAGCCCGCTAAGGCTGATGAGTGCGAGGATCAATATTGAGAGTCTTTTCATTTATGCTCCTTGAAAATTCTTATTGTTCTATTCTAAAGATGGGATCAAGCTCTTTGACGGCACGAACATCATCCACACGCCTGACTGGGGTGGTGATGGGTGCATCATGTAATAATTCCGGATTCTCCCTGGCTTCCTGCGCGATCTCGATCATCGCTGTAGCAAAGGCATCCAGGGATTCCAGGCTTTCTGTCTCGGTGGGCTCCACCATCAGTGCTTCCGGGATAATTAAAGGAAAGTATACAGTTGGTGCATGAAAACCCTTGTCCAAAAGACGTTTGGCAATATCAAGAGTGGATACTCCATACTCCTTTTTTTGCAGAGTGCCATCGGCTACAAACTCGTGCATACAATACTCCTGATGTTGGATATGGTAATAATCCTTGAGTATGGCCATCAGATAGTTAGCATTGATGATGGCGTTTTCGCTAATGCGACGCAAACCTTCTGCTCCCAACATCTTGATGTATATATATGCTCGCACGAGCACGGCAAAATTGCCATAGAAAGTATGCACTTTGCCGATCGAGGTCTCCCGATGTGAGTAATCCAGGAAGTAGCCATCAGCATTTTGGGACACCATGGGTACTGGGAGATATGGAGTCAGCTTGTCTACCACACCCACAGGACCCGATCCTGGTCCGCCCCCACCATGAGGAGTGGAGAAGGTCTTGTGCAGGTTGAAGTGGATGATGTCAAAGCCAATCTTGCCAGGCTGCACAATGCCCAAAAGAGCATTCAGGTTTGCCCCATCCATATAGATGAGCGCATCCACGCTGTGCATGATCTCGGCGATCTGCTCGATCTGAGTCTCAAAGAGACCCAACGTATTGGGATTGGTGAGCATAAAGCCGGCGGTATTTTCGTCTACGATCTCACGCAGGCGGGCAATGTCGCAACGACCTTCGGAATTGGACTTGAGCTCCACCACATCAAAACCGACCAGATTGCAAGTGGCAGGATTGGTGCCATGTGCGCTATCGGGAATGATGATCTTGGTCTTGTGGGTATTGCCTTTGGCTTTGTGATAGGCATCGATGATCTTGATGCCGGTAAACTCTCCCTGCGCTCCGGCTACGGGCTGCAGAGTGACCTGCGCCATGCCCGAGATCTCCGCCAGATCCTGCTGCAATTCATAAAGCAATTCCAGAGCTCCTTGCAGAGTGCTTTCGGGTTGATAGGGATGGATATTGGCAAAGCAGCTGTTGCGCACCAGGCTTTCATGAATCTTGGGATTGTATTTCATGGTGCAGCTGCCCAGAGGGTAAAGCCCTTTCTCGATGAAGTGATTCAGATGGGATAGCCTGATATAATGCCGCATCACATCCATTTCGCTCAGCTCGGGAAGACGAGGGGGATCGGGGCGTTGATACTTTTGGGGAATGAGCTTTTCCAGAGCTGTGTCAAACTCCCGGGCAGGGAGACGCACACCCATACGTCCAGCGGAAGAGTGTTCAAAAATAGTCTTAGGCATGGCTCACCTCCTGCATGGCTTGCACAAATTCGTCTATGGCAGCCTTAGTCTTCGTTTCCGTGACCGCCAGCATGAGCTCGTTTTCACCGAGTTCCACACCCGCATAGATGTTCTTTGTCAGCAACGTGTCTATGATAAAGCGTGCCGGCTTGGGCGTCTTGATCACAAACTCTTTGAAGAAGATGGCATCAGGATACATCATCTGGATGCCGGGAATGCGGCAAAGCTCATCCGCCAGATAGTGTGCTTTTTGAGTGCTTTGGATTGCCACTTCTTTGAGGCCTTCACGCCCCATCAGACTCATATAGACCGTGGCCGCCAAAGTGCAAAGAGATTGATTGGAGCAGATGTTTGAAGTTGCTTTGACCCTTCGTATGTGTTGTTCCCGGGCCTGCAGGGTGAGCGTATAGGCACGTTTGCCTTCCTTATCCACAGTTCCACCCACGATACGACCCGGCATCTGACGAGCCATATCCAGCCGTGTGGCAAAGAAACCAAAGAGCGGTCCCCCCATATACATGCTATTACCCAGAGCCTGCCCTTCACCCACGACGATATCGGCATTGTATTCTGCCGGGGCATTAAGGATTGCCAGAGAGATGGGATCCACACAAGCGATCAGCAGACATTTTTGTTGAGTGTGAACCAGATCCGAGATGGCGGCGGCATCTTCGATATTGCCAAAGAAATTCGGGCTTTGCACCACCACCGAGCCCACGCTGTCATCCAGCATTTGCTTGAGTGCTTCCACATCAGTCATTCCTCCGCAAGAGGGAATGGTAATGAGTTCCACTCCTGCACCCTCAGTATAGGCTTTGATCACTTTGAAATATTCCGGATGCAGGGTTTCGGGCAGCAAGGCTTTGTGCAGCTTGTTTTTACGCACCGCCATCAGGATAGCCTCGGCGATGGCGCTGGCACCGTCATACATGGAAGCATTGGCGATCTCCATGCCGGTGAGCTCGCAGATCATGGTCTGATATTCATAGATAAACTGCAAGGTACCCTGGCTGACCTCGGCTTGATATGGAGTATAAGCCGTGTAAAACTCTGGCCGGGATACTATGCTATCAACTGCCGCAGGAATGAAGTGGTCATAAACTCCAGCTCCCAAAAACGAATTTGCACTCTGAGTGCAGAGATTCTTACAGGTGTGTGCCCTGATCTTACTGGTGATCTCCAGCTCAGACATCGCCTCATCCAGGTTCAAGCCACTTTTGATACGGAATTTCTCAGGAATAGCCTGGATCAGTTCGTCAAAACTCTCAACTCCGATTTTGGCAAACATCTCCCGTCTATCTCTATCTGTATTAGAAATATACGGCATTGGTGCTCCTTTTAAACTGTATAAAACTGATATTTTATTCCAGACTTTAGAGATAGCGGTTTGTGTCAATGGAATTTTCTGGTAGTTCTGGTAGTTTATAGAAGCCCAGGGCATACAGCCAAGATCTTATTGCAGGACGATGTTCCTTCTGATTCTGCACAAATTGGACAGAGTCGTCTCCTGGCTCCGCCCCACCGCAAATAAAAAAGGTCTGCCCTGCATGTGGACAGACCTTGAATTTGCTTGTATGTTAAGAGCTATTACAGAAAGCGTTTTACCACTTCGATTACTTCTGGCAAATCCATGCCGATGTTGTGCAGATGTTCCAGGGTTGGAATCCCTTGTTTAGTCCAGCCTTTGCGTTCATATACCGCATCCACCAGCTGTTCATATTGATCTTCACGCCATTTTCGGGTAAGCTCCATCTTCTCGGCAATGCTCTTTCCGGCGGGATCCACTCCGATCTTCTCTTTGAGCAGATTGTCATAGCGTTCGGCGCGGGAGAGATATTCTTCTTCGGTCACCGGACCAACGGCGCGATAGGGAGGCATATCATCAATGCGCCGACCACCGCCCATTCTCATGCAAAAAGCCTTTTGGAAGTTATAGACTCTTTCGCTTTGGAGGATCATTTCTTTTTTGTCCATAGGCTTGCCGGTGATGGCCTTGTAGATATCCACATAGTTTTGAACGTGTTCGGGAACCTTGGCGGGCTCATCGGTTTCGGCGTTATTGGCCGGTTCGATGTCGTTCCAGGGCAGTTTGCACAAGCCCTGCAAGCCAAACCAGGTGCGGAACATCGGGAAGTAGTGCAATGCTTCGGCTTTATCTTTGAAAGTGGGGATATGGTTATTGACCATGTCCATAAAGATCAGCCAGGCTTCATCGTGCTGAGGGCCTTTCAGAGCGAGAGTGTATCCACCCTGCTGGGCCAGAGATTCTTTGCTCATATATTGGGAGTATTCCAGGCCTTTAGCTTCCATGCCGATATCTTGCAGGAATTGGGGATCTGCGCCATACTTATCGGCAAAGATCTTCTTCATCCGGCGCACGCCTTGACCCACGATCAAGCCAAAGCCTTCTCCGCGTGCCATCTGATGCAGCAGCTCCAGGGCAGCATCGGCATTACCCCAGCTAAGGTCCAGGCCTCCGGTGCGTTCTTTGTTCAGGATGCCATTTTCATAGCATTCCATGGCAAAAGCCACACTGGTGCCAAAGGAGATGGTATCCACACCATAGGTGTCGCAATAGAAATTGATCTCAACCACATCCTTGGGATCCCAGACGGCAATATTGGATCCGCATCCAGCGGCAGTTTCATATTCGGGACCGTCCACGCAGACCGGCTGCCCTTGATAGGGACCAGTGCGTGGCTTGAACTTATCCACTGCTTTGCAGCAGGAAAGGGAGCAGCCATACCAACAGCCATCAGCCATTCCCTGGGTAAACAGCTTTGTGAACTCTTTGGAATGCAGACCATCGGCTTCCGGCATATTGCCATATTTGAAGTTTCGGATTGGCAAGAGGTCATAATCGTTCATTACTTCCATCAAGTGAGCTGTGCCCACCTGATGCATTCTGCACTGCTCATCGTCTCCGGCTTCGATTTCTTTGTGTAGCTTGAGCCCTGTCTTTTGCAAGGTGGGAAGATCAGCCGGGTGGTTGGTATCGGATTTGAGACCGGAGAATTTCACTACGAGGGCTTTGATGCCTTTGTCACGAAAGACCGTTCCCGTGCCGCCACGTCCAGCCTGTTTGAGGCGGGCAACCTTGCGGCGTTTGTCCCAAAACGAGAAGTTCAGGCAGGTAATCAGCACGTTATTGGCAGCTTCTCCGGTGGATACCACAGAGACAAACTGATGTTTGTCCTCACTATCGGCAAATTCCTTGGTGAGTTCTTCTGCCAAAATGTGGCTGTTGATCTTTTGATCAGGAGCGCTCATGATCTTGACTATTCCTGTATCTCCATCGATATATACGATCACATCTTCTTCGGCTTTTCCCTGCAGCTCCAGAGCATCAAAACCGGCAAACTTTGTGTATGGACCAAAATATCCACCCACGTTGCAATCGACCGGAATACCTGTCAGCGGTGATATGGTGGTCACAATGGATTTTCCGCTGCCGGGATACGAGGTGTTTCCGCAGAGGGGACCAAAGGAAATGCAGATCTCATTTTCAGGATCGTTCCAGCGCGTATCGTCTTTCACGCCATGCCACATCAGAAATAGATCGAAGCCTTTTCCGCCCACGAATTTGTCGATCATCATATCGTTCACGGGCTTTTCCTTGATCTCTTTGGTGCCCACGTTTACATAAAGAGTGCGACGGTTGTAGCCTTTTTCAATGGGTTTCAAAGTGTATCGGTATTCAGCAAGTATCTTTCGGTTCATCATATCTCCTTATTCCTCTACTATTTCCAGCGCATCAGCCGGGCAGGTCTTCACACATGCACCACAAGCAATGCATTTGAAGGGATTGTGTTTCCCAAACGCGGTGCGCATGGAATCGGTAGGACACACTGCCACGCACATCAGGCATCCGATGCAAAGATTGCGGGAAAGCAGCACTACGCCTTGTTTGTTTACCGTGAGTGCCATGGTGGGACATACTGCTACACACGCCTGGCATTGATTACATACATTCATTTCGGGAGGATTCTGCTCGTCGTGAATCTGGATGCAGGATAACTCTGGATTATCCTCTTTGAAATAAAGACTCGAGCAAGTGCTTTCGCAGACATGGCATGAGATGCACTTATCAGGATAAGTTTTGAGAACTTTCATCGCCTTATACTCCTGTGATTTTTCTTATGGGCCATTTTTAAAGTTCTGGGGTTTATGGTCAACCACAATTTTTATCATCTGCCTCAGGTCAACCAAAACAAGAACTTAGCGGCAGTAACAGACAAGCTCAGAATGAGCAGATAATCAATGCATTTAGCATCCGAACCCTGTAGCTTGTCTCCCAATAGCATAGCTTCAGCATTGCGCCTGCGAGGCGTAATGGTGGCGCAGTGCTGCCGTAGTGCTGATGGGATAGCCATGTCATCTTGACGTGGAACTGTGCCATCCTAAACAAGTTGACTGTGCCGGTGGCTAAAGCCAACCGGAAATCATCTTATCCCACAGCTACAAAGCTCGGGGCACGGTGGCTAAAGCCAACCGCCTTTCATCTTCAAGCTTAGAAAGTAGTTCGCAGCGGAGTTGCGTTCTTTTATCTCACCACAACATCTCTTACTACACATAACGTTCCAAAAGAAACGGGGTTTTCTACGCAACGGAGCTGCGGAAAGACTCCGATACCGAAAGCGGAGCTGCGAAGGACTGTAAAACGTTGCGGGATCCATCCCTTTAGCTGCAACCAATTCTTACACTGTGTTCTTCAGCCCCAAAAGCTCATAGATCTTGACCGCTTTGTTCTTACCTTTCACCTTCACTTCATCCAAATATCGCACTTCCACCAGCTCCTGTACATGCTCAAGGGTAAATTCGCTGATGATGATGTGCTTGGCGGTTTGATACTCTTTGTTAATGCTTTCCAGCCGGGCACCGAGATTGATGGTATCGCCGATGGCTGTGTAGTCAAAGATCTGTTCGCTACCCAGATTCCCCACCACGGCTTGTCCGGTATTGATCCCAATTCCGATCTCAAAACCTTCTTTCCCTTCCGCCGCCCAAGCTTCCTGAAGTTCGGTCATTTTGTCGCGCATTTGGAGGGCAACCTTGCAAGCATTCAGGGCATGATCTGGTAATGGAATCGGCGTGCCAAAGAGAGCCATGATCTCATCACCCACAAATTTGTCCAGGATCCCTTTGTTTGCCACGATTACATCCACCATTGCCGTGAGATACTCTTTGAGGATATTCACGGTCTGCTCGGGGGTGTGGTTTTCGGAATAGGTAGTGAAAGAACGGATATCAGAAAATAGCACTGAGATTTCCTGCAAAGAACCACCATAGCTGAGCTTTTGGGGATTTTTCAAGAGCTCTCCCACCAGCTCTGGCGCCATATATTGCTGAAAAGCACTGCGGATAAAGCGCTTTTCCTTCATCGTGTCCAGATAGTGGCAAACCAGGCTGGCGATATAGACCAGGATCAAAATCAGGGCAGTCTGAACGATGGGAATCAGCAGACTGAGTTCCACAAAAATACGATAGGCAAGAATGTATTGCAGTACAATCAATAGGATCAAAAGCAAGGCCGAAAGCTGAGGTTTGAATTTGCGAAACACCAGCCACATTAGCAGTAACAGGATAAACTCGATGGCCAGATAAAGCCAGGAATTGAATTCAGTCAGATAATCATCGTTGCGCACCATCTCGATGAAATTGGCGTGGATCTCCACTCCCGGGGTCCAGTTTCCCCCGTAAGGAGTGGGAAATTTGTCGTGCAATTCATCGATAGTAGCGCCAATGAGTACGATCTTGTCCTGCAAAATACCAGACTCAGCGATGTCATAATACTCGTCAAATTCGATGCCCTGATAACCCGGCATGGCTACAGTGGAATCATCGATCACACTGGCATAGGAGATGGTGGTAAAGGTGCCGGCAGGGCCATAATAATTGATTGCTGCTTTGTTTTGTGTCTGCAGGGGAAGATTGCGGTCGCTCACCCGTAACAGCTTGTTTCCCAGATGAATGTGTTTTTCCCAATCTGCTTGATATAGCCGGGTATTGGCCAGTGCAGCCACACCAATGCTATAATACGGTCTGTCATCATGCAGCTCAAAGAGGTCGTATTTTCGGATCACATTATCCGTGTCGCTGCTCATGTTTACTATGCCCCAAGGGATCTCATACGCCATAATCTCCCGAATCGGAGTCAGCAGCTGATCCGGATATCGGGGAGTGATAGCCTTGATGATCTTGCCGGCAAAGATGACATTGTCATAATAAAAAGCAGTGTCCGCCAGGAGTCCATCCGCCTCAGGACGAGAGTTTTCGGTAAACTCCACATCAAAGACGATGAGTTTGGCTCCGGCCAGGCTGAGGTTTTCGATCAATTTGGCGTGGTATTCGCGCGGAAAAGGCCAGGATATATTCAGGGCACTAAAGGTGGCATCATCAATCCCTATGATCACCACATCATCACTCAAGCTCCGCGTTCCTCGGCGCTGAAACAAACTGTCTTGAGCTTTGAACTCCAGAGAATCAAAGACGGGAAACAGGAAAATGATCTTGACGATGATAAGTATGATCAACGGCAAGAATAAAGCTCGGTATCGTCGCATTTAGGCTCCTATTTCGGATTGCTGTCGGCAAAAAGGAAATGTCCTTTGGTATATGCTCATTGCCAATAAAGGGGGAGCAGGATGATGGATCTTGCTCCCGATTAGCTTAGAATCTCTGGGTGAGGCAGATGCGGAATGTGGTGGTATCATAATCCCTATTGCTGTCGTCGTCATTGGTATATGACTTAAAGCCCAGATCCGCAGTTGCAGTCAGGTTTTTGCGGGGATAGCTTTCCACACCCAAGTGGAAATCTGAGTACTGTTGGGGATCATAATCACCCTTCAGCTCTGTAGCACGATATGAGACAAAAGGTTTGATCTGGTTTTGCCAGAAGCTCATATCTGCTCTGAAGAAAACACTGCTGTTTTCGAAGACTTGATTTAGCATGATGTTCTTATTCTGAGAGCTGGAATAGGACACCTGAGTCCGCAGCGGAAGGATGGTAAACCTATTGTTCATGGTAAGATTCAGGCCATTGTTTTCGTTTTCGGTAAGTGACTCAAAGCCCTGTGCTGTGCCAGTATCGCTTTCGCTAAAATCATTGCCAAAGCGGTAACCGATATCGAGTTGTGTGGGCACATAAGGAATCTGGGTAATATTGTATCCCAGTCCAACGCTGATGTTACGTGAATCCCGGTTGTACGGCACGAAGCTGCTGTCCATGATGGCGGAATTTTGAGCATTCTTGCCGATGTTATCATAAAATGAAGCTTTCAGATAAGGCATCCGGGGGATTCTCAGAATAAGCTGGGCATTGATATTCTCATAGTTGTTGGTTTCGCTCTTGTGACCCATGAGGTTGTCTTGAGTGCTGCTATAACCGGCAGAGATGGAGAGCAATCTACCAAAGCTCGTTTGATTTGTGATGGTGAGCATTTTGGTATCCTTAAGCGGGGAAAAGGCACCCAGAGCATAAAAGGACGAGCCAGTTTCACTATACTGAATGTTTAAAAAGCTGTTCCAAAAATACATGCGCAAGAATGCGGTCATAGCCATGTTTGTCTTGCTGGGCAACAACGGCTCCATGTTTTTATTGATCACAAACATCTGGGCGTAATCTGCAGGAACAATCTCAACACTACCAAAATTCAAATCCAGCCCGTAGTCTTCCAGATCCTCAACACTCAAAGGACCTGGTATGGTGTTTTTGTTCAAAATACTACCCGCCATGTCGATTCCCATAATCACATGCTGATCCAAAACAGAGAGTTGTGCATCCAGGCTAACGACTGCGTTATCCTGTGCCAAAGCCGAATAAACAGTATCCCCAGCCGCATTTTGATATCGATAATACTCTTCTTCCAGCGAGCTGATGATATCACGATGGCGGGAGCCGGAAAAGCCTAAGCTAAAGCCATCCTCACGACCCAATCTGAGTCTGGCACCGATGGCTTCCTGCTTGAAAGTACCGCTTTGGGGTATGCCATTGCTGGGGTCTCCGGCATAAGTTGTCTTACGGATGGATTCGCCATGAGTCATGGTCAGCGCCATATATTCCCCATGCAAACTGGCATAGAGACCCCGGATGTTTTTCCCTGATAGAGTATATTTTGACAGACTGGGGCTATTGTCTCCCACCAGGATATCCAATACCGGCAGGCTCAGGCCAAAGGTATAGCGATTCACGGGTTGGGAATTCGCATCCTCCAGGCTGGAGAACAGGAGATTGGCCTGCATATCCAGAATGCCATAATTGCCATACAGATCCGCCCAAGTGCGATAATCGTTGGTCCCGGCACTGAAGGAATTAGCATTGCTGGATTCATCATAGACATTGGCTGAGAGGTTTACTGTGCCCCGCATTTTGATGGGAAAAGCTACTTTTTTAGTTCCCGGTAGGATCTGAGTGATCCAGGTATCCGAATACATTTGTCTTCCCTTCACTGTAGCTACTACCATGGCTTTTTGAATCCCGGCTTGAGGGCGATCTTCCCGATACATCAATACTGATCCGCTGATCTGAGTATGCTTGCTCACATCTCTCCCTCCCACAAACACTTTGATGCTCTTGGCATCGATATCTTCTGCCAAAGCCATAAAGCTGACCGCCAGGACATAACCATCATCAGCAGAGATGGAGCTTTCGTCTGTCAGCAATACAAAGCCATCAGTCTGAGTGCCTTTGGGAGCGCGGGGGTTGATCTTAAAAAATGTTTTATCATCATTTGTGGGAATATACTCGGTGTTTCCTGAGATCAGTTTGAGCTCAAACCGATACTCCAGCTCGTCATTTGCTACCACATTCCGGGGGATAGCTCCTCGCCAATATACGGAACCGGGGTTGTCTTGCCGCATCGCTTCACTTTGCCAGATGTTTTCTCCCACCAATCTATAGTGAATGTCCACACCGGCGATATTTTCGGCATCCTGGGTAATCTCCAGCATCAGCTCGATATCGGTATCAGGGTTAGTGTTTTCCGGACTCACGTGCAAGGCTGTCACCGCCAATACAAACGCAAATGAGCACATTACGGCCAGGCTCAAACACACTTTTTTCATGTCTCTCACCTCATTTAGTAAGTTATCTCTATGTATTTGGTGTTTCCTGCTTCATCCAATACCGGGATGCGAATGGTTTTCTTTTCTGAGCTCTGAGTGGACTCCAATTCGATTTGTTCGAGTGCGCTGAGATCGTCTGAGCTGGTGTCTCGCAGCATAATCTCTCCTTCACTATCGACAGTTGCTGTCTTTCCTTCACTCACGATCACTCGCTCATCTGTGGTCATCACTCTTACTTCCACTTCTCCTTCGGTGACGATGAACATGCTATTGCCCCGATCATCTACCCGGGTCATGAATTCTGTTCCCTTCACCGATGCCACCGTGGTGGGAGTCTGCACGGCAAAGACGCCAGTTCCGCTTTTTACTGAAGACAGCATACTGCCTTTGCTCACGACCACGCGTTTGGAAAGCTTCTTCCCATCTTTTTCGGCATTGATGGTCACCACAGAGTTTGAAAAGAGCTTGATCAAAGCTGAAGCGTCGATAAATTTGTAAGCTGCGAAACTCTCCGCTCCGGTGCGCAGAACATCTGCACTATTCAAGAGCTCTCCGTTTTTGAATTCAATGTCTTTTTTGTTGCGTTCCAGGCTTACTTTACCTTTGTTTGCAGAAAGTAGGGCTATGGGTTCTGCCATCAGCATCAAGGCAAGAGCAAGGATCAGGCAGGTCATTATCAGTTTTTTCATAATATCCTCTTCAGTCCTTTATCTCTACTTCTATTTCTTTTCCCAAGAGGCTGTTGATGATATCGATTGCATCCTGGCCACGGTATACCCGACCTTCATAGATTACTTCACCTGTGGGGGTATAACCCAGATTCAGCAGATTGATGAGTTGGCTGCTGCCCAGAGCATTGAGCATATCTTGCACATCTTCCGGACCGAGATCACCCATGTCCTCTGCCATATAGCGAAAGACAAACCATTCACTGGCGACAAAGTTTCCGCTCGAGGTGGATCTATCCACTTCGATAAAGTTCGTCTCATCATAGAGCGGTGTATATACGCGCCAGGCATAATAGTATTCGTCGTTGAAAGGTATGTATTCCGAGAATCCACTGGCGGCATTTGCCCCTTGCGGAGTGCGATAGACCTCGGTGCCGGTCTGAGCTACTGTAGATGAAGTGGGAGGAATACTGGGAGGAAACTCTTTGACCACAATACTCTGTTCATTGAATCCGGTATTGATCGCATTCCACAGAAAACTCACCGGGATGTTTTCGACAATAGAAGGAAGCTGGCCGATAGCTTTGCCGGGGCTGATCAGATATATGGCTCCGGCATTGCGGATGCTGATCGTGAAAGTATCTGTATCTTCCCATACCGGAGAGTTTTCCGCTTTTACCGATACTTCCATGCGCAGTTGTCCATCCGGGAAATATCCGGACAAAACTGCTTGTTCCAGAGTGGGATAGTTTTCCATCACATCGATGATGTCGATATTGATGCTGCCTTCTGGTTCAAAGTAAACGCTACTTTGTTCGGTGATCAGATCCCTGTTGTTCAAGACCAAGCTCGCTCCGGTAGCCAAGACGTCTCTACTGATAAACACAGCTTGATTGGGCTGGATGATCACACTATTGTTCCATTTCAAGACTACTTGTAGTTTGATCTTTTGCTCAGCTCCCTGATTCATGACCGTCAGATGGGTCAGAATAGGCTGACTGGCGGGATCAACCGGATCAAAAGTGAAGGTATTTACCTGATTCATCTGAATCTCGCGGGGGCTGAATGTAGCTGAGACTTGAGCTTGCAGGCTGAAGCACAAGCATAGCAGGCTCAGGATAATAAGTGCTTGTTTCATTGTTCCTCCTTATATACAGGACGTAGAACTATTTATTATGTGTTGCAACAGGTTTGCAAAAGTGAGACCTATAGCCTTTGCAGCCATGGGTGTGAGGCTCAGAGCCGTCATCCCAGGCAGTGTATTTACTTCCAAAAAATATGGGGTATCGCCTTGCAGACGAAAATCCACTCTGCCATACACCGAACAGGATAGAGCCTGAAAGGCACGCATAGCATAGAGCTGAGTGAGCTGCGCAGTGGATTCAGCAATTGGTGCAGGAGCAAGATATTGCGTCTGACCTTTAGTGTATTTGTTGGTAAAATCATACCAGCCTTGCTTGGGCCGAATCTCCACCACCGGCAAAGCCTTGCCATCCAGGATGCTGACGGTAAGTTCACGGCCGGGGATGTATTCTTCCAAAAGCACGCTTTCACAATGCTTGAAAGCTTCGTTTACTGAGTTCTTGAGCTCCTCAAGCTCATGTACGATGCTGATCCCGACCGAGCTACCGGATACATTGGGTTTCACGATCATGGGCAAACCGAGCTTCTCGCCAAAAGCCTGGTAATCGCAGGGATCATTGTAATCTTCCAGAAGGTTGCCTCTGAGCAAAATATGCCGGGGGCAGGGAATTCCCTCAGCGCCAACAATGAGTTTTGATACATACTTATCCATAGCCAGACAGGAGGATTTGTAGCGGGATCCAGTAAAGGGGATTCCCGCCAATTCCAGAGCCGCAGCCAGCATACCGTTTTCCCCAGATCCTCCGTGCAGAGCGTTGAAGACCATCTCCGGCTTTTGCTCTTTGATGGCTTGCAAAAGCTCCGTTAGCTTGGGATAATCTGCCGGATCCACTTCTATCGCCTGATATCCCAAACCGTTTAGGGCTTTGATAATCTCAGAGCCGGAGATCAGGGATATCTCCCGTTCATTGGATTCCCCTCCTCTGAGTACGACAATCTTTTTCATGGATTCCTCTTACCGGCTTATCTGAAAAAAACTCTGCAATTCCAAGCCCAATGCAGACTTGAATCTTGCCACTTCTTTGACGTTTGCACCACAATAGTCCAATATCCTGGTCTGCTCCGGCAGGAATCTGGCCAAAGCCAGACTATGATAGGTGGCAGCACCCCTTTTCATGGCGGCGGGTGCTGTCGCCAAATTGATAGTATAAGCTATTTCTCCTCCATCAGTGAGGAGAATATTCGAGCTTACAATCTCAGAATTGTGGTGAATGTTGAATTGTCTCAACAGCTTTTGTTCATACAGTGTGCTAAAAAACTTCCTCAGCCTGGCGTGACTGATACCCAAGCTATGTTGTTTCCTCTGCTCCAGCTCTTTTTGCAGCTGCAAAAAGGCATCCGGTACAAAAGCCTCCTGCAACGACATCCCCTCAGCTTCAGCCTGGCGCAGCTTCTTGCGCTCATCAGCCAGAGTATGGAGTTCTGAGTTCAAAAACCAGCGGAAAGTGTATAGGGGAATTGCCTTAAATCCGTGCCAGGTAAAGCCTCTGACATCGGTGTTTTCTGGATTTAAGCGCAGGTGAATCCGCGGATAGGCAGAGGCCAGATATTCGGCAATCTCGCCGGTAATCGTGGTAGTATCGATCACCACCCGGGAGGGATTGCAAGCTGGTTCAAAAGCAAAGCAAATGCCCTGATAATACGTACCGGAAGGCGCTACCAAAGCCTTTATTCCCATCTTTTTGCGCTCATAAAGTGGCAGAATGGCCACCAGCTCTTCTCCCTTATAGACCTGCAATTGCATAGCTTTGACCCCGTGCATATCTGCCAAAGCAGCCATAAACTGGGGATTGTGCCAATAGGCATAGCCGGCACTGAGCTTCCTCGGCTCTTTACATTGGATATCAATAAGTTCCAGCCGATATGTCATGATTCCAGGTTTTGCCGAATCGCAGAGAGCAATTCGCTGAGTTGAAAAGGTTTGATAATATAATCCGAAGCACCTTCCACCATGGATTTGTAAGCGCTGTCGATAGTGGGATATCCCGTCATAATGAGACAGAAAAGCTCAGAATCCCTACCCAATAGTTTCTGCATTAGCTCCAACCCATTCATGCCCGGTAATACCAAATCTATCAATGCCAGATCAAATAGTCCGGGTTCAAATTTTGCCAGTGCGTGGGTAGCATCTTCTGCCATATCGACATTGTATCCATTAAGCACCAGGAACTCTCCGATCACCTCTCTGAGCAGTCGGTCATCGTCGACAAGTAGTATTCTGGCATCCATTTGACTACCTCACTTTTTTGTGTTTTTCGTATAGCGGCATTATCACAAAAGCCAGATTATAGTCAATAAAAAAAGCAGCTACTACCAGATTGCCAGGAGGGTCATACTAACAATGTGATATTTATGTTGACGGAATTTCGGCCTCTTATATTATTGACACATCAGATAAATAAGAGGTTATTATGAATGGAAAAGTGAAGTGGTTTAATAAAAACAAAGGCTATGGCTTCATTATCACCGAAGACAACAAAGAGTACTTTGTACACTGGAAGTCCATTGTGACAAATTCGCCCCGGGAGCTTAAGGTCCTGGAGCAAGACGAATTGGTTACTTTTGACTTGATGGAAACCGAAAAAGGGATCCAGGCTATCAATATCATCAGGATCAATCCCTGAGAAACTCCCTTAATTAATTTGGGCGCTGACAAAGCGCCCTTTTCTTTAGCTCTTCTCGCTATGCCTTTCTTCCCCATCTGCAAGTCCGACCTCAAAGCACGTGGTATATCCAAGCTGGATATCATCCTCATTACAGGAGATGCCTATATCGATCATCCTGCTTTTGGCTCGGCACTTTTGGCCCGAGTACTGGAAGCCGCAGGATACAGCGTGGGCATCATTGCTCAGCCTGACTGGACCGGCGATAAGGAATTCCTTGCTTTGGGCCAGCCTCGTCTTTTCTTTGGGATCACTGCAGGTAATATGGATTCCATGATCAATCATTACACAGCCCAAAGAAAACGCCGCAACAATGATGCTTATTCTCCAGATGCCAGGATTGGAAAGCGACCGGATCGGGCCGTGATGATCTATACCAATGTAGTGCGCAAGCTGTTCAAGGGCATCCCGGTAATCATCGGCGGCATTGAAGCCTCTATGCGCCGCATCGCTCACTATGACTTTTGGCAGGATAAGATTCGCAACAGTATTCTGGCAGACAGCAAAGCAGACCTGCTTATATACGGTATGGCTGAAAAAGCCATCCTATTGCTTGCAGATGCCCTGGATCGGGGAGCAGATATTCATAGCTTGATCGATATTCCCGGTACGGTTGCCTTTGTTAAAGAAGCAGGAGAAAACCGATTGCCGGACGCAGAGCTTTGCCAGGATAAAGATACTTTCTTGCAGATGAATCGGATATTTTTTGCCCTGCAACAAGATAAGCCATTATATCAGTTAAACGGAGGTAGATACATCCGCCACAATCCTCCGGCTCCAGCCCTCACTGAAGAGCAAATGGATGATATCTACAGCCTGCCTTTTATGCGTGCACCTCATCCGGTGTATGCAGGGAAACGGATCCCTGCCTGGGATCAGATCCGGCAAAGTATAACTTCCCATAGAGGATGTTATGGAGGCTGTAATTACTGTGCGATAGCCATTCATCAAGGACGAATCATTCAATCTCGCAGCTCCGGCTCCATCCTTGCTGAAGCTAAGCAGTTGAAAGGAACGATCTCGGATGTGGGAGGACCCAGTGCCAATATGTATCAAAGTACTTGCAAGCTGAATTATCCCACAAGCTGCCGTCGCAGAAGCTGTATCTACCCCCGCATCTGCCCCAATCTTATCATAGATCATGACCTGCAGCTTCGTCTCCTTGATGCTATCGCTGCTATGCCGGATATCAAGCACGTTTTTGTATCCAGCGGCATCCGGCACGATCTGGCACTGAACGACAAAAACTACATTAAAAAAATAGTATCATCCTATATCGGAGGCAGGCTCAAGATCGCTCCGGAGCATAGCTCGCCTGAGGTGCTGGCGCTGATGGGTAAGCCTGATATTGGCAGTTTCGAAGCTTTCCTAAAGGTTTTTGAGGCAGCGCTGAAGATTTCAAAAAGCAAATGCCAGATAGTGCCCTATATCATCATCGGACATCCGGGAACCACAACTCAGCATGCTTATGCCCTGAAAACGTGGTTGAAAAAGCACAATATCCGGGTGGAACAAGTGCAGGAGTTTACCCCCACACCCATGACTATAAGTACCTGTATGTATTACACAGGATTGGATTTTGATACGGGAAAACCTATCCATGTCCCCTCCCCTTCTGAAATCCGTAAACAAAAAGAACTGATTATTACTCCCTTCCGCCGTCCTCAGCGCAAGCAACGTAGATAACAGCCTAGCCAAGCTGGTCTGCTGAAGTCTGGCTGGACTTAAGTTTCAGTCCTGATTCAGTCCTGATCAGGAGAGCATCAGGACTCAAAGCCAAGTCAAACTCAAGATCAAGCAAGGACGATCTC
>CAZCRD010000092.1:0-21656 GCA_964501025.1 uncultured Candidatus Cloacimonadota bacterium | reverse complement strand
GCTGCCCCTTCCAACTTTCTTCCGAATCAAGGATTGTGAAAGTTGGCCATTATGTCAACTAAATTTTTCTTGACTTCTGATAGAGTAACAGGGGGCTCTATAAAGAGGGATGGTCGCCGGGGTACGAGGGGTTTCGCTTCGCTGCACACCCTCGCTATGTTCTGACGCCCACAGGGGGCTATGGCGGCTTTTTAGCCTGGATTCCGGATCGATGTCCGGAATGACGGAAGGGGGCGCTGCGCTTGCCTGGATTCCGGATCGATGTCTGGGATGACGGAAGGGTAAAGCACTGCGCTTTCGCCTGGATTCCGGATTGATGTCCGGAAAGACTCGTTGAAACCCCAAAACTCCAAAACTCCAAAACCCCAAAACTCTAAAACCCCAAAACCCCAAAACTCAAAAAACTCTAAAACTCTAAAACTCTAAAACTCGAACAGTGTGGATCTCAAGAGTCTGAGCTATGGGGATCTGGCAACTCTGTTTCCGGATGTCACCACCATCGCTTCGGCTGTGGATGCGGGATTTTTGCCCAATGTCAGCGGTGCCGATCTGCTCACTGAGAGCATGTAAGGAAGGCGGGGATGAATACGGTTTACGTCCTCTGGCCCGCGAGCTTGCCGCCCGCATCAACAAACTGGTCAATATCCCCTTTGTGAACGAGGAGCAGGAGCAGTATTTCTTTGAGATGATCGTGGTATTGGTCCTGGAGATCTTGCTCAAGCACATCGCTCCCACTCTGGGCAGGGATGGATAAAGCAGCGCTAAACTGTGAGGTAAAAAGGGCACAAAACACTCCGCCCTTCATTTCTGGAGAAAATAGTACCCAAGGTGGGCACGATGCTTCTTATTGCTTTTGTGCCAGATTAGCCGGAATTCTGATGATAAAACTGGCTCCCTGCCCGGGTTCACTCTCAATTGCCAAAGTCCCATGCAGGCGGTGGATACAATCCTGACACAGCTTGAGCCCCAATCCCAAGCTAAGATCGGGGTAGTCGTGAGATTCTGTCTGCTGTAGCCCCTCCCGTAGATAGGACAGATCGTCAGCTTTGATGCCGATTCCTTCATCTTTTACGATAATCTCTACTGCAGAATTTTGCACCCGCAGTTCCAGACAGATTTTGCTTTTAGCCTGGGAATATTTCACCGCATTATTGAGCAAGTTGCGTACTGCGATTTTCAGCAAGTTTTGATCCACAGCAGCCGGGATGCTCTCAGCTGGGGAAACAAAGTCAAAGTCGATAAATTTTTGTGCCGCAATGGGCTGATACAGATCATAGATAGAACTGATAATCGGCAGGATATTCTGCCTGCGGATATCGGTCAGATCATCGAGCCTTATGCTTTGGAGTTTGACGCTATCCAGTATCTCATTGACGATGTTATACATTTTTCCGCTCCGCTCATATATCAGCTGAAGTACTTCTTGATGTTCAGTTTCGGGGATGTTTTGCGTCAAAAGCATTTGCAAGAGATCCCGAAAGCTCCCCAAAGGTCCTCTGAGATCGTGGGTGATCACTTTGATCAACCAATTCAGAGTCTCTATCTTGCTGTTCAATTCCGTATTCATGCTCTGCAACTGCTCAGAATGCTTGAGAATGATCTCGTTTTTGTCCTGCAAATTCCTGATGTAATCGTTGAGACTGGCATTCTCTTTTCCCAGGAGTAGATTGAAGTATTCCATGGCAATCTCACGTTGAATCATATTGCGATAATGCTCCATCAATCTCTGCGTGACAGCGCTGTAAGGGTTTTCCTTGTTGTCCAATATACACAGAGTGCCAAATGCTTTACCGTCCGGCTTCATGATCGGATATCCCAAATATGAGATCATGCCCAATTTGATGTCGGGATTGTGATCCCAATCGGGATCGGCGAGCGCATTGGGCACCAGCAGAGGGCTTTTAGTTTTGATCACCCGTTCGCAATACAAGCCGGAGTTTTGGAAGATCTCTTTGTCTCCGGGATGGTAGGGATTTCCTTCGCTATCGCTACTGAGCAATACACTGATGTAGGGCTCTTCCCATTTCATGATCAAAGCGACCGGGACATTCAGGATCTGGGTCAACACATCCAAAAAGTCCTGCCAGACCTGCATCACACTCTCTGATATCTGTAGTTTTGAAGCTGAGTTTTGCATTGCGACCTTCTTGTGTATGGATTTCAGCGATTTTTCCGGATATTGGGGAAAGGCCATACCGACGATATCCCGCTTTCTGGATAGCTGTTTTATGCTATTTTACAAGTTAAAAGCTGGGATAGCTTTTGTCAAGTGCTATCTTACATTTTGCTTCTGCACTCCCCAGCCCTTTGGATAGCTGAGCTGGGATTTATGCGAAGATTTTGGGCATGAAAAGGAAAAGTACTTGACGTAAAGCCAATATCTTTAAACATTACAACACTGTCTCAGATAACAAGAAAAACGATATGGAGCATAGATATGAATAAGATACCCAGTATGCTGAATGCCGACCTGAGGGGCAAGATTGTGCTTGTCCGCATGGATCACAATGTGGTAAAAAAAGGCCGGATCAAAGACCCTACGCGCATAGATGCCACCATCCCCACTTTACTTCATATTTTCAAGCAAGGCGGGCTGCCCATTCTGATGAGTCATGTGGGACGTCCTTATGACAAAAAGACCGGTAAGATCACGATATCGGAGCTGGAAAGCGTGGAAGCAATCGTGGAATATCTTTCCCAAAAGCTGGAGCTGAAAGGCGTGATCCCAGCCCTGAAGGCTGAAGATAGTTATGGCATCAGTGATCTGAGTCCTCTGAAGGCAGCCGTGGAAAGCCTCAAATCCGGTGAGCGTGACTTTGTGTATCTGCCCAATACTCGTTGGTTCAAGGGTGAAGAAAGCAAGGATGAAGGCTCCGAGGCCTTTGCCCAGGCCCTGGCTGAGTATGCTGAGATCTATATCAACGATGCCTTTGGCAGTTGGCAGCCTCATGCCAGCACTTACCATATTACCCAATATCTGCCCTCTTATGCCGGTCTGCTGATGCAAAAAGAGCTGAGCAATCTGGACAAGATCTTCGAGCCCCGACGCCCTCTGCTGGCGGTGGTGGCAGGCAGCAAGTTTGATACCAAGATCGGTCCGCTCTCTGCTTTGATCGAGATTGCCGATCATCTGGTATTGGGTGGCGTGATCTACAATGCCTATCTGAGCGCCAAATATGGCTTCAAGATCTCCGGAGTGGGCGAAGATGACGTGGCGATGGCACAGCGCTTCATCGCAGACAGCGGCGAGAATATCGCCAAGATCGTGGAATTGCCCTTTATCGTGCAGTGCGACAGTCTGGATCAACGCACTGAGGAAAATTGGGACATCTATAATATCGAAGACATGGGAGCCTGGGCACAGACGGAAGAAATCGGCTATGTGCTGGATGTGGCGCCTGAATCCTTTGAACTGCCGGAAGTGATCAAAATCTTCAATGCTGCCGGCACGATCTTTGTCAATGCCGTGATGGGCTATAGCACTTTGTTCCCGGAAGGCAGCATGAAGATGTATGAACTGATCGATGCCAATGCTCTGGCGCAAAAGCTCTTTGGCGGAGGGGATACGATTCAGGATTTCCGGACCTATCTGCCGGGTATCTTTGCGCAGGCGCAAAAGGATCCCCGTTACTATTTCTTTACCGGAGGCGGAGCCATCCTCGCTGCGATTCAAAACCGCTCTCCCCTGGGTATGAAACCTGTACAAGCGTTAATCAAAGAAAAATAAAAAAGGAGTTCAAAAGCGTGAAAACTACCAAGCAATTGAACTTGAGCAAGGATTTTTCTCCCCCAAAATGGGAGGAATGGAAACAACTGGTGAGAGATGGTCTGAAAGGTGCTGATTACGATAAGGCGATGAAGACCAGGACCTATGAAGGCATCACTTTGGAGCCGATTTATCGCCGCGAAGATATCAGGGATCTGGGTTTTGCCGATACTATGCCGGCTCAGGCACCTTATGTGCGGGGCAATGACCCCCAAAAACTGATCACTGAAGGCTGGTATGTGGCTCAAGCACAGACGCAGAAAGACCTCAAAGCACTGAATGAGATCCTGCATCGCGAGCTGATGCGGGGGCTGAGCATGGTGAATCTCAAGCTGCGTCACGATGACTTCCCCGATGGCATCAGCATCACCAGCGTAAAAGATCTTGAAACAGCCCTGAAGGGCATTGATCTCGTTGCAGCTCCACTCTTTGTTCAGATGGATGTGGACGATAAGGACATTTTCCCCATGCTGGATGAATACATCTCGGCTGCAGGCGGCTCGGTACGTGATCTCAAAGGCTGTCTGGGCTTTGATCCCACCAGTGAATTTGCCCGTAAGGGCTACCTGCCTCTGCCTCTGGATGAGCTTTGGGGCAAGGTGGCAGATGCAGTCATTCACAGGGCAAATCGTGCTCCCCAGCTGCGCTGCTTTATCATCGATGGCACAGTATATGAAGCCGCGGGAGCCTCCAGCACCCAGGAGCTTGCCATGGTGCTGGATACCGCAATCGGTTACATTCAGGGCATGATGGCTGGCGGTATGGATATCAATACGGTGGCGCCGCTATTTGCTGTGAAGCTGGCTCTGGGCTCAAACTTCTTTGTGGAAATCGCCAAGATCAGAGCTTTTAGACTGCTCTGGGCAGAGATGATAAAGGCCTTTGGTGGCAATGAGAATTCCCAAAAAGTCTGGATTCACGGTAAGACCGCTACTTTCAACAAATCAACTTATGATCTTTATGTGAATATGCTGCGCACTACCACGGAGAGCTTTTCCGGCGTGATTGGCGGGGTGGATTCGCTTCAGACAGATACTTTTGATGCCATCGCCACAGCAGAAACTCCCTTTGCCAAACGTATTGCCCGCAATCAGCAATTGATTCTGGCCGAAGAGGCACACTTTGCCAAAGTGGCGGATCCAGCGGGAGGATGCTATTACATCGAAAGCCTCACCGCCCAATTGGCGGAGATCGCCTGGAGCATGATGCAGGAGCTGGAACAGGATGGCGGCATGATAAAAAGCCTGAAAGCCGGCAAGATCCACGAACGAATCGCCCATACTGCCAAAGCCAGAATCGATGCCGTGCACAAAAGACGCGATGTCTTTGTGGGCGTGAATATGTATGCCAATCCGGAGGACAAAGCCGTGCCCAAACTCAAGGCTCCTCAGCTCAAGCCAGACCAGGCGCCAGTGCAGCTAAAGCAGGGCGCTTTACCCAGGCTGAGAGCGGTGTCTGCCCTGGAAGAGCTGCGCACTCAAATTGCGCAAAAAGCTCCCCGAATCCTGCTGATAAACATCGGCACTGTGGCGGAGTATAAGGCACGGGCAGATTTTGCCAGCGGGTATTTTCAGATTGGTGGATTTGCGGTAGACGCTCAGCAGAGCTTTGCTTCTGCCGAGCAAGCTATTGCTGCTGCCCAAAGCTCGGATGCTGACGCTTTTTGCCTTTGTAGCACTGATGCCAGATACGAGCAGCTGGTCGAGCCCTTGTGTAATGCGCTCAAGCCAGCTCTGATGATCCTTGCCGGATATCCTCAGGATATGGTGGAGCGCTATCGCAAGCAGGGTATCGACATCTTCATTCACCTGCGCTCAAATGCCTATGACACTCTCAAGGCCCTGGCCGAAAAACTGGAGGTATGGCAATGAATCCCGATTTTAGTAAGATAACACTGAATCTCAATCCCACTACCAGCTCCAAGCCCAGCACCGAGCAAGCAGAATCTGCTGTGTGGCAAACCAATGAGCAGATAGCCGTAAAACCTTTTTATACCAAGGAAGATCTCAAGCAGCTGGAGCATCTGGATTATCTCAGTGGCATCGCACCATACCTCAGAGGACCCTATGCCAGCATGTATGTACAGCGTCCCTGGACCATTCGTCAATACGCCGGTTTTTCTACCGCAGAAGAATCAAACGCTTTTTATCGCCGCAATCTGGCAATGGGTCAGAAAGGGCTATCCATTGCCTTTGATCTGGCTACCCATCGGGGCTATGATTCGGATCATCCGCGGGTGATCGGTGATGTGGGCAAGGCTGGTGTGGCAGTGGACAGCATCCTGGATATGAAGATCCTCTTTGATCAGATTCCTTTGGACAAGATGAGTGTATCCATGACCATGAATGGCGCAGTGATCCCGATCATGGCCTTTTACATCGTGGCGGCCGAAGAGCAGGGGGTAGCTCCTGAGCAACTCAATGGCACCATCCAAAACGATATCCTCAAAGAGTATATGGTGCGCAATACCTATATCTATCCTCCGGAAGCTTCCATGCGCATCATCGCCGATATCTTCAGCTATACGTCCCGCAAGATGCCAAGATTCAATAGCATCAGCATCTCCGGCTACCACATGCACGAAGCCGGAGCCACAGCTGATCTGGAGATGGCATACACCCTGGCGGATGGCTTGGAATATGCCAGAACCGGCATTGCCGCGGGGATCGATATCGATGTCTTTGCGCCACGGCTCTCATTCTTCTGGGCTGAGGGGATGAACTACTTCATGGAGATAGCAAAGCTGCGCAGTGCCCGCATGCTCTGGGCCAAGATCATCAAAGACTTCAATCCCAAAAACCCCAAATCGATGGCTCTGCGCACACACTCGCAGACTTCCGGCTGGAGCCTTACCGAGCAGGATCCCTATAACAACGTTGCCCGTACCTGCATTGAAGCCCTGGCAGCCACGCTGGGGCATACTCAGAGCCTGCATACCAATTCTCTGGATGAGGCCATCGCCTTGCCCACAGATTTCTCGGCCCGCATCGCCAGAAACACTCAGCTCTTCCTTTCGCACGAGACCGGAATCTGCAAAGTGATCGATCCCTGGGCTGGCTCTTACTATGTGGAAAGCCTTACCAATGACCTCATGCACAGAGCTTGGGCTCACATCATGGAAGTAGAAGATCTGGGTGGAATGGCCAAAGCGATTCAGACCGGATTGCCCAAGATGCGCATTGAAGAAGCTTCTGCCCGGCGTCAGGCCAAGATCGACAGCGCCGCCGATACCATCGTGGGAGTGAATAAATACCGTCTGGACAAAGAAGACCCCATCGAGACCCTCGAAGTGGACAACACTGCGGTACGCACAGCTCAGCTTGCCCGGCTCAAGCAATTGAAGGAAAACCGGGATGAGAGCAAGGTAAGCAGCTGTCTGGCTGCTATCACCAATGCTGCGCAAAAGCAGGATGGCAACCTTTTGGAGCTGGCTATCGATGCAGCTCGAGCCAGAGCTTCTTTGGGTGAGATCTCAGATGCCATGGAGCAGGTCTTTGGCCGGCATCAGGCCGTGATCAAACTGATTAGTAACGTTTATAGCAGTGAGTATGCCAATATGGATGAAATCGAAAAAGTAAGAGCATTGACCGACAAATTTGCCGAACAGGAAGGCCGCCGTCCGCGGATCCTGATTGCCAAAATGGGACAGGATGGTCATGATCGGGGAGCCAAGGTAGTCGCTACTGCCTATGCCGATATGGGCTTTGATGTAGATATGGGACCCCTGTTTCAGACTCCCGAGGAAACTGCCCGTCAGGCTGTGGAAAACGATGTACACATCATCGGGATGAGCTCTCTGGCTGCCGGACACAAGACTTTGCTGCCGCAGCTTATGCAAGAGCTAAAGCGGATGCAGCGGGAAGATATCATGGTGATCGTGGGAGGAGTGATCCCGCAAGCGGATTATGACTATCTCTATGAACATGGTGCTTCTGCGATCTTCGGACCGGGCACTCATCTCCCCACTGCCGCCACCAAAATGATCGAGCAACTGCTGAAAAACTATGGATAAACGCAGACCGGATTGGACACCCAAGGATGCCGGACCGGCTTTTGCCACTTCGGTGATATCAGCAAAGGAAAGTCAAGGCCGACCGTATCAGAGCAAAGCCGGAAAAAACTGGGATCTTGCTGCGCTGGAACAGGGCGTAAAAGCTGATAACCGCACCATCCTTGCCAAGGCCATCACCTTGATCGAAAGCAATTCCGAAAAACACTTTGAACTTGCGCAGGAGCTGCTCAAAAGGCTCCTGCCAAGCTCAGGGAATTCCATCCGCATCGGCATCACCGGAGTGCCGGGTGTGGGCAAAAGCAGCTTTATCGAGCGCTTTGGCTTGCACTTGATCGAACAGGGCAAGAAAGTAGCTGTTTTGGCGATAGACCCATCCTCGACCCTGTCCCGAGGCAGCATTTTGGGAGACAAGACCCGCATGGAAAAGCTCTCTTGCCATGAGATGAGCTTTATCCGTCCTTCACCTTCCTCAGGGGTATTGGGTGGTGTAGCCCGCAAGACCCGAGAGAGCATCGTGCTCTGCGAAGCAGCTGGCTTTGATGTGATCCTGATCGAAACTGTGGGGGTGGGGCAATCTGAGACCACAGTGCGTTCTATGGTGGATTTCTTTTTGCTGATGCAGATTACCGGAGCCGGAGACGAGCTGCAAGGCATCAAAAAGGGGATTATGGAACTGGCAGATTTGATCGTGGTAAACAAAGCCGATCAGGAAAACATCCCTGCAGCCCAGGCTGCCGCCAGAGAGTATAACAACGCCTTGCACTATATCCGTCATGCCACCCCAGGTTGGGATACTCAAGCCCTTACCTGTTCGTCTCTCACCGGTGCTGGCATTGATCAGATCTGGGATAAGATCACAGAGTTTCAACAGCATTGCCAAAAGTCCGGGAGCTTTGAACAGCGGAGGCTGGCTCAAACTGCCCAGTGGTTTGAAGACCTGATTTCCGAAGCCGTGCTGAATAGGTTTTATCGATCCCCCAAGATCAAACACAGGCTACCTGAACTCAAGCAACAGGTGAAATCAGGAAAAATTCCGGTTGCATATGCAGTGTCCATCTTACTGGAGGATTAGCGATTAAGCTTTGGTGTGGATATTCATCCACAGTGATGTTGTCAAAGTCCCCTTTTTTCTATTGCCATTTTGCTTGAGGGTCAATATCTTGTTCAAAGCCGTTTGTAATGAAATATAGCATAGCTCATGAGTGTGCAAGATAATGAGTTACTCTTTATTGAATTACGACGATAGACCAATTTTCAGCAGAACCAGCAGATTATGCGAAGGATTTAAGAATATGCGCCATCTGATCAGGGAAGTAGGGATTTTGTTTTTGAGTATTGTTATATTAGCCGGGTGTAAAGGGGCTAAGTCCGGAGCAAACGGCGAGTCTGCCCCAGCCAGGCAACACAGCCCAAACGGCTTTGAGCTACGCTACATCCCCAAATGGCATCCTCAAGCTCAATTTTCAGGGATCTATATGGCTGTGGAAAAAGGAATTTATGCACAGCATGGCCTTGATGTAAAAATCCAGGAGGTACTACAAAGTGATGCTGCTGTCGATAGTCTGCTAAATGGTGCTGCGGATGTGATCCACCTTGACTTGTTAGCAGCTCTGAAGATCAATCAAGACAAACTCAGATTAGTCAACATCGCTCAGATAGCTCAAAAGAATCCCGTGCTGCTGGTAGGCAAAAAATCTAACGGGATCAATTCCATAGCAGATTTTGAAGGTAAAAAAATTGGAGTATGGCGTAGTGGTTCATATCTCTCTACCTATGCTTTTTTACAAGACAGGAAGCTGAATATGGAGTTCTTTCCCATTGATTGGTCGATCTCTCTTTTTATCGAAGAAGTGGTAGATGTTATCAATGTGATGCGCTACAATGAATACCATCAGTTGTTGCAAGCCGGACTGAGTAAAGACGATCTCTTTGTAGTGGATTTGCATGAATTGGGGTATTCTGTTCCCGATGAGGGTCTGTATGTGACGCCGGAGTTTTTTGCTGCTCATCCTCAGCAGTGCAAAGATTTTACCACTGCCACCATGGATGGCTGGCTATATGCTTTCAGTCATCTGCGCGAAACAGTCTCGATCATTTTGGAAAAGATGAGTGCAGCCAAAATCAGAGCAAACAAAAGCCTGCAAAGATCGATGTTGAAAGAGATGAAGCCCATAGTGATGCCTTCCACCGCCGAGATGGGTATTCTCAAACGCGAAGATTATCAAAATGCTCAAACTCTGCATAACAAAATGTCTCATCCCCTGAAAGACATTCCATATGAGGAATTTTATCCCTATGCAGCACAGTAAAGTAGAGAGGACGATTGCCTATCAACTGATCTCCTTTATTTTTAGCTTCATGCTGGTTGTGTTTTTTATCTCGATTTTGCTGACCCGAATCGTGTATTCCAGGGTCATGCTCGATAGTCAGCTGGATAACATGCGGCATTTGGTGCACGAACGCATATACCTTATTGATGGTATTCTTAACAAGGTGGAGTCTTTGGCGCAGACCACCCGAACCCTGGCTACAGATTACGATATGTCCAGGGAAGAGCTGCTGCCGTTTTTACACATAGCTTTACGAGAACATGCGCAGATTCATTCGATGTGCTTTGCTCCCAAAGGGGATGAGGAAGCGGCACCTCTGGTCATATACACGATGAGACACCGTTTTCTAAGTCGAAGCATCAAGGACAATGATTATCGGTATCAGGATTGGTATCAGATTCCCTATCTCAGCGAAAAACCATATTGGACAGAACCTTGGATAGATACTGATGGTAAGGGAAAAATGGTGATATCATACTCTGTGCCGATGTATCAAGCCGGAGAATTTGATGGTGTCATCCGCTATGATATCGCGCTGAGCTATTTGCAGGGACTGATTACAGATCGGAATTCTTTCAAGATTGGAACCAGTTTCCTCGTTTCCACTACAGGTACATTGGTGGCTCATCCGGATCTGGATTTGGTGATGAATCAAAGCTTATTCAGCATGGCTGAAGAATACAATGCACCAGAGCTTTCCCGCTTGGGAGCGGCAATGGTGGCCGGAGAGCATGGCTATATCCAGGTGGGCAAAAAATCCCCCTTCCAAAACTCCTGGATATACTATCAACCACTGTTGAGCAATCACTGGTCTGCTGGAATAGCAATCACTCAAGCAGTATTGATGGAGGAAGTCAATATCATCCTTTTGATCCAGGCTGTGGCTTCGATCTTGATCTTCCTGATCGTGGCCATTGTGATCTACTGGCGAGCAATGACGGTATCCCGTCCTCTAAACAAACTGGCTCAGGCTGCGGATCGCATCGGAGCTGGAGACTTTGAGGCTGAAGTACCGATGTCTGACAAAAGCCATGAGATCGCTACGCTCTCACACTCGTTTTATACGATGCAGCAATCGCTCAAAGACTATATCCAAAATCTCAGAATTACCACAGAAGAAAAAAACAAAATCCGCGGAGACGTGATCTATGCCAGTGAGATCCAGACCAAACTGATTCCCGAAAATTCTGTCCACCCCATGAATATCAAAGAGCTCAGGGCTTATGGCATACTTCAGCCCGCCGGAGATATCGGGGGAGACCTCTACGATTACTTTATGATCGATCAGGATCATTTCTGTTTTGTGATCGCAGATGTATTGGGCAAAGGCATCATCGCTGCCATGGCTATGACTATGGTTTCCACTCTGCTACCCTCGATAGCGCCTTATTACAAAAGCAGCAAAGAGCTTCTGCGAGAGCTCAATAAGTTCCTTTGTCGCAACAATATCGAATCAAATTTTGTTACTGCTCTTTTGGGCGTGATCGAGCTTAGCTCCGGCACCCTTGAGTATTCAAATTGTGGACATGTGCCTCTGTATGTCCGCAAGATGGACCGAAGTTTCCAAAAATATTCCGAGACTCATTCCACTGCTTTGGGGGTTTTTGAAAACCTTGATATCGGCAGTGATGTGATCCAGCTGGATATGGGGGATGAGATCATTCTATTTACTGATGGTATCACTGAAGCAATGAATGTCAATGAGGAATTTCTCGAGATCAGGGGCTTGGAACAGATCCTGGATACACTTCCTGCTCCCAATCCGGAGCAAACTGCCAAACAGATACTAAGCGCAGTACAAGAATTTGCCAGGGGATCTGCCCATCACGATGATATCACGCTATTGGTGATTGATTACAAGTATCCCGGCATGGAGTGATCACACTTCGTGCACAATGCGATCGGGCTGATAGGCTTGGGCAGCCGATCTTGGTCTGCCAAACTCCGATTTGGCAGGAAAGATTGGGCTGCTAAATTGGGTCTGCCAAATTCCGATTTGGCAGAAGCCGCGTAGCTGCTTTCAAGAAAAGGCCTCCGGCCTTTGTGGCAAATTCAATTTGCCACCCCAGTTGATACCAAGGACGGGGTTTATTGCATGGATTCTGGGCATTCTGCACACATCAGGATGACCAGTCTACCCTCTTTGCACTACGGCAGCAATACGCCACCATTACGCCTCGCAGGCGCAATGCTCAAGCTATGCTATAGGGAGACAAGCTACTAAGCTCAACGCATACTTTCTCGCCGTGCAGATAGTACTTCGCAGCTCCCTTCATATATATGTACATCCTTCCTAAGAAAGGCAGTTTCTTTCTCCTTCCCATTCTATCAAAAATCAAGAACCTTTTGCATCATTCAAGATGCTGGGTACTGACCTGAAAGAGAGCTTTATCGGTAGCTAAACACCACGCCGGAGAGCGGGAATACCCATTCATCGGGCTTGGTCTTGAGGCTGATCTTACCCGGCTGTCGGGTAAGAGGGGGATTTTTCTGTTGACCGGAAAAGATGCTGACTGGCTCCACATGCCCCAGCTCTTCAGGATAGGAAAAGGAAATCTCCACGCCGCGGGTAAGTTCGGTGATGAACACCGAAAATTGATGTGATGCTCTGGGGTAGAGGGTGGTAGTGTTGATCTCGAATACCACTTCCTGTCCCACCAGCTGCTGCATCTGCGGATGCGAGCAGTGAATCTCCAGGCTGGTAGCACCAAAGCTGAATCTGGTGTGTAGATCGATGTCATTGACCCTGACCGAGTTCAGCAAGAAGGTTTTTGCTTCGGGCTGGAGTGCAGCATCCAAAAGCCAGCGGTATTCCACATCCGTGCGCAAAAAATAAGCTCGCAAGCTATCGTCTGACGAAGCACAAGCCACGATAAAATAATCTCCGCTGAGGACTTTGCGATAGCGTAGAGTGGTTTTGGCCTCATAGTAGTGCGGATCCTCTGAGGCGGAAAAACTGATCTCGTGCCGGAAGTTTTTGCGGTAATGCACATCCCGGTCTTTGTTGTAAAAAAAGGTTCGCAGGATTTCCCGGTAGATCAGCTCTCCGATCTCTTCGCTTTCCAGCCTCTCAGTGAGAGCAGAAGAGATGATCTGGCTGAGTTTGCTATTACCAAAATCACTACTTACAAAATCCCGGCGTGCCAAAGGTGAGCTATGCAGGATCTTATCCTTGCTGCGGTAAAAGCGTTTGGCCCTGCGTCCCACCTGACACAGTAGTTCATAAGCAGAGCCATGATATAGAGCGGCCAGATGTTCTGCCCGGATCTCGTCCTGTCCTGCACCCAGGAGCATTACTTCATCCGATATTCTGGCTTGGGGCAGATCACTGAGATCGACTGTGATCATATCCATGGACACCCTGCCGATTACCGGGCAGAGATGATCCCGGATCAGAACGCTGGCTTTGTTTGAGAGCAGGAAGTCATAGCCATCAGCATAGCCTACCGGAATGATGCCATAGCCACCGTCGCTTTGGGCAGTCCATTCTCTTTGATAGCCCACCGTGTCTCCCGCTTTGAGCTCTTTGATCTGGCTCAGGGTGGATTTGAAGGTCATCACCGGCTCGAGCTCAAGCTTATCAGCGCAGGTATTGATGCCATAGCTGCTAATGCCCAAGCGCACCAGATTGCAGAATGTGCCATAGGCATTGATTAATCCGGCGCTGTTTGAAATGTGCACATAGCGGGGGGCAGGCTGCAGGGTCTGGACAAAATCTGCCAGCAGCTCTTCCTGTCTGCGGGAAAACTCGGGATCGTTTTCAGCGGCGGCAAAATGACTGAAGATACCTTCGATCTGCAAGCCTGGAAGCGAGGATACCACGCGGTAAAATGCCTGTGCTTTGTGGACGAAGACTCCGCTGCGATGCATGCCGGTATCCAGTTTGAGATGGATCTTGCAAATCTGTCCGGCTTTGACGGCAGCTTGGGACAAAGCCTGGGCAAAATCCGGATCAGAAACAGAGGGGTTGATTTCATATTTTAGCAGCTGGGGAATCTCAGAAATCAAGCTGGGAGAGAGGATGAGGATCGGCGCCTGGATATTTTGGATTCTCAGCAATTTAGCTTCTTCCACATTGGCTACTCCCAGATATACTGCCCCTTCCGCCAGGGCGGTTTGGGCGATTTCTCTGGCGCCATGGCCATAGGCATCTGCTTTCACGATCTGCAAAAAGCTCTGTCCGGCGCGCAGATATCTTTTCAGAAGCTTGAGGTTGGCAGCAAAGGCAGAAAGGTCAATCTCGACCCAGCTGCGTTCGTTGATGCTCTCTTTCATCTAAAAATATTTTGCAGCGAGATCCGCCAGAGCAGAGCGTTCTCCCTTATCCAGGGTTATATGGCCTACCATAGCTTCACCTTTGAGCTTTTCCACCGCCACAGAGAGACCATTGCTGATGGCATCGAGATAGGGGATATCGATCTGATAGGGGTCTCCAGTGAGCACGATTTTGGTGCCTTTACCGGCACGGGTGATGATGGTCTTCATCTCGTGAGGGCTGAGGTTTTGAGCTTCGTCGATGATGATGAATTGTTCGGGCAAAGAGCGTCCCCGAATATAGGTAAGCGGTTCCAGCTCCAAAAAACCATAATCCATATAGTCTTCCATGGAGGCTTTCTTCTTGTTTTTGGAATTGCTCTCACCCTTTTCATCATGCTGTGAGAGCAGGATATCCATGTTGTCATATATGGGTTGCATCCAGGGGTTAAATTTGTCTGCTTTGGTGCCGGGGAGGTACCCCAAATCCTTACCCAAAGGAGAGATGGGACGCGAGATTACCAGGCGTTTGTAGCGCTCTTCATCCACCACCTTGGTCAGTCCGGCAGCGATCGCTAAAAGGGTCTTGCCGGTGCCCGCTTTTCCAGACAGGCTCACCAGCTGAATATCATCGTCCAGCAAGAGATCCAGCGCCATCTCCTGCTCAAAATTTCGAGCTGTGATGCCAAAGACATCCTGTCCGGTGTAATGCTGGAGCTTGTAGAGCTTATTGTGTTCGGCATGATAGCGCAGGCTTTGGGTAGCCTCTTTGTGTCCTTCGCTGGTGATGCGCACAAATTCATTGGGATACAGACCTTCAAAGGGGTTGTCGATATAGGAATTGCTGTTGAGTTTGTTGAGCAGGATCTCATCCAGCTCCTCATGAGTCCATCCGGTGTAAAACTCATCAAAATTGACGGTGTCGTTCTCAAAGTTTTGGGCTATGATGCCCATGGTGTCAGCTTTGATTCGCACGTTTACATCTTTGGAAACGAGGATCACCTGAGATTCTGGATAGCTTTCCTGAAAGTAAAGAGCGGTCCCGATGATGAGATTATCATTGCGATCCATAAAGATCAGCTTGGCAGCAGCATCCGTAACCTGGGGGTTTACCGTTACCTGGATCACCCCGCCCTGATCTGTGGGGACGCCATCCTGCAGCTTTCCGCTCTTCCTGAGATCATCCAGATAGCGGCCGATCTGTCTGGCATTGCGGCTTTTTTCATCCAGTCCTTTTTTGAACTGATCAATCTCTTCGATCACGACAATGGGGATTACCACCCGGTTATCATCAAAGGCAAAGAGGGCGCGGGGATTGTGAATAAGCACATTGGTATCCAGGACAAAGATTTTTTTCTCCATTAGGTCTCCGTATTACTGGTGGTTTTGTTTGGCAAAGATGCGATTGATCAGATCTTTGTGAATGGGAAATTCATCGATCAGTTTTGCGGCATCGGCAAGTTCAAAATCGGCATAACTAAATGAAGGCCATAAAGTGCAGCCACAAAAGCTGAAGGAATCTTCTTCCACCACTTCTGCGCAAAACCAGGTGTCTCTGGGAATGATGAATTGCGGTAATTCATCATGATCCAGATCCAGACCCAAGACATGTTCCGAAAGCCCGCTGACGCTGTTTAGAAGATACAATCTCAAGCTGCTGCCATGATAGAAATGCCACATTTCGTCACAAGCCACTCTGTGCCACAGGCAGGTTTCATGGGAAGGCAACATATACAAAATGGAGGAACCTATGCTGCGCAGGGGATGCACGATCTTGCCGGTAGTGTCCTTTGCTTCTGCTTTCATGGCGGATTGCCAGTTGCGACGGTAGTAGCCACCTTCCGGATGCGGCATCAGGTTCAGCCGTTCAATGATAGTACGGTAATCATTCATGGCGTACGCTCCTTTTTCTTTCTTTGAACAAGGAAAAAGAATGAGGGAGATGGCGTCAATGTTTTTGTTTGATGGATGCAAAAATGGTGCTGAAGGGGGGACTCGAACCCCCATGAGCATATTGCTCACTAGTCCCTGAAACTAGCGTGTATACCAATTTCACCACTTCAGCACGCGCTGTGATTGTCACTTTTGAAAGTGGGGTTTTTTTGTCAAGCACAATCTCTGGCTATCCGCTCTGTTTTTGCTCAGCAGATCTTGCCTCAGTACTATTTCATATAGATACCAGAGCCGATAAAGAAATCCGTTCCCGGGATTGGCTCTGCATATCCGAGCTTTTGCTCTTCCTTTTGGGTGAGGGGATTTTCCCACCAAAATTCCACAAAGCCACCACCTTCTGCTGCAGCTTTGATCAGAGCCTGGATCAAGTAATTGCCTTGAGAATCCTGGTATTCATAGAGGTCTTTGCCTTCCTTTTCAGGCTGAGTAGCATGGGCGATATTGCTGCCTTTCATATCATAGATATAGAAATATCCGGATTTGTCTGAGAAAAAGCGGATGGGTTTGACAAATTTGCGACAATACTCGACCTGTTTTTCCTGTTCCAAATCTAACAGGATGCCACCCAAACCTTGGGCGGCTATGTGCGTATTGCTGACCAATATCTCACGCTGAATTTCGGCTTCAGTGCTCTCTTGTGCGCTCAGAGAGAGGCAACAGAAGAGGAAAAGCAACCCGAGGCTCAGGCTGAGCAGTCTGGGATCAAATAGGGTAAAAGTCTTCGCTTGCATTAGTTTCTCCTTTGCTATGCATTTATAGTCGTGCTCAAGGATAGGTTGATATATCTCACTGTCAAGAAAAACTTTGTAGCTTGCCGGGGCAGGAAGCGTTAATGGCTCCAGCGTCTGATGTTGTCTATCGCAATAATCTGGTAAAAGCGACGTACTTGATCTGACACCCCGATATGCGTATAGCTGCAATCCCCGATGCTGGTGCCCTCAGAATTCACTTCCAGCATGCTATCCTGAGAGCCAGCGTATTCAAACTCGCAGTGCTCAAACTTCAGAGAATCTGTCACACAATAGGGACGAATCGTGATTCCCTCCCAAAAGCCTGCGCTGGGGTCAGCCCCATCAGCAGTGAACAGGATGGGATTTTCTGCCGTATCGCGTTTAAGCCAAGATTTTGCTTGACGATAAATGCCTATTTTAAAGCTTGAGATAAAGGACATAAATCAAAGTAAATAAAGGAGAAACCCAATGAAACGTAAAGTTATCATTATGGGCGCTGCAGGACGTGACTTTCAAAACTTCAACGTCTTCTTCCGCGACAACAAAGATTATGAAGTGGTAGCCTTCACCGCTACCCAGATACCTGGTATCGACGACAAGAAATATCCCGCTGCTTTGGCTGGGAAGCTCTATCCCAAAGGCATCGAGATCAAACCCGAGAGCGAACTCAAAGAACTGATCCAAAAACACAATGTGGATCTGGTTGTTTTGGCTTATAGCGATCTGCCTTACGAAGTGGTGATGCACAAAGCTGCATTGGTAAATTCGATCGGACCGGATTTCATGCTGATGGGTGCCGACAATACCACCATCAAAACCACCAAGCCTCTGATCACCATCTGTGCAGCTCGCACCGGCTGTGGTAAATCCCAGACTACCCGTGCGGTGGTAAAAGCCCTCAAGGCACGTGGCCTCAAAGTGGTCTCCATCCGTCACCCCATGCCTTATGGTGACCTGGAAAAACAGAAAGTTCAGCGCTATGCCGAGCTCAAAGACCTCAAAAAACACAAATGCACCATCGAAGAGATGGAAGAATATGAACCCCACATTGCGATGGGCAGCGTGATCTACTCTGGTGTGGATTATGAAGCCATCGTGCGGGAAGCCGAAAAAGAAGCTGATGTCATCATCTGGGACGGCGGGAACAACGATATCCCGTTCTACTCTTCAGATGAAATGATCCGCATCGTAGTGGTAGATCCTCACCGTCCTGGTGATGAGATCTCTTACTATCCCGGCGAGACCAATGTCTATATGGCTGATGTCATCGTGATCAACAAGATCGATAGCGCCGATATGGATGATATCAACGAAGTCCGTGCCAATGTCCGGGCGATCAATCCTACTGCTCAGATCATCGATGCAGCTTCTCCGCTCTTTGTGGATCACCCCGAATACATTCTGAATAAAAGAGTATTGGTGGTGGAAGATGGTCCTACCCTCACTCACGGTGAGATGACCTTTGGAGCTGGCATGGTCGCTGCCGAGAAATACGGTTGTCTGGATTTTGTGGATCCGCGTGAATGGGCCGTCGGCGAAATCAAAGAGACTTATGAAAAGTATCCTGATATCGGAATCCTGCTTCCTGCCATGGGTTACAGCAATCAGCAGATCAAAGATCTGGAAAAAACCATCAACGACACAGATTGCGATTCTGTGGTGATTGCCACTCCGATCGACCTGCGTCGCATCGTGAAGATCAAAAAACCGGCTTGCCAGGTTGGTTACGAATTGCAAGAGATTGGCGTTCCCACCATTGCTGAAGTATTGGAAGGCTTTGCCACCAAGAAAGCAAAAAAGAAAGCCAAAAAATAACGACAAACTCTCATAAACTAATATCCGACCGGGGGTGAGCCCAATACTCGCCCCCGGCTTTAGCTTTTGCATATAAAGGATGTATGTATGAAAAAGACAGCTGTTCTCGCTCTGGGCGGCAATGCCATCATCAAAGCCGGTCAGAAAGGCCTCATTGCCGAGCAATTTGTCAATACCCGCAATTCTCTGGATGGCATCGTAGAACTCATCAGCCGCGGCTATCAGCTAAGCATCACTCACGGCAATGGCCCTCAGGTCGGCAACCTCTTGCGTCAACAGGAAGCCGGAGCAAAAGAAGGCTTGGCCTCTCTGCCTTTGGGTGTGCTCAATGCTGCCACCGAAGGCACTATGGGCTATATGATCGAGCAAAGCCTGCAAAACAAACTGCTTGAACACGGAATCACCAAGCAGGTGATCACCATTGTATCCCAGGTGGTAGTGGATAAAAACGATCCCAGCATGAAAAATCCCAGCAAATTTGTGGGTAGCACCTATTACTCTGAAACTGAAGCGAGGGATTTGCAGAGCAATCTGGGCTGGAGCTTGAAAGAGGATTCTGGCAAAGGTTATCGCCGGGTAGTTCCTTCTCCTATGCCCATCGAGATCATCCCTGCCAGCACCATCAATGAGCTGGTGCACAAAGGGGAGATCGTAATCGCAGTAGGCGGTGGCGGGATCCCTGTGTATCGGGAAGACTCCGGCAAACTCGAAGGCATCGATGCTGTGATTGATAAAGACTTCGCCAGTGCCCTGCTCGCCCTGAATATCCAGGCCGATCTCTTTGTGATCCTCACCGGAGTGGACAAGGTCTCGATCAATTTCGGCAAAGCAGATCAGCAAGATCTGGATCAAATGACTGTGGCTGAAGCTCGCAAACACTATGAGGACAAGCAGTTTCCCGCCGGTA
Source organism: uncultured Candidatus Cloacimonadota bacterium (assembly GCA_964501025.1). Classification (GTDB taxonomy): domain Bacteria; phylum Cloacimonadota; class Cloacimonadia; order Cloacimonadales; family Cloacimonadaceae; genus UBA5456. The sequence goes on along the minus strand of CAZCRD010000092.1, from coordinate 1,888 downwards.
GCATGGGTCCCAAGATCCTGGCTGCGATTGATTTTATCAAACGCGGAGGTAGCGAAGTGCTGATCACCTCTATCGATAGAATAGTGGAAGCCTTTGAAGGAAAGACCGGAACCAGAATCCTGCCCTGAGCCCAAATCTCATTTAGTCTGCGCTATGTAACGTAGCATTACGTTACGTAGCGCAGGCATTCTAATGCTGCGAGGAACAAACCGGAGCTTTGGAAAGACTCCGCTACGAATCCCCAAGGCGCTTCAGAAAGAATCCGCAACGTATACCAACTACCCACCTCGTCATTCCGGAATTTGGAACTGGGCTGAGTTCAGCGAAGACCAGTGAAGAATATCCGGAATCCAGTCTAAAATAATGCGAAGAAAACGGAGCTTTGGAAAGACTCCGCTACATATCTATACTGGTGAACCAACCCTTATTGTGATTAACCCACGCGGAGATCTTTCCCCAAGCAATCTTCAGCATCTTTACTGCAGATTCTTTCGTCAAAAGCGCATTTGTGATCATCCCACACCTTACCCTATTGTGCCCTTCCGGCGCTAAAGAGCCTCTTGAAGACTTCTTGAGCCCCGCTCAAGAAGTCTTCGGGATATTTCCAAGAGCCCATCAAGCAGTCAAAGGAGCCTCGGAGATTTACCACCATTATTTTGCGCTACTTGCTAAGGGTTATCCTCCGTGTTTCCTTGATGGTTCCGCTTTCGAAGACCACAAAGTAAATGCCGCTCACTTCCGCAGCAGCATCCCAAAGGTATTGATGGTAGCCTTTATTTTGCTGGGCGAATTCTATGCTATGCACTTTTTGCCCTTTCAGGTTGTATATACTCAGCTTGATATCAGCAGTTTCTGTGAGGCCGTAGCGAATACTGAGAGTGGGATTAAAGGGATTGGGATAGAGTATATCCAAGCCGGTGATGATGGGGATTTCGGGTATGTGTTCTCCATCTCCCAAGGTGATGTGCACAGGTCCAAACACCCGATACTCGCCGCTATAATCCATTGCCATCAGCCAATAGTAATAGGTGATGTTTGCTTGCAGACCGCTATCGGTAAACAGATAGACCTGGCTTTGGGTGCTATTGGTGGCTTCGATCAGATTTGAGACTTGCTCTGCCATACTAAAATCTTGTTCTTCAGCCCGGAACACATAGTAACCCATGAGATTGCTCTCGGATTGACTCACCCATTGCAATTTTGCCCGGTTGGCATAGGCGGTCACCGTGAAGGTACTGAGCTCCACCGGCAAAGTAGTATCGCCGAGACTAGTGTTCTCGGTCCAGCCCTCATCATTTACTCGCTGCGTGATCAGGACGTCATCCTGAGTGCGCACTTCAATTCGATGTAGAGAAACATCACTGAAGAGAGTATAATCTCCCGCAGCTTTGCTGCCTTTGGCACTGATGGTGCTGGAAGTTCCGGTGATCAATTTGCCCTTTTCCACGGCGTCGTAGCCCAGGATCACGTATTTCTTGCTTAAAGGATATTGATCTGTGCCAATTAGCTTTCCAGTGAGCGTAAAAGTATCCTCACTGACCATTGCTTCAACCGGAGGCAGGGGCATGATCGTGTTGTATTTCATTCTGGTATCGGCATCTGTATCACTGCCATCATAATCGTCATCGTCATCCACATAGCGTCCACTACCAGCACTGCTGCTACCCTGTTGCACAGGGATCCAGAAGTAAGTTCCGCTTGCAGGATCTCCCAGGTCAGAATCCATCAACACACCGCTTGAGATATCGCCAGAGCCGATCCATTCGCTATTTACATGATCCCAGATCTTCATTTCGTTGTTTGAGCTGTCCTGAGGCCCCAAAACCCGGAAGCGGAAATCACTGCCACTATAGTCATCTGCTTGCACCAGGATCACGGATTCGGAAGT
>CAZCRD010000091.1:0-57205 GCA_964501025.1 uncultured Candidatus Cloacimonadota bacterium | reverse complement strand
ATCCAAAGCAAGCGAGATTGAGATCAAGATCTACAACATCCGCGGTCAATTGGTGAGGCGGCTTTTTGCGGGGGATCAAGCCAAAGGCGAGCAGCATCTGGCCTGGGAAGGCTGCGATGATGATGCTCGCTACCTGCCGGCAGGAGTCTATCTGCTGCGTCTCAACATTGATGGCGAAGCGCAGAAGCCTCAGAGGATCTTGAAATTGTAAGTAGTGTGATCTTGGACATGGGTAGATAATGTGTAGCCGATGTAAGGCTTGCCTGATACATGAAAAGCGATGGCAATAGCAGCATTGATCACTGGGAGACGAGCATGCAAACAGAGCTTAGTGAATGGTACCATGTCGGATAATGTCCCGGATGCTTTCAGCCATGTCAAAGATATCCAGGTTTTCCGGATTTGCCAGCCATTGTGCCATTGTCAGATCCATCACACCTACGATCAGGAAAGCAAAGGCTTTGGTATCAAGCGGACGTATACGCTTGTCTGCAATGGCTTCTTCAGCGGTTTTTTGCACCCAATTGAGGTATTTTTTTAGCGGATTGTAGTCAGGCCATGCCCGGTAAAAATCTTCATTCTGGCGAGCTTCCATAGTCAGGAATCTGGCTATATAGGGCTTTTGCTGCACAAGTTTTATATGTTGCACAAAAAATTCATACAATCTATCCATGGTATCTGTGATGCCCTGGGTAGCATCAATGATGGCCTGAATCTCGGGATTGATAATCTTTTGCAGGCATTCATTGAGCAATTCTTCTTTGCTGCTAAAATAGAGGTAAATGGTACCTTGAGCGGTTTTCGCAGCTTTTGCTACATCAGCTATGGTGGCCTGTTGTGAACCGTTTTTGGCAAAGACTTCAATTGCTTTTTCCAGGATAATGTCCTTTTTTCTTTTGCGATTAGCTGCCCGTTTGATAGTCATGATAATCTCCAATTTCTAAAGTGATGTTTCATACTCGAGTGTTTGCAGTGATGGTATCTGATGATTTTGCCTTGCGCGCCACGATGAGAATACCGGTTCCATAAAGATTGTAGCTATTCATATCCAGGTACATGAGCAATTCCGAGATAGGGAAGAGCGTAAGATACCAAAAGGGTAGGATCATGCCCCATGCAAGGTTCTTGTTCAAGAGCGCCAAAGGGTATTTCATCATTAGTTTCCAGCTCAAAGCACCCCACAAACCATAGCTATAGCGGGATGATATGATCTCAAAACCAACTGAAGTGAGCTTTGCTTCCAGTTCATCTTTGCTATAGCCAGGGCGGACGTGCTCTTCGGTAAATCTGGCAGCTTCATCCTGATCGCTGGGTGTGGAGATTATGAGGATTCCACCTTCGGAAAGAGCAGCGTGGAAGTTTTGTAATGCTTTGAGGTCATGCTCTATATGTTCCAGGATGTCAATGGCTATCGCCATATCGTATTGCTGTTTAGGGCAAAACACCTGCAAATCGGCTGTTTTATAAAAAAATCGTGAATCTGCCACTTGCTGGTATGCAAACAGATAATCTGTCTTGAGATCAGTAGCCAGAACAGTAGATTTTGGGTAACTATTGAGCACAAAGTCACTGTATTGGCAAAACCCGGCTCCGGCGTCGTAAAATCTCATACCATCTTTGAAATACTTGCGGATCTCAGCTTTGACGTAGCGTTGCCGTAAGAGCAAAAAATCCAGTGCCATATAAAACATACGTCTTAACGCCGGAAACACTTGGATGATACTGGCAAGGCGATCTTTGATCGGGTCATATTGCATATACATCTCCACAAAAGAAATCTATTGACGATTTTTGGGACTGTGCATTTTAGTCAATGAATAAAAATGAGTATGATAGTAAAAGAAATAAATGACATCAGGCGTATCAACCTGCATCTGCATACGCGTGCATCTGATGGTGCACTCACTGCTGCACAATTGGTAAAGCAGGCCAAGAGCATCGGTTTGGATCTGATATCCATTACAGATCACGATACTTCGGCTGCCTATACCGAGATACCGGCAGAGCATACGCCACTTCGCATCCTCCCTGGCATGGAGATTAGCTCTCTGCATCAGGGGCACGACGTTCACATCCTGGCTTATGGCTGTGATTTTGAGAATGAGGCCTTGCAAGAACTCAGTGAGATGTATCTTGTAGGCAGAAGAGAACGAGCGGTAAAAATGATCGAACTCCTGGATGATATGGGGGTTCAGATCAAGCTGGAAGACGTAGTCGCCATGGCGGGGAGAGGTGAACTGATAGTGCGTCCTCACATCGCCCAAGTGCTCGTTCAGAAGGGCTTCGTGAGATCAAAAAACGAGGCTTTTGATAAGTACATTGGAAATTTTAAGCCGGCCTTTGTGCCCAAACCGGAGCATACTGTGCCGGACGTGATCTCGGTGATCCATGACGCCGGCGGATTTGCTGTGGTAGCACATCCTGGGAAACTGCTCAATCTATCTTTTGTAGAGGACTTTATCGGCTATGGCATCGATGGATTGGAAGTGTGGCATCCGGATCATTATCAATATCAGGTAGATGAGTTTATTGCCATCGCACAGAAGAATGGGCTTTATATGACGGCCGGCAGTGATTTTCATGGAGAAAACAGTGATGCTGTGCTCTATGACTCGGTGCCAGCAACGGAGCTGATCCTGGATAGTGTGCGCCAGCTATACAAGGAATACTTATGCCGAAACCACTAAAGGTTCAATACATCCGGGATAGACTTCCGGTAGTGTATCGTTATCATCAGGGCTTTAGGTGGTTTATGATCCTGATCTCGATGATGATGGTGATCTACAGCTTGTACTTTCTGCTGAGTTTTGTGCATTCCGACACCCCCATGTTTTACAAGATCTTGCCTTTGATCATCTGTTTTGTGGGTCTGGATTCCATTTTGCGCAAGGTAACCAGCCTTAATAGCATTACCTTTATGCAAGATCAGATCAAACTCGGATTTATTGCCAAAAAAGATATTGTGATTCCTTATGATAGCATCCAGAGTATCGACCTTTTGAGAAAGATAACATACTATACACAAATCTCTTATCGAAATAGCACAGGTGTTTTGAGGCAACTCAATACCCCGGCATCCTTTCCACATATCCTGGAAATCATCCTCAATCTGGCAGACCTTGCCCCCCATGCTGCGATTCCCGATAAATTGCAGGGAGTGCTGGACTACCTGAAGGCAAATGCACAAGATGAACTTTGATCAAATCATTGACCGTAAAGGCACAGGCTGTTTCAAGTATGATGCGCTGCAGATGATGTACCAGCGCGACGATCTCATCCCACTATGGGTAGCAGATATGGATTTTGCCGTATCCGAAGCCATCCAACAATCCCTGGCAAAGAGATTGCAGCATCCAATCTTTGGCTACAACCTGAGGGACAAGCAGTTCAATGAAGCCATCCGCCATTGGCAAAGATCTCAATATAATTGGGAAACCAGTGCCTACAAGATCATTCCGACCCCGAGTTTGATGACTGCTCTGGCCATTTCGATATTGAGCTTGAGCCAGGCGGGAGATGAGATCCTGATTCAGACTCCGGTCTATACGCCTTTTCACACGACAGTGAAGGATCATGAGCGCCAACTGCTGACAAATCCTCTGATCAACGTAAATGGCAAGTATGAGATTAACTGGATGGATTTTGAGGATAAGGCAAAACGGGCAAAGATGTTCATTCTCTGCAATCCTCACAATCCGGTAGGCAAGGTGTTTTCGGAAGCGGAATTGCAGCGGATGAGTGATATCTGTGTGCAAAATGGGGTGATCATATTTAGCGACGAGATTCATGCTGATCTGGTGTATCCTCCTCTCAAGCATACGCCGATAGCTTCAATCAACAGTAAGCTGGTGATTTCCGGGATTTCTCCGGCCAAGAGCTTCAATCTGGCAGGTCTGGCTACTGCTGTGATGATCATCAAGGATGATGATCTGGCTCAGAAAGTAAATGAACTCAATCAGAGTATGCACACATTTATGGGAAATAGCTTTGGTATTCATGCCTTGATCGCTGCTTATACCGAATCCGCTGATTGGCTGGTGGCTCTGAAGGAATATCTCAAAAGCAATAGGGACATGGTATCTGAATACGTATCTGAGCACCTGCCCCGGGTGAGAATGAGTCCCTGTGAAGCCACCTATCTGGCTTGGCTGGATTTTCGCGATTATGACTTGACCGATGAGCAATTGATGGAGCTGCTGCGGGATAAAGCCGGATTGGCATTGACCGCTGGCATCATATTTGGCAGCGAGGGCTCTGGCTTCATGAGGTTGAATTTTGCTTGTCCCCGCTCTGTGCTCGATCAAGCCTTACCCAGAATCAAAGCTGCATTTGAGGCATTATCATGACATTAAAGAATGAAATAACTGCCCTGTATGAAGCTCAGAAAAGTGATTTTAGTGATGCTGACAGGAGTATCTTTGATAGATTTGTGCAAGCCTTAAACAATGGTGAGATACGGGCATGTCAAAAAGAAGAAGATCTCTGGAAGGTAAATTCATGGATCAAGATGGGGATCTTGCTTGGATTTCGGATGGGCGTCCTGAAAGAATATCCTATCCCTTTGCAGAGCAGCTTTTTTGATAAAGATACTCTGCCCCCAAGGATCTTCACACTATCAGATCAGGTACGCATCGTCCCCGGCGGAAGCTCCATTCGCACGGGCTGCTTTGTGGCCAAGGGCGTCACGATCATGCCTCCAGCTTATATCAATATCGGGGCTTGGGTGGACAGCGGCACCATGGTGGATTCTCATGCTTTGGTGGGCTCTTGCGCCCAGATCGGGAAGAGAGTGCATCTTTCTGCCGGAGCAATGATCGGCGGGGTATTGGAGCCTATCGGTTCTCGCCCTGTGATCATCGAAGATGATGCCTTTGTCGGGGGTAATACCGGCATCTATGAAGGCATCATCATCAGCCAGAGAGCAGTGATCGCTTCCGGAACCGTGATCAACAAATCCACGCCGATATATGACAGTGTGAACAACGAGTTTCTGTCGCGGGATCAGGATGGATCTTTCACCATTCCCAAAGATGCTGTAGTGGTCTCTGGTTCGCGTCGGCTCAAACATAATCCTGAGTTTCAGATCTATTGTCCCATCATCATCAAATATCGGGATGCCAAGACCGATGCCGCTTTGACGCTCGAGTGTGAACTAAGACATGTCATTCAGTGAAGCTCAGAGATTGACTTCTGTGGAGCTTTCAAAGCTCAGAAGCCTGATGGCTGAAGCACCCGCTGAGAGCATCAATCTTGCTCTGGGAGAGCTGGCATTTCCCTTTCCTGAAGCTTTGTCCGAACATGTGATCAAGTTGATGAAAGATGCCCGTCCGGCCTATACACCCAATGCAGGAACTCCCGAGCTCAGAGCCAAGCTGGGAGAAAGGTATCATGCGTCTGCAGAAAACATCTGCGTATGCAATGGGGCAGAGGAGGCTTTGTACATCAGCTTGCAAGCGCTTCTCAATCCCGGTGATATCATTGCAATTCCAGATCCGGATTATCCTGCTTATCCTGTTTTGGCTCATTTGGCTGGGGCAGAAGTGAGCAGATTACCCTTTGGGGATGATCTTACCAGTATCGACTGGGAGCTATGGGAAATGCGGCTTCAGAGCGCGAAGATCTTGCTCATGAGCCATCCCTCAAATCCCACTGGATTCTGCTTTGATGATAGCAGTTTTAGCAAGCTCTGTACAATAGTTAACAAACATGATATCATATTGATAGTGGATGAGATCTATAGTGATGTATATATAAATAGGCCATATCAACCTGACTATCATAAAGTAAAGCATTGTATAAGAATCAATGGACTCTCCAAATCTCATCTTATGAGTGGTTGGCGCATTGGCTGGATATTCGCTGATCCTGATGTAATCTTGGCAGCCACGAAACTAAAGCAATACATCTCCACCTGTCCGGTCTGGATATCTCAAAAATTGGCGCTTTTTGCTCTGGATCAAGAAAATATCCCCACCATGATCCAGGAGAATTTGCGGCAAAACCAGAGTCTGGCAGTGAGGATGCTGGACTCATCCATTCTGCATGTCCCCTCCTGCACTCCATATCTAATGATCAAGGCACCTCAGGCTATTGCACAGGTAAAAAATTACATGGCACAAGGTGTAATCACCATGCCAGGAAGTGCTTTTGGTTCGCTGACGGTGGATTGGATCAGGATCAACTATGCTATCGAATATGAGTTACTACGCAAAGCATTAAAGAGGATACAATGACTACAATATTTTTCAATGGACCGATCTACGGTCATCCCGAAGCAGAAGCGGTATTGGTGGTAAATGATCTCATCTATCACTTGGGTAGTTTGCAGGACTGCCGGAATCTGGCTACTCAAGCCTTGCAAGAGATTGATCTCAAGGGTAAAATGCTGTTACCGGCTTTCACTGATGCTCACACGCATTTTGTGGAATACTCCAAAGCCAAACTCCTGGTGAATCTTTTGCAATGCAGTTCACTTATGGAGATAGAGGATTATCTGTGTCAGTATCGAGACAATATGACTTGGGATGCCCAATGGATCATCGGTGGAGGCTGGAATCGCAATGTTCTGAGCGCTCCGATGGATCTGAACAAACACCTTTTGGACAAAATCTTTCCTGATGTACCAGTTGCGCTCTTCAGTCGTGATTATCATGCCAAGCTCTGCAATAGCAAAGCGCTTGAGCTTGCCGGGATCAAGAACGATACCCCAGAGCCAGGTGGGGGGAGATTTGAACGTCTGCCAGATGGCTCACTGAGTGGGGTATTGTATGAAACAGCTGCCGAGATCATCGACAAGTATATCATCCCAGCTCCGGAAGATCAAGTTCTAAAGAGCATCAAAGATACTGTAGCGGATATCTATGAATGGGGGCTAATAGGATTTCACCTGATGGAGTATAAAGCCAGCAAAGATCTTCTGCTCAAAGCACAAGAGCAGGGGGCACGCTTTCGCTTTTGCTGGCATTTTCAGGCATCAGAACTGGATGAGATGATCGCTGGTGAGATGCGCAGTTATGAGGGTGATGAATACTTTAAAGTGGGTGGTTTGAAGCTCTTTGGCGATGGCTCTTTGGGTTCCCGTACCGGAGCTATGTTTGAGCCCTATCCCGCTCAGCCGGAAAACTTTGGTATCCTGAGATATCGGGATGAAGAGCTCTATGAGCAGATGGACAAAGCAGCTCAAGCGGGTTTTGCCAGTACCGTTCACGCCATTGGAGATCGCTGTGTACGTCAGCTAATAGATTGCACACTAAAGCTGAATCAGAATCCGGAGTATAAGGATCTTTTCCACCGCATCGAACACGTCCAGTCGATCCGGCTCAGCGATATTGCAGATCTCAAACGCAGCAGACTTTTTGCCAGTTTGCAACCGGTACATATTGCCAACGACATTCCTATGATTCATGAAAGCTGGCCCCATGTGGAACATGAAGCTTATGCCTTCAAATCCATGCTCGAGGCAGGAATCCCCTATGCCTTTGGTTCGGATGTGCCGATCGAGACCATGAATCCATTTCATGGCATTTATAGCGCATTGGAGCGACGTCACCAGGTCAGTGCCCACAAAGAAGCACTCAATCCCGCCGAAGCCATTACGGTACAGCAAGCTATTGATGGTTACACGATCGGTGCTGCTGCGGCTTCCTGCTCAGAGCAGATCAGGGGAAAAATAGAAAAAGGCTATTTAGCTGATCTCATCGTGATCGAGGATTATCGGAAGTTGCCCGTTGAGTATTGGATCGACGCCAAAAGTCTGCTTACCATGTTTGGCGGAGAGATCGTATACTCCAGTCTTTGATTTCGGCAACGCTATCTATGTCTATCAAGATTCTGATTGACACAGATAGCCGGAACAAAATATTTGATTATTCCAAGATACGGTGGAGAGAGATATGCACAAGACGCTGATAATAATGCTGATACTGCTTTCAGTAAGTCTGCTTGTTGCAGACGAACTGGATGATAAAGTACGTGAATTGCAGCGTCTGCAATCTGAGCTTGAGAGCGCTGAAGCCAAAGCCAAAGAAACCACTGCCAGGAAACAAGAAACCGAGAGCGAGATTCAAAGAAATGCTTCACTCAAGCGCATTACCGATCAGAATCTGAAAAAGTATAAAGCTGAAGAACGCTCTGTGCGAGATTCTCTGACTCATGTACAGCGGCAGATTCAGATAGCCAGCGAAAGATTGAGTCATCTGCATCAAGTGCAAAACGATCAAATCAAACTCTTGCTAAAAGTAGACCGCAGCTACAAAAACCAGGAGATATCACACCGGGATCAGCGTTATCTCACAGACTTGATCAAGCACAACCAGGATTCCATAGATCACATGGGTGGATTCAAGGTATCTTTGGAGCGTGCGCAGCAGCATACAAGTAGCGAAGCTTACCGCATTAGCAGAAATCTCAGAACTGAGGATCAAAAGGCGAGGCGGTATACAGCCCAGATCCGCACCTTGAACGATCAAAGTAAAAAACTCAGCCAGGAAGAACAAGCCCTTTTGAATAGAATTGCCAAGCTCAAGCAAGATGCTGCTGAATTGGAAGAGCTGATCACCCGGTTAATGGAAGAAAGCGGCAGGATACCATCCTCATACAGATTTACTCAGGCAAAGATAGCGTGGCCTGTTCGAGGACCGATTATCCGCAATTTCGGGCAGGAGACCAGATCATACAATACCTCAGTAGTCAGCAATGGCATTGATATAGCGGTACGCGAGGGGACAAACGTGGTCGCCATCGATGATGGTGAAGTGGTCTTTTCGGATCGTTATGGTGGACAGGGAAAGATGATTATCATAGATCACAAAAATGGTTTCTTTAGCCTCTATGGATACAACAGCGATCTTTTGGCAAGTCGTGGCGACAGTATCACGCGGGGGCAGGTGATTGCCCGTAGCGGCATGACGGGATCTGCCCAAGAACCCTCTTTGCATTTTGAACTCCGCAAAGATGGTGCAGCCATAAACCCACTACCCTTTTTTGAAAGATAAAATGCCAGATACTATGATTTAGCCCAAAATTGAATAAGGACTGAAGATGTTGAAAGTTAAGAATCCCTCGCCAAAGAAGCTGATGAGCATACTGCAAAAGAATCCTCTGACGGAGGCCAGCATTCTGCATTATACGGGGAATATGTGGGGAGTGGGCGCCCGGCTGTCTGCCACCAGGACGATCGCAAAAATCAATGCCCACAAGCAGCGAACAAAGGCCGGAATGATAGTATTAGTGCCTGATATTCTCTGGTTTATCGACGAGAATATCGATATCCCACCGCGGCTATATGGGCTCATGCAACAGTATTTTCCCGGAAACTTGAGTATTGCTTTCAAGGTCGATGATCCCAGGTTTGAACATATTGCCTTAGATGGCAAGGTAGCCTTTAGAGTTCCCACAGATCCCTTACTCAGGCTTTTTATCGAGATGCTGAATGAACCTATTGTAAGTACATCGGTAAATTATTCCAATCTTCCGGCAGAAAACGACGTGGGGCGTTTGGAAAAAGTTTTCTCATCCTGGTTTGACTTCGCACTATATCCCCCCAGGAAGGCGATTCAGGAAAGCGCCACTGCCTCAACCCTGGTGGAATACATCGGCAAAGATGAAGGCGGCAGCGAAGATCTAAAATGCCTTAGAGAGGGTTCTGTACCCTTTTATGAGATCAAGAAATCCTTTTATCAGCCCCTGGTCATGTTTGTTTGCACTGCCAATATCTGCCGCGGCCCCATTGCAGAAAAGCTGTTTACCAAAATGATTCGCGAGCAGGGGCTGAATCTGAGCTCCGATAGTAGTGGCCTCTTAGAGGGTGGTCACATGATTTCCCTGTCTTCAATGCAGCTTCTAATGGAAAATGGTATCACTGAAGCAGAGGAACATGTCTCCAAGCAGATCACACCACAGATGGTTGCCGCTTCATGGCTGGTGCTCACGATGGAAGAGCGGCAGCGGGATTTTCTGCGGTCAGCAAATCCGGAGTCTATGCACAAGATCCTTACCCTCAATGAGATCACCGGATATGAAGGTGATATTGAGGATCCCTATGGCAGCGAGATTGATACTTATCGCGAGACCTATGCTATCATCGAAGACCGTCTGAACATCCTGATGTCCAAGATCAAGAATCATGAGATAAAACTATTTAAGGATAAGCAATGACACAGATTACTCAGCAGCTCATAGCTGAACATGGCATTTCTCAGGATGAATACCAATACATTCTTGAGATATTGGGTCGCGAGCCCAAAATAGTAGAGCTCGGTATCTTTAGCGTGATGTGGAGCGAGCATGCCAGCTACAAAAACTCCATCAAACAGCTCAAGACCTTGCCCAAAGAAGGTGCAATGATGCTGGCCAAAGCCGGTGAGGAAAACGCCGGAGTAGTTGATATTGGCGATAATCTGGCCATCAGCTTCAAGATCGAGAGTCACAATCATCCCTCGGCATTAGAGCCTTACCATGGGGCAGCCACTGGTGTGGGAGGCATCCTCAGAGATATCTTCACCATGGGTGCCCGCCCCATTGCAGCACTCAATTCCCTGCGCTTTGGCAATCCCGATAATCCCGGGGTCAAACACCTGCTTTCTGAAGTAGTGCACGGCATTGCGGATTATGGCAATTGCTTTGGCGTTCCCACCGTGGGAGGAGAGATCTATTTTGATGATAGTTACGAAGGCAATCCTTTGGTCAATGCCATGGCTATCGGTCTTTTGGAGCACCAGAATCTGGCCAAATCTGCCGCTTCCGGAGTGGGCAATGCCGTCATCATCGTGGGCGCAAAAACCGGACGTGATGGGATCCATGGAGCTACCTTTGCTTCGATCGAGCTATCCGATGAATCCGAAGAAAAGCGAACTGCGGTGCAAGTGGGGGATCCCTTTTATGAAAAACTGCTTTTGGAGGCTACTCTGGAAATTATCCAGGCCGGTCTTGTGGTGGGGATCCAGGATATGGGCGCAGCAGGGCTCACCTGCTCCTGCAGTGAAATGGCAGGCAAGGGAGAAGTAGGCATCGAAATCGATGTAAGTAAAGTGCCTCAGCGCGAAAGTGACATGAGCACTTATGAGATCATGCTCTCAGAATCTCAAGAGCGCATGCTCGTGATTGTAGAACCGCAAAACATAAATACAGTACTAAAAGTATTTGAAAAGTGGGATCTGGATGCTGTTCAGATCGGGCAAATCACAGCAGATAAAATCCTGCGGGTGAAGAATAATGACCTGGTGGAAGCAGAGATTCCGGCCGAGTATTTGATTTTGGGTGGCAAAGCTCCGGTTTACACTCGTGAAAGCAGGCGGCCGCAATATCTGGATCTGCTTCACAACGAGGATCTGAGCAAGCTTGATTTGGATCAGGATCCAAACGATGTCCTGCTCAGATTAGTTCAAAGCCCGAATATCGCATCCAAACGCAGAGTCTTTTCCCAATATGACCACATGGTGGGCATTGCTACCACCATCGAACCCGGTAGCGATGCTGCTGTAATCCGGATTCGCAATAGTGACAAAGCCATAGCAGCTGCTACAGATTGCAATGGTAGATACTGTTACCTGGATCCTTATGAAGGTGCCAAAGCGGCAGTTGCAGAATCTGCCAGAAATGTTGCCTGTAGTGGAGCCAGACCCATCGCTATCACGAATTGTCTGAATTTTGGTAATCCTTACAAACCTGATGTATATTATGGTTTTTCAGAGTGTATCCGGGGCATGAAGGACGCTTGCCTGGCTTTTGATACTCCTGTCACTGGTGGCAATGTGAGCTTTTACAACGAGAATCCTCATGCAGCAATCTATCCCACACCGGTGATTGGCATGCTGGGCTTGATGCCGGATTTTCGCAAAGCGCAGACCCAGTATTTCAAGCATGCTGGAGATAAGGTTTTCCTTTTAGGACCACTCAGCAAGAGTATCGGTGGTAGCGAATATCTCAAGATCATGCACCATAAAGTGACAGGTAACCCACCCCTGATTGACCTCGATCTGGAAAAGCGATTGCAGGATTGCATAATCTCGCTCAATGAGCAAGGCTTGATTCACAGTGCTCATGATCTCAGTGAAGGTGGCCTTGCCGTTGCTCTGGCTGAAGCTTGTTTTCATCCACAAAAGACCTTTGGCTTCAAGGGTGATTTTCCTCATCTGCAGCCAGCTGCCATTACTTACTTTGGTGAAAGCGGTGCCAATATCATAGTTTCTACCTCCGCAAAACATCAGGCGGAACTTTTGCAACAAGCAGACAAGTATGAAATCGATCTGCATGAACTGGGCGAAGTGACAGCATCACAAGCCTTTATCATAAACAATGACATTGAGATGTGTGCTTTGAAGCTGAGAAAAGCATACGAAAATGCACTAAACATCTAACAAACATGGAGAGGAAATGAGAATGAACTTTTTCTTTGGTAACATCTTCTGGGGAGTACTGTTAGTATTGTGGGGAGCCTCGTTGATCTTGAAGACATTCAACATCAATATGCCTTTGGCCAAGATCTTCCTGGCTGTGATTATTATCATGTTTGGCATCAAATTGCTAATTGGAACAGGCAGTAAGACCGTGCGCCGTGACAGATCCAAGGGTAATTCATTTATCACAATGAACCAAAGTGGGGAATACAACCTGATCTTTTCTGGTGGCAGTATTGATCTTACCGACATGGATGAAAACGCCAATGATATTGAGATCAACGTAATCTTTGGTTCAGCAGAAGTAATCCTGCCTGTGCACCTGAACTTTGATATCGAGCCCAGCACCATCTTTGGAGCTACGGTGCTTCCCAATAAGAGCCAATATGGCTTTGGAGACAGTCGCTATCGCAGCGGGGAAAGCCAGGGACGAGCTATTCATGTGGAATCATCATGCATCTTTGGCAGGATCGATTTTATCTTTCGGGATGTGACCGGAGCAAAGTCCACAGAACCGATTGCACCTGATCCGGATAACACGGGAGCAGCAAGCGACTTTTAGTAAGCTCTCATGAGAAAAATCGCCCTGACAAGCATCATTTTGATGATGCTCTGCACTGCATTTGCCGAAAAAATCGGTTATGCCCTTTCCGGAGGTGGTGCCCGTGGTTTTGCCCATATCGGGGTCCTGAAAGTATTGGAAGAAGAGGGACTCAAACCAGACTATATCTCGGGCACCAGCATTGGGGCAATCATCGGAGCTTTGTCTGCAATGGGATATTCGGCCACGGATATCCAGCATATAGCCACTGAGATTGATTGGAATGATGTTTTACAAGACAGAGTAAATCGTTGTGATCTGTATATCGGACAAAAGCGTTGGGCTCCATATGGAAACGTAGTATTTGAACTGGATGATAAGTGGCTTCCCCAGCTTCCTTCTGCCGTATTCAAAGTAAATTCCTTGAATCTGCAGCTCTTTGATCTTGTCGCTGCGTCAGGATTTGAGCAGGATTTTTCACGCTTTCCCATTCCCTTTACTTGTGTAGCGACAGATCTGGTGACAGGAGCGCCAAAAGTATTTAGTAGCGGTTCGCTATTGCAGGCACTAAGGGCTTCAGTTTCGATCCCCAGCATTCTCCCGCCCTTCCAGGTGGGTGAGAATTACTACATCGATGGCGGAATATCGCAGAATCTCCCTATTACTCAGGTGCAGGATATGGGCGCTAATCTCGTAGTGGGAATCAAGGTAAATTCATCACTCAGAGCAGCGGATCAGCTAAATAGCATTGTCGATATTCTGGATCAAACCATCAATATCGGTATTACCCGCAATCTCAGCGAAAATCTGGATAGCTGTGATCTGCTGCTCGAACCGGATCTCTTGCAGTATTCTTCCGGTGATTTTAAGCATGTGGATGAGATTATTGCCATTGGAGAAAACTATGCTCGTCAACACATTGCAAAGATCAGAGCGTTTATCGCAGAAGCTGATGTATCTCCAGCCGATCTTGATTTTGTGCTTTATCCAGATTGGGAATCGTTCTATGTAAAACGAATTGAAGTCTTGGGAAACAAATACCTCAGCTCAGCCAAAATCCGCGAATATTCCGGCTTGAGCCCCAGGCTCTCTTACAGTAGAAATGAGATCATCAATGCCTGCCGTAATGCCTGGAATTCACAGTATTTCAATGTCTTGTATCCGGATCTTATACCGCTGGGAGACGGTGGCTATCTACTCAATATCCACGTCAGTGAGCGCAAGCCGAAGACTGTCGCACTAAACAATTCCTACAACGATGTGGAAAAGCTCACCGCCAGTGCTGTGCTTAGTCTGGAAAATCTGCTGCTTAAGAATTCCCAGTTTATCGCAGGTTTGCTTTTAGGTGGCAAGAACGAACTAAACGTCGATTACGTAAAAAACTTCGGTGATTTCTGGGGTGTCTACTATCGGATCTTTCCTTACATCAATGAAAAAACCCTTTATGTATATGATACGGATCATTACCAGATAAATAGCGTCAAATCCCTTGAATGGGGAGGAACCACTGGTATTGGTGTATTCACTAAGGATATTGCCATTGCAGAACTCTTTGCATATTATAGCGAAACCAGGCTTTATCGGGGTATATCAGAATCCGATATGCCTCCTCGACGCTATGCCGTTAGTGGATTGGGTATCAAGGCATACCACGAAAGTCTGGATGATTACACTTTCCCTTATAGCGGGGTCAGAATAATCGGGAAACTCAATTTTGCCAGAGACGAGAAGCTCTCGGATTATGTTTACAATAGTCTGCGGGGCAAGGTGGATGCCTACATTCCCTTGTGCGAAGATTTGAGCATCAAAATCGGAGCCAATAGTGGAACCTATTTTGATTCTACTCCCACCGATATATTTGATCCCTTTGCAATTGGCGGCATCGATGGCTTTAAGGGCTATTCCCGCTATGAAGTGAGTGCTCCGCATTACCTGATCTTTGAGCTGGGTCTTTCTGCTCAGATCCTCAGATCTTTGCATCTTCAAGCTGGAATCCAGGGACTCACTTATGATGATGACACATTCCTGAATAAAGATATACAAGGCGAGTATTGTCTGTATGCCGGTATTGGATACGATACCCTCATTGCTCCCTTGCGTCTGCAATTTGCCACCAACAAACAAGGGAGTGTCAATTCCATGCTCTCATTGGGCTTTGATTTCGATATCTTCGAGTTTTCCCGCAAGTAAAGCGTGTTTCCGTCCTGACCATTAATACTATGAAAACATCCTCCGAGCTCAATGAATCTGCTAACCGCTCAGCATTGCATTGCTATCGCAGTATCATTACGGAGTGTGACCCGTATTGGTACCGTATTGCTATAGGGGAAGGAAAGCGAGCAGGAGTAGGGGAGGCTCGCATTCAAAGCTACCTCACATCGACACAGGATGTGTTGAATCCAGCAGAAAGAGTCTCCCAGCAAAGCAGGCCATCCACAGGATGGTAAAGGTCCCCGTTTACCAAGCGGCGCAGCCGCTTTCACCCGCAGCTGAAGCTCCCGATAACACCAACCCCCACCCTCATCTGCTATCAATCTCTTATATATGGTAACACACCATAGACCGTGGAGATGCGATCTTTACACGACTCATATACATATATCGGATACACAGAGATAGCTAATCCATCCTTCAAACGGAGCCCAGAGGCTTTTCTCAGGCTCGTGGAGCCCGGCAAATTGAAGACCATCAGAATAGCTGGATCAGGATATCTTAGATATAGCCAATAGCCTTACAGAAGGGGATATCCGGTGATGAGGAAGTTGTCCTGCAATCGCTTGAACTTGATCTTTTCCAAGGCGATGGCATGATCAATATTGCGCCGATCATAGTTTTCAAACAGGCTTTTAGTGCCACCCAGGATCATATTGCCATAAAAGATCATGCATTTGTCCACCAAACGAGCTTTCCAAAATGCTGCACTGAGTCGATTGCCTGTTTCCAGCAACACAGAATAAAGTTTCATCTCATACAATGCATCCATCACGGCATGCAAATCAAGCTCATCTTTGCGTCCGGAGATTTTTGTATGCTGGAGTCCCGCAGCTTTCAAAGCCTCAAGTTTTGCCTCATCTGCAGTGTGATACATGATCATCGCCGGATAGTCTTTTGCACTTAGAACAAGTTTAGAAGAAAGTGAGATATCCAGATTGGGATCCAGCACCAACCGCAGAGGTTGTTTGGCTTTGCGCAGACCCCGCACATTCAGCATTGCATCATCGTGGCTCAGACTTTTGATGCCGGCCAGGACCACTTCCACCTGCGAGCGTACTTTGTGGACATGTTTGCGGGAAGCAGGATTGGATATCCATTTTGCACTACCATCGCTGGCGGCATATTTACCATCCAGTGATAAAGCACTCTTCCAGATGATAAACGGTCTTTTGTGTTTGATATAGCAAAGATAGTATTCGAGCTGCTCTGTGATCTCTTGCTGAAAAAAACCGTGTTCTACAATAATGCCAGCAGCCTGGAGGGCTTGGATACCCTTTCCGGATACGAGAGGATTGGGATCCAGGATGCCCACGAGCACCCGCGAGAGTCCGGCTTTGATGATAGCTTCGGTACACGGAGGTGTTTTGCCAAAATGGCAACAGGGTTCCAGAGTCACATACATGGTAGCCCCCAGGCATTTGTCACCTGCTTGCTTGATGGCTACTATTTCGGCGTGATCCGAGCCATAGGGTTGAGTATTACCTTCGCCCACGATTTTACCGTTGTTTACGATCACTGCTCCCACGAAAGGATTGGGTGAGCATTTGCCTCGAGAGCGTTCTGCGGCTCGGATGGCAAGCTTTAAGTAATATTTATCCATAGAGTTCCAGATTCTTTTTTGCCATCTCATAGCTTGGGTGTTTTTTGAGGATTTCCTGCCACAGAATCAGGGCATGTTCCTTATCTCCCGATGCCAGATGAGCTATGGCGAGATTATTGATGGCATCTAAATTATCAGGTTCAAGCTGGACCAAAGCAGCAAACCAAAGCTGGGCTTCAGCATAGTCTTTTTCATTGAGATTGAGCAGCCCCAAGTGCATGTATGGGGGGCTGAAGGCATTGTCCAGGGCGATGGAATTCAAAAACTCTTCCTTAGCTTTTTCTGTCTGCTTTACCAACAGCCAGTATAGGGCTTTGTAGTAATACAAATCAGCACTGTCGGGATAGCTACGCAGAGCTTCAGAGATTTCATTGAAAGCATCTTGATCCTTAGCTTCGCCCAAAAGTGAGGCTATGTGCTGATATAGTTGATTCTGTTTGAAATACAGGGCAGGATTTCCGTTTATACTCTGCCGTATATACCACTTATCATCTTGCTGGCGCAAAACGAAGCAGTGCTCATCCCGATGATTAAACTCCACAAACACGATACTCTGTGCACCATCCTCAGAAGTACCACTGTGGATATAGCTATATTTTTTGAGCTTTTTGTAAGATGGGATCTTCCTGATGATCTCTGTGTAACGGATATCCAGATCTTTGAGCAAGGATTGATTCAAGGTCAGCTTACGCAATTGATCAAATTCCAAAGCAATGATGTGATCCAGATATACTCCTGCCACATCTTCTGCCGTTTCGATATCTGCTCTGTTCTCATAGGGAAGGTTCAGCTTTTGCATCAGGTATTCTACCGGGAAATTCCCAGGATATTGATATTCACTGAGGATTTCCAGCACAGCTTGTTTATCCTGCTCAGCCAGCTCTTGAGGGCTGCACTCTTGAAAAGCGCTGTTTCTTTTGCCAATCCAGATCGCAATATAGGATTTGATCGCATGCACTGCTTCGTGGTTGTTATCTGCTCTGAAAGTGGGGAAGGGGCTTCCTTCTTCAAGTTTGGGAGCGTATGGACAGCTATCAGGACATTTGAGATCGATGCGTAAATCGTTGCAACATCTCCAGCACAAACCCTTGTTGATTCTGGGGCAAAGCCTCAAGGCCCGTTCACTGTGACACTTTTTACAGCGGTCTTTTCTGTTCAAAGAGAGCATGGAGCCTCCGGCATTGGTGCAGGATTACGCTTGAAGGCACTGCGGGCAATGAGTCGATAGACCTTTTCCAGTATTGCTTGATCGAATCTATCCAGATCATCCATATTGGAAATAGCCCAGAGGATCTCGTCAAGCTGTGGATAAGATATTCCCATCTCGGTTTCATCGGATTGATCTAACCAAAGATCAGCAGTGGGGGTTTTGTTGATAATCTTCTCAGGCACTTTGAGCACTCGTGCAATATCCCAGACTTCAGATTTATAGAGTTGGCCAATCGGTTCGATGGCTGCGGCAGAATCTCCGTATTGAGTGAAGTAACCTGTCATGTATTCGCTTTGATTACTGGTTCCCACTACCAGAGCACGGTATTTTGCAGAGAGATCATATAGAACACACATTCGCGTGCGAGCCATCCAGTTACCTCTGCGCAAGCTGTCTGCGTGTTTCTCATAAACATCAAAGTAAGCATCCACCATGGATGTGATGTCCACAATATCCCATTTTATGCCGAGATGTTTGCAAAGCAATTCACCATCAGCCAAACTATCCGGATGGCTGGTCTTGTAGGGCATGAGTACACCGATAACTTTTTCTTTTCCGATTGCTTTTACCGCCAGTGTTGCAGACAAAGCACTGTCAATTCCTCCGGAAACACCTATTATGTACTTTTCGAATCCGCTGGATTGCAGATAGGATCTCAGAAAGTCTGTTATATTTTGAATCTCATCTTGAAAGCTGATCTTTCGCATGCGTAATCTCCTGTCTTTTGCTATGTGACAAGAACCAGTTTGTGAGTCTCAGGTCAAGAAAAATCTCCTGAAAATGTAGCTAAACGCAAACCAGACAGTTGAAAGCAAGTCGAAAGATTCGTGTATGATCTGTCCTGTCTTGCATCAATGGGCGTAGTTTCCTGATATAAAAGGCGAAATAAGCTTGGATTTGCTTGACATAAAAATGCCAGAAATAAAGTTGGTAAAAAAACAAACAAATGGAGGAATCTCAATGACCTTTAACGAATTCATGGCTAAGGTCGCAGCGAAGAATGCGGGTGAACCCGAATTTCTTCAAGCAGTCAAAGAGGTTGTGGAAACGATCTGGGATGCTTATGAAAGCAATCCCCGCTTCGTAAAAAACAACATTTTGGAACGTATCGTAGAACCCGAGCGTGTCATCATGTTTCGCATCCCCTGGATGGACGACAAAGGTGCAGTGCATGTGAACCGGGGCTACCGTGTTCAGTTCAACAGTGCTATCGGTCCTTACAAGGGTGGCTTACGCTTTCACCCCAGTGTAAACCTTTCGATCTTGAAGTTTCTGGGTTTTGAACAGATCTTCAAAAACAGCCTCACTACTTTGCCCATGGGCGGAGGAAAAGGCGGCAGTGATTTTGATGCCAAGGGACGTTCAGACGCTGAGATCATGCGTTTCTGCCAGGCTTTTATGGCCGAATTGTATCGCCATATCGGCCCCAATATTGATGTCCCTGCCGGGGATATCGGTGTGGGCGGACGCGAGATCGGATACCTCTTTGGTATGTACAAAAAACTGCGCAATGAGTTTACCGGTGTTCTCACCGGGAAAGGCAGAACCTGGGGCGGCAGCTTGATTCGTCCGGAAGCCACCGGTTTTGGTGTGGTTTACTTTACCGAAGAAATGCTCAAGACCCAAGGCGATTCTTTTGCCGGAAAGACCGTAGCCCTCTCAGGCTTTGGAAATGTGGCCTGGGGCGCAGCGCAAAAAATCGTGGAACTCGGTGGCAAGGTTGTCACTCTATCCGGTCCGGATGGTTATGTCTATGATGAAACCGGACTTGATTTGGAAAAGATCGAATACTTGCTGGAGCTGCGTGCTTCAAACAACGACCGCGTATTCGACTATGCTGATCGCTTCCCGGGTGCCAAATTCTATGCCAACAAACGTCCTTGGGAAGTAAAGGTAGATGTAGCCATACCATGCGCTACTCAGAATGAATTGGATGTCGAAGACGCCAAAGCACTGGTAGCCAATGGCTGCATGTGTGTCTGCGAAGCCGCCAATATGCCTTGTACTCCGGAAGCTGTGGAAGTGTTTATGAATTCCAAGATTCTCTTTGCTCCGGGCAAAGCTGCTAACGCCGGTGGTGTGGCCACTTCCGGATTGGAGATGACTCAAAACTCCATGCGCCTGAATTGGAATCGTGAAGAAGTGGATGAGAAACTGCACAGCATTATGCGCAATATCCACGATGCTTGTGTAGAAAGCGGCAGACAGGCTGATGGCTATGTGAATTATGTAAAAGGTGCCAATATTGCCGGTTTCCTGAAAGTGGCAAATGCCATGTGTGATCAGGGACTGGTTTAAGACAAGAAGTTCAAGACCAAAGACATAGGCGGGAGCAATCCCGCCTTTTTTGTGCTGAAGACCTGTGGGTACCTATTTTTTGCTAAGCTTCATCTTTTTTTGCAGGAAGATTTGAAGAACAAGAACTCTCTCGTGATGCTCAGCGACTCCGGCTCGGAAGCTGCTCTCAAAGAGGATTAGCTTCAGCTATGATTCAAGAAAAAGAGCATATCATTGATCAGAAAATGACCACCTGGGCTACCGTAAAGTGAATATGAGGATAATTTCACTTGACGGATTTGATGCTATAGAAAAAAATCAACACATAAACAAAGATTCTTAGTATTAGGGGGTTCAATGAACAACTACTTCATGGAGACCCATCACCATGAATGGATTTTGACGAATAAGCTGGGTGCTTACGCATTGGGAACCGGAAACTTGATCAATCAGCGTAAATATCACGGCCTATTGATCGCCAGCGACAGCAGATTCAATCGCCATCATCTGGTGGCCGGAATAGAAGAGAAAGTAGAATGGCGGGGTGAAACCATTCATTTGGATAGCAACAATTACAGCAATTGCATCTATCCTGAGGGATTTTTGCATCTGGTAAAACCTTGGTTGAGACCATATCCGGCATTTCTCTATTCTGCTCTGCCTCACCAAGAGGAGATCCTCATTCTCAAAGAGATTATGATGGATGAAGATTCAAATACCACCATGGTGAAATATACCAATCTGGGACATCATCGCTTGCACTTTGAATTTCATCCCAAATACACTCTGTGCTCGCATCATGATATCAATCCTCATGGCAGTCTGGATTTTGCTGAGTTTGAGACCGAGATCCATCAGGATCTGGATTTTAGCACCTTTTCAGCCCAGCGCCCCGACAGCGGCATAGCTGTGCACTGTGCTGTACTTAGCGGAGAAGTGTCGCATAATCGCTATGTCTATTACAATGTGTATTATCCTTGGGAAGTGATGAGCGGATATGCTGGCATTGGGGATCAGATCAGTCTTTTTCAGGTGGCTTTTGATCTGGCTCCGGGAGCCTCCAACGCCTTGTTATTTTCTGATGCACCCATTCTTAGTCCGCTAAAGATGATCTCTCAGATCACAGCGCGCTATGCCGATCTTCCCAAACCTCTGGATTACCCGAAGCAAACAGATCCGGAGGCTACTCTGTTATCAAGATTGGATTACAATGACAATCTTCTGTTTGATCGGCAGCAATATCTCCAGATCCTGGAGTTTGCCCTCATGGACTTTGTTGCCAATGATGATATCGTGGCAGGATATCCCTTTTATGGGGCATGGGGCAGAGATACGATGGTAGTCTTGAATGCACTGCTACACACACAAAACAATCTGGACAAGATAGAAAAGATCCTGCGAAATTACAGCCGCCATATCAAGGCTGGATTGATACCCAATATGCTGGCTGAAACCGGTAGAGAAGCTAATTACGACAGCATCGACGCTACCCTGTGGTATATCATCTTGCTCTGGAAACTCGGTAAAAAGAAAAATAGCAAAGTATATTGGAAAGAAGTGATCCATCTTACGGAAGATATCCTGAAATCCTTTTTGGCTCAAACCGACTCTCCTTTTGATATCCGTGAAGACGGACTCATCGAGCTCAAACCTGCTTTTGCTCACGGCACCTGGATGGATGTGCGCATCGATGGTAAACCGGTAACTCCGCGTTGGGGAGCTCCGGTGGAAATCAATGCTTTGTGGTACAATGCTCTGGCTTCATATGAGGCGATGTGTGCCGCATACAACGAGACTTCAAACGCATACAAGGCCAAAAATGCCTATCTCAAACTAAAAGACAAGGCTAAAGCAGCGTTTGCCAAATTCTGGACCGGGGAATTCCTGGCTGATCGCCTTCAAGGAGATAAAGCCATCATAGAAATCCGCCCCAATGCCATTATCGCACTTTCCTTGCCCTGGACACTGCTCGATAAAGACATCATGAAACAAGTCTTGGAGCGTACCTTTAAGGAGCTATACACATATTATGGGATCAGAACCCTGAGTCCCAAGGATCCTCGCTTTCGCAAGAAGTATTACGGAACCCAAAGAGAACGTGATCTCAGCTATCACAATGGCAGCGTCTGGGCTTGGCTGCTTGGTCCTTTCTGTGGGCTGTATCTCAAAGTATATCGCTACGAAAAGACGAATGAGGAATTGGCAGATACCCTCAGTGAATTTGTAGCTGTGCTCAGAAACAGCTTTATGAGAGGTCACATTGCTTCGGTAGCCGAAGTATGGGATGGCGAAAGTCCACATTTCCCCAAAGGTGCACCCGCTCAAGCCTGGAGTGTGGCGGCTTTGTACAATATCGAGACCTTTATCGAATCGCTGGAGGTTAGCTCATGAAGATCCTGATGTTCACTTGGGAATTTCCTCCCTTGATTTCCGGGGGTTTGGGAATGGCTTGCTATGGCATGGTGAAAGCCCTGCTTGGTTTGGGCATAAAGATCGATCTGGTCCTGCCCACCCGCGAGATGGTTTATTTTCCTTTGCGTGAAGTAGGCGATGTCGATACTTTGCCCACCATCTTTTTTGACAAGACAAAGCAGAGCGTGTTTGAATCCAAGGTGTTTGGCAATCTTGCCGAACGTCTGGATTACATCGGGATCAGTGAAAGACCGGAATCCTATTTCCAATTAGCCGATCTCAAACGCTATTCCGTATCCATGCAGAAGGAGTATTGGATATCACAATCCACCAGTAGCGAAGAACAAAGCCTCTGGCAGGACATGACCAACAACTTGATTGGAGACGAAGACCTGATTCAGAAAGTGCAGGAATTCACGCTGAGAGCGGAACGCATAGCCAAGCTGCTGGATTATGACTTGATCCATGTGCATGATTGGCTTACCTATCCTGCCGGGATGCTGGCTCGCAAGATCAGCGGAAAGCGCTTGATAGTGCATATTCATGCTACAGAATTCGACCGAGCAGGTGGTCCTGGAGATGAACGCGTCCACAAGATCGAGCATGCCGGGATGACCTATGCGGATATGGTAATAGCCGTCTCCCAGTATACTGCCCAGATGATCATGAGCCGCTATCGCATTGACACAGCCAAGATCAGGATCGTCCACAATGCCTTCACCATCCCCGAAGATGCTGTTATGAGTCAGGAACGCATCTTTACAGGTCCGGTTATCCTCTTTTTGGGCAGGATAACTTTGCAAAAAGGTCCGGATTACTTCCTGGAGATGGCCCAAAAGGTATTGGCAAATCATCCTGATGCCAGATTCATCATGGCTGGGACTGGTGATATGAGCAGGAAATTGCTACGTCGCTCTGCCACCCTGAAGCTCAGAAACCGCTTTTTGTTCACAGGTTTCTTGAATCGTAAACAGGTGGAAAAAGTGCTGCGAGCTGTGGACATCTATGTCTTACCCTCAGTTTCAGAACCCTTTGGCATCAGCCCTCTGGAAGCCATGGCCTATGGCATTACCTCCATCATTTCAAAGCAATCCGGAGTAGCAGAAGTAATAAACCACGCCTTCAAGATTGACTTTTGGGATGTGGATCTCTGGGTGGAGACCATCAATCACTTGATCGAAAATCCTCAAAAACGCACCAAGATGGGCCTGGAAGGCATGCGAGAAGTGAATCGTATCCAATGGGAAGAAGCAGCAGAAAAGATTCGTCAGCTTTATTCCGCCACCTTAGCCGAATACATCCGCAGTAAAACTGAATAGGAGATCCCATGCTAAACATCGTTTTTTACTTTCAGGTACACCAACCCTACCGTCTCAGGCATTACAATGTATTGGATATCGGGCAAGGCACCCCCATGTTTGATGACAGGCTCAATGGTGATGTGATGCGCAAGGTCTCGCAAAAATGCTATCTCCCCACCAATAAACTACTGCTTGATCTGATCAAAGAGCACGAGGGCAGATTCAAGGTGGCATTTTCCATCACGGGGACTGCACTGGAACAGTTCAAGCTATACAGCCCCGAGACCCTGGATTCCTTCAAGGCATTGGTAGATACCGGCTGTGTGGAGCTTCTGGGGGAGACCTATTACCACTCTCTGGCCTTTCTATATGATTCAAATGAGTTCCTGGATCAGGTCAATATGCATCGCGAGCTGATGCAAAGAGAGTTTTCTTATTTCACAGAGACCTTTCGCAATACCGAGCTGATCTATCAGGATCGGCTTTCGGATCTGGTCTTTGAGATCGAAGGCTTCAAGACCATCCTCACCGAAGGGGTGGATCGCATCCTGCAATGGCGTTCCCCTTTGTATGCTTACAAAAACTACTCCAAACGCATCAATCTTTTGCTCAAATACTATCAATTGGCTGATGATATCGCCTTCCGTTTTTCAAACCGGGATTGGCCGGAGTATCCATTAACCGTAGAGAAATTTGTGGAATGGATCGACAAGCTGACTCTAAACGAGACCAAAGGTCGCAATCAATTTCTCAATCTCTTTATGGATTATGAGACTTTTGGCGAGCATCAATGGGCCGAGAGCGGCATCTTCGATTTCATGCGCCATTTTCCTGGTGAAGTACTCAAGCACGAGCATCTGGGCTTTGCGCATCCCAAAGACGCCGGAGCGCTTTCGAATTACCAACAGGAATCCATCTCCTTCCCCGAAGCGGTTTCCTGGGCAGATGAACAACGCGATCTTTCCGCCTGGCTGGAAAACGATATGCAACACAATGCAATCGAGACCCTATATCAGCTTTTTGACCGGATCAAAGCCACGGGTGATGAGGATATGCTGAAGCTTGCCCGCATGCTCAGCACTTCAGATCATTTTTACTATATGTGTGCTAAATACTTCCAGGATGGAGACGTGCACAAATATTTCTCGCCTTATGATTCTCCGGATCAGGCTTACATATATTATATAAACGCTCTGGCAGAGCTTGAAGAAAGACTCTTGAGGTAAAATTATGACCAAAGGCAAGGTGCTAATCTTAGAAGATGACGTGGTTCTGGCCGAACAAGTCGCATTGGTTCTGGATCGCTATTGTTATGAAGTTCTGATTACAGCCAATTCCGATACTTTCTTTGAAGAACTCAGGGTATTTAATCCTGACGTGATCCTTTTGGATGTATTTTTGGTGGGCAGCAAGCTCAATGGCATTCAGGTGCTCAAACAGCTCAAAGAAAAGATGGATCTGAATTACAAGGTAATCGTGATCTCGGGAGAAGTTACATCAGAGCAGGTTCAAGAGATTCGCGCTATGGGTGCCTATCATTTCATCGAAAAAGGCAGCAATTTCAATACGAATCAGCTTCTTTTGCACATCGATAACGCTATCACTCTGAAACGGCAGGAAGAGGAGCACATCGGTCTGCAGATCGAATACATCAATCTCAAAAAGCAGTTTACCCGCTCCTTCCCCTTGATCGGAGAAAGCGCAGCCATCAAAAGAGTGAGAGAACAGATCCATAAACTTGCTGAAGTAAACGAGGATGTATTCTTGATCGGAGAAACCGGTACAGGCAAGGAAGTAGCGGCAAATTACTATTACATCAGCTCGAGTCGTTTTGGCAAACCCTTTCATACCGTAAATTGTTCTGCGCTCACCGAAACTCTGATCGAGAGTGAACTCTTTGGCCATGCCAAAGGCAGCTTTACTAATGCCGATCGCAACAAAACCGGTTTTTTCGAAGAATGCAGCGAAGGTCTGCTATTCTTGGATGAAGTTACCAATCTCTCCTTAGTATCCCAATCCAAGATCTTACGCGCCATTGAGAACAAGGAAATCCAGGTGGTGGGTGGCTCGATGAAGAAGGTGAATACCCGCCTGATATTTGCCACAAATGCAGATAGGAGCACACTTTCAAATTCAGAGAAATTCCGGCGTGATCTCTTTTTTAGGATAGAGGGGAACATCGTAGAGCTACCTCCCCTGCGGGATCGGGAAGAAGACATTTTGCTATTGATGAGTTTTTTCCTCACCAGCTTTTCACATCAATACAATATCAATGATCAGCTTGATCTTACCTCACTCAAGGATGATCTGCTCAGCTATTCCTGGCCGGGCAATATCCGGGAACTGAGAAACTTCTGCAAATTCATGATGATTCATGAAAAGAATATCACTAATGCTACCATCTTGAAACATCTGGAACATCGCATATCCGGAATTGATGAGAGCCAGGATGTCGATACCGCCAGATACCTGCAAATCCGTAATCTCAAGGAAAGCATGGCCGAATATGAAAGGGATTATCTGATCTATCACCTCAATCGGCATCATTGGCAAGTATCCCGAACTGCCAGAAGCATCGGGATAGAGCGCACTACACTTTACAAAAAAATCAAGCAATTAGGCATTCATTCCTTACCGGAAGAAGAAGTATAAGTCATGCTCAAAGACAATCTTGGCTTGCGCCTTTTTGCCCTGTTTCTGGCGATATTGATTTGGCTGCAATCAATATTAGTGTCAGAGCAGCGTAGCGTAATATCTTTGCCTTTGAATCTGATTTCCTTGCCTCAAAATATCACTCTGGAAAACATTCCGGAGACTATTCCCTTCTCGGTGCGGGGCAAAGGCATGGATATCATCCGGCTGCTAATGGCCAAGCCTCAAGTCAATGTTGATGGTAGCAGCATCACTCCCAATACCAGTGTGATCACGCTCCAGGACTACTCCATTGATCTGCCGGAGAATATCAACGTGAGTTACCTGAGTCCGGCAGAATCCGATCAATTCTCTATTCAGGCGGATGTCTTTCATCAGAAGATTGTTCCGGTTACGCTTGATTTTAACAACCTCTATACCCAAAGTAGATTATCAGAATATCGCTATAGCTTGAATCCGGAAAAAGTAACTATTTTTGGCCCCAAAAGCCAGATCAAAGAGATCAATTCCATCCTGACCTCCACCGTGGATCAGGATGTATTGAGCGAGAGCAGGATAGAGCTCGAATTGAAAATCCCCAGTCCGGATGTTAGCCTCTCAGAGAGCAAGGTCTTACTCAGTATTTCAGGCATCCAACAAGTTACCAGGGTCTTTCCCAATCTTGCGCTACCGGCAGGCTACATTCCGGCACGCGCAGCCATCAGGGTGCAGGCTCCGGCTGCAGTCTTAGATACCCTAAAGGCAGAATATATCATCGCCAGCGTAGCTCCTGAAGCAGACGAGAATGGGCTTCATCAAGTGGAATTGACCCTGCCAGAAGGAATCCAGGTGATAGCCATTACTCCGGACAAAGTTCGCTTTAGCCAATGAGTCTCATCCTGGCCTTCGAGTCTTCCTGCGACGATACTTCGGTAGCTATCCTTGATACCGACTACAAAGTACTGGTCAATCTTATCTCGAGTCAACCGCAACACCTTGAATTTGGTGGTGTATTGCCCGAATTGGCTTCCAGATTGCACATGAAAAACATCATGCATCTGAGCCAGCTTGCCCTCGTGAAAGCGGGTATCTCTCTTGGTGATATCGATGCTATCGCAGTTTCTATCAATCCTGGACTGATCGGGTCTCTGATCGTGGGTCTGGCCTTTGCCAAAGCTCTGGCCTGGAGTTTGCAAAAACCCCTGATTACTGTGAATCACTTGCTCAGCCATATCTTTGCCAATTACATTGATCATGAGGATCTAAAGCCACCCTTTTTGGCTTTGGTCGTATCAGGTGGGCATACCGAGCTTGTGCATTTTGAGACTGATACCAAATTCGAGATCGTGGGCAAGACACTGGACGATGCCGCTGGTGAGACTTTTGACAAGGCAGCCAAACTTATGGGTTTAGGCTTTCCCGGAGGTCCGATTATCGACAAACTTGCCAGTGGGGGAGATGCCTCTTTTGTAACTCTGCCCAATCCTCTGCCCGGCAAGGATAACTATGACTTTAGCTACAGCGGACTCAAAACTGCGATCAGGACCTATCTTCATCACCAAAGCTTGGATTTCGTTGCCGCTCATCAAGGCGATATTGCTGCCAGCATCCAGGCTGCCATCGTGCGTCCCCTGATCAGCAAATCCATCCGCAAAGCTCGCGCTCTGGGCCTGAATCAGATCCTCATAGCCGGAGGTGTGGCAGCAAATTCTGCGCTGCGTGAAGGGCTCCGTCACCAGGCCGCTGCACATAAGATCAAGATCTACTATCCCTCACTCAATCTCTGTATGGACAACGCCGCGATGGTTGCCGCCGCCGCAATTCCGAAATTCAAGGCTGGGCTTTATGCTCCCCTGTCGGTAAATGCAAACTCCATCAAAGGTACCAAGCTACTCTGATCCTCTGAATTATTTTGCTACTTTCATCCTGGGATAAATCTGCGCAGAAGACTCTATCTTGGTGATGGAAAAATGGAGCGGGCAACGGGACTCGAACCCGCGACCCCCAGCTTGGGAAGCTAATGCTCTACCAACTGAGCTATGCCCGCTCACTGAAAGCAATCTCTTTTTTCCCGCTCTTGATGTCAAGCAAATTTACGGTTGTCACGCTTTTGCAGACTAAATAAACTGCATTCGGCACAGAAAAGGGAGCTCTTATATCACAATGGCCTTAGCTCAGAACTTCAGCTACCCAATCCATCGTCCCGCAGATTCTACTTTACCTTCCTCAGATCTCGGCCTGAAACTCCTCATATCCTTTCACTTTGGGTAGGAGCCCTGCTTCCACCGCCATCGCCACGCTTTGACAGGGCAGATCAGGCAGATCTTCCCGCTTTATGCTGCTTAGATCCACCTGATAGATATGATGCATGCTCCACATCATTTTGCTATACAACATGTTCCAGCTTTGGATCGGATGATTGCGCTGGGCTTTGAGGCCATTGTACAAGAGCAGATAATCCTTCATATCTTGCTTAAAAGCAGCAGAAGGCTCTATCGCTAAGATCGCTTTCTGAATCCGGGAAAATCTCCGATGATGCTCCCCTTCTACATATTTCGGAGCTCTGCGGATGATGTAACGTCCCAATTTGGGACTAAAATAGATCACCGAATCATCCGCTTTTCCGGTGTAACCCATGAGTAGATTCTTGAATTTGACTTTCATCTCTTCCTCCTATGTCTTTGGTGTAAAGTGCAATAGTAAAGTCCACGATTGCAGATAACTCGCATTTTTTGAAAGAATCATACTGCAATACAGGACTCAAAAACAGCATCGTGATTGCTATTCTTGCCTTCACTATCTTAGGGCTGGACGCCGACTGGACACAGCCGGGATTGACTGCAATTGGCCTCGGGCTTGAGTCCGAATAAAGTCCTAAGCAGGACTTGATCTGGACTCAAGCCCGAGGCCAGATCAAGTCAAACCAAAAGCAGTTCCAGGTAGAGTAGCTTTCCAAAGCTACTCTCCTCCCTCTCTCCGTAAAGTAGCTTTCCAAAGCTGCTATCCTCCCTCTCTCCGTAAAGTAGCTTTCCAAAGCTGCTATCCTCCCTTTCTCCGCAAAGTAGCTTTCCAAAGCTACTCTCCTGTCGTGTCCTGTCTTGTGGCAGTTATCTCAGTAATTGTCATAGCGAATGCTGCTCGCTATCAACGCCTGAATATCAGCCTCAAATGCCAATCCGTAGATTGCGAGCCCAATAGCTTTTCGCCATGGAATACCGGGTAAGACTACAGTCCGATTTGTTTGTTACCATTACTTTATGAAGGAAAACAGTAAATCATGGTAACTTGGCAGAGGATAGAGCTTTTTGCCGAGTTTCAGCTCCAGCTTATCGCAACAAGTCCGGCAGGATTGCATGTGTTTGGCGATTTCCCCGGCAAAGTAATCGGCCTGGCATGTTTCGTCTTCAGAGCTATCACTTTGCTTTAGGGCGGATTCCAGGTTTTCGGTTTGGATGATCAGCTCGTTCAGGATCTTATCCATGCTCGTGTAGCAGAATTTGACGTTATCAGAGCAGCAATCTGGCAACCTGTGATGATCGAGAAAGTAAAGTCCGGCTGGGATCAGATAGCCGTGAATCAAGTGAAGCAGAGTATTTGCCTCGATGCTGATTTGTTTGATGTATTGATCCAGCTTGATGCGGTATCTTGCGTCCAATTCATAGTGCGTGAGCACATCATATTTACCAAAGAGCTCCCGGGTGGTATCTGAAACCAGAGCATTTAAAGCAGCTGGGGCATTACTGCTCATATTCAGTTTTCGTTCGCAAGCTTCTTCATGCCAGGAACTGATATAGCTATCACCCTCATAACGAATCGGTTTTGATTCCGTGATAAAGTGCTTGATGGTCTGGATTATTGCCCCCTCTTCGCTTTCTGCTTTCTGCATATTGCTTTCCAAGAGCTCAGATATCTGATTGATGGAATCTGCAACCGCGAGATTGAGCACGGTATTGGGGAAGCCCAAAGGTATCGACGAGGGAACAGCACGAAATTCAAATTTGTTGCCGGTGAAAGCAAATGGGGAAGTCCGATTGCGGTCCGTGTTATCAATCAGAATTCGGGGTAAACGGCTGAGGCCTAAATCCACAAAGTTTGCCTCGTTTTGGAATTGCTTTTCATCCTGCTCAATCTTGTTCAGGATTTCGTTCAGTTGTTTGCCCAGGAACACGGATATGATGGCAGGAGGAGCCTCACATGCACCTAAACGATGATCGTTGCCAGCCGATGCTACTGAAGCCTTGAACAGATCGG
Source organism: uncultured Candidatus Cloacimonadota bacterium (assembly GCA_964501025.1). GTDB lineage: Bacteria > Cloacimonadota > Cloacimonadia > Cloacimonadales > Cloacimonadaceae > UBA5456. The sequence goes on along the minus strand of CAZCRD010000091.1, from coordinate 26,373 downwards.
CATGATCATGCACCGCCTTTAACACTGCTACTAAAAAAAGCAGAAACTGCAGGTTTGCTTTCGGCTCATCTCCAGGATTGAGCAAGTTGTTTCCGGCAGAATCTCGGAGAGACCAGTTGTTGTGTTTCCCAGATCCATTTACTCCGGCAAAAGGTTTTTCGTGCAGTAGAAGCTTTAAGCCATGTTTTACCGCACTGCGCCTCATCAGCTCCATCAAAAGCAGATTGTGATCGCAGGCGATATTTGCATGTTCGTGCAAACATGCCACTTCAAATTGTTGCGGAGCCACTTCATTGTGGCGAGTCTTGATCGGGATGCCCAAAAGGTATGCCTGCTGCTCCAGGCTGGAAAAAAAGTCCATAACCCGTTCTGGGATAGCTCCAAAATAATGATCTTCGAGTTGCTGACCCTTAGGGGGTTGGGTGCCAATCAGAGCTCTGCCGCAAAAAAGAAGATCAGGACGCCGTTTGAACAGCTCATAATCCACCAGGAAAAACTCCTGCTCGGCTCCGACCATGGGGTCGACATGGCTAATTCCGGTCTTGCCCAGCTGATGCAAGAGTCTGGTCGCCGCCTTGGACAAGGCATCGCAAGCACGAAGCAAGGGTGTTTTTTCATCCAGGGCAGCGACTCGATATGAAAAGAACAAAGACGGCACACACAGGGTGGCCCCGGTTTGAGATCTAAGCACAAAAGCGGGACTGGAAGGATCCCAGGCTGTGTATCCTCTGGCTTCAAAGGTGGAGCGCATCCCGCCACTGGGAAAAGATGAAGCATCTGGCTCGCTCATGATGAGCTGACTGCCGCTAAAGTGCGCAAAGGCATCTCCATCAGAATCCAGGGTCAAAAAAGAATCATGCTTTTCGGCAGTGAATCCAGTAAGAGGTTGAAACCAATGCGTGTAATGAGTTGCTCCTTGTTCGATAGCCCATTCTTTCATGCCGTGGGCGATGGAATTTGCCAGTTTGGGATCCAGAGGTTCATTGTTTTTAATGGTCTTCTGCAAAGCATCAAACACATCTTGAGGAATTTTATCCCGCATCGAATCACGGTTAAAAGATAACAATCCAAATCTGCTATTGTCTTTTCCAAGCTTGCTTTTTATCATAATGTTCTCCCACTATCTGTTTACTGATTTATATGGCATGTTTTGCTCATGCTCAGATCTGTCAATCAAAATTGACTAAGTTGATATCTACAATACTTCTCCAGTTATTCCTCCACGGCTCGTGATTAGCTTCAGGATTATAAACACAGGAAGATGATAGCTCGCCTGTAGCGGAGTCTTTCCGAAGCTCCGAGTATTACGTAGCGGAGTCTTTCCGAAGCTCCGAGTTCTACGTAGCGGAGTCTTTCCGAAGCTCCGTTTTCTTTTGCATTGATTTTTAAGCTGGATTCCGGATAGCCTCCACAAGTCTCCGCTCTGCTCCGACTTGTTCCGGCTTCCGGGAAGACGGGTGGGGTGTGGGAATGGAAAAGCTTGAAAGGGATAGGGGCTCACGGCAGCATCGGAATGCTACCTTACGAGCGGAGTCTTTCCGCAGCTCCGAGTTCTACGTAGCGGAGTCTTTCCGAAGCTCCGAGTTCTACGTAGCGGAGTCTTTCCGAAGCTCCGAGTTCTTTTGCATTGTTTTTTAAACTGGATTCCGGATAGCCTCCACAAGTCTCCGCTCTGCTCCGACTTGTTCCGACTTCCGGAAAGACGGGTGGTGTGGTAGTTCCGATTTCAGTAATTGTTCCGGAAAGACGGGCAGGGTAAGAGTTCCGATTTCAGCAATTGTCCCGGAAAGACGGGTGGGGGTTGTGACACCGGGTTCCTCCAGTCCTTGCGTTCGATCGGAGTCAAGTCTACCAATGGGGGAGACTACCCATAGCTCGGGGGATGAACCCCCAATTCGTCAGCCGCTAATCCAGCAACCGTAGCACCCCAATGAGTAGACGACCAATAGCTTGGGGTGTGAACCTCGTGAATAGCTATTCGTGCTGGCTAAGCCACTCTCTCAACAATTGATGATATTCAGCTTGAGCTTCGATATGGTGTTGATGCGAAGCATCAGGGAAAATGTGGATCTCAGAGCCTGGCAGCTGGCTGTGAAAGAGTTTGGTGGATTTTGGCGTAGCCTCATCATATTCCCCGCAGGTGAAGAGAGTGGGTACTGTGATCTTCTTTAGTTCCCCGGTCAATTCCGCATCAAGCAGGGTTCCAGTAATGGTAAATTCGCTGGGCCCCCACATGTATTCATACACGCCCAAGCCCATCTTGTCCATGGTGCGCAGCAAACTCTTTGGCCAGGGGTCCATGCGGCAGAGATGCTTGCGGTAAAATGCCATCATCGCTTCCTGATATTCCTCAGCATCATAATCTCCGCTTTTCTCAATTCTCAAGATGATATCTTGGATATCTGGCTCCATTTTCGAGATTAGTTCTCTTTGATCTGCTGCCCAGATCGGGGTGCTCAAAAAAGGGGCAGAAAGAATCAAGCTCTGAATTCCGGAGGGATTGTTGCGTAAAAGGTATTCCACGCTGAGCATGGTTCCCCAGGATTGACCCAATAGGTGAATTTGCTCCAGCTTTAGAGCAGAGCGTACTGTAACCAGTTCTTCCACAAAGCGATCTACACTCCACAAGGATTCATCCTCGGGGCGGTCCGAGTTTCCACAGCCCAGCTGGTCATAGAATATCACCGGACGTTGATCAGCAAGCTCGGCGAGGGTTTCCAGATAGTCATGCGGAGCTCCGGGTCCTCCATGGACTACCAAGAGCGGAATCCCCTTTTGATCTGCACCCACGATCTGATACCAGATCTTGCCGCCGCTTACTTCTACAAAACCTTCTTTCACTGTCATGTCTTTGTTGTTTTTAGCAGACGACGTAGAAACCAGAGAAAATATTATCATTGCTATCACTCCCAGTTTTAATACTTGTTGCATATTCATTATCATTTTTACTCCTTTCCCTTGCGGAGCTTGTACAAGTCAGCAATGGTGTTGATCAGTTCTTCCTGGCGAATCTCGCTCAGTACTTTTTTTACATCGGTCCAAGTAGGTTTCTTCTCAGCCATAATAGTGTTTCCTTCGTCTAAAGATATATTGATGCAGTGAATATCATCAATATCCATTATTAAGAGGCCAATAGCGTTGTCAAGTAGCAATATCAAGATTCAGCAAAAGAGTATCATTATTTGATTTTGATCAGTCTTTCTATGCGATACAAACCTGATGCTACACTGGTTCGCTGCCGGGTTTTGCCGGTGGCTAAAGCTAACTGGAAGAAATCTTGATGGAGGTATTGATCATCGAGATCCGGCAGTTAAAGCAGCCGCCTTTCATCTTTCAGCTCCTTGAGGGCGATAGCGAAGGTGTGCAGCGAAACGAAACTCCTCGAACACCCGTAAACAGCCCTCTCCAGAAAGCCCTTTATAGACGTCAGAATATTGTGAGTGCAAAGATTTCACAAAGGTATTTCCAGAAGGCTTTGTTCAGGTCTTTACAGCAGCATACGGCGATACAGTAGATAATGCAATATCGAATACCACGCTCTCCGATTATTTAGCAGTCTCACTTTTTGATTGACAATTTAGCGGCTTTGATTAAATTGTCATCAGATTAGCAGTTAATGCATGGGACTGCTAAAAAACAAAAGAGGCGGTTAGCATGAAAAAGAATCAGGAACGCTTGTACCACACTCTGGGAGCGTTGGTAGATGAGTACATCCAGAGCTGCGAACCGGTATCCTCACGCATATTGAATGAGAAGTATCTGACCGAGGTATCTTCCGCGACATTACGCCTGGATTTGCTCAAGCTTGAGCAGCAGAATATGATATCACAGCCGCATGTATCTGCGGGCAGAGTGCCCACCATGAGTGGGTATCGCTCGTATCTCGAGTACATAGCCTCCTCACACAAGAATGTGAGCTATGAGCGTATGGATACTCTGCGCGAGCTTTTGATTCAGAATTACAAGGATACCCCGCGGGCTTTGCATTACATCATGCAGATGTTGGCTCATGAGACAGATCAGCTTTCTTTTGTTGCCGAGCCAGAGGTTTCCAATGGCTTTCTTTCGCGTTTGGAAGTGTTTGCCATCGGGGAACAAAAGCTGCTCTTTGTGATGAGTCTGGACAGCGGTCTGGACAAAACTGTGATCATAAAATGTGCTTATGAGATCAATGATGCTCAGCTCAAAAAACTGGTGCGCTATCTGAACGACGAGCTGGTCGGTCTCCGGATCTATGATATAGCCAATAAAGTATTGGTAGAGATGCGAGAACGCACACTGGGTGAAGGTGATCTCTTAAGTCAGTTTTTACGAGAACTGCATAGAGCCTTCATTGAAATCAGTGATTTCTTTATCCATTTTGATGGTAGCATCAAGTTTTTGGAACAGCCGGAGTTTGATAGCAAAACCGCGATTTTGAACTTTATGAATCTGATTCAGCGCCAGGACTTTTTGTTGAACTCGATGCGGACACATGATAACAACAGTGTAAAAGTGCTCATGGGCGAGGACTTTGCCGATCTTAAATGGAATGATTTTGCCTTGATCTATGGCAAGTATGAAGTGTTTGGCATTCCGGGTTATCTGGGTGTCATCACTCCACTTCGGACTGAGTATCGCAAGCTGATACCTTTGATAAGAGATATCACAGCTACGATTACTCAGACCACAAAAAAAGGAATGATCATCCCCCGATGGAGGACAGATGAGTAAAAAAAAGCAAAAGGATAAAAAGATGCAGTCGCAGAACAAAGAAGAGCAGATTTCGAAGAATGAGCTCGAGCTTGAAGACTCCGAAACTGTGGAAGTGGAAAGCAAACCGGATTTGGCCCAACAACTTGCCGAGTGCAAGGACAAGTACTTGCGAACTATGGCAGAATTTGAGAACTATCGCCGGCGCACCAGCTCGGAAAAAGCGGATTGGATACGCCAGGCTACCAAAGATCTGGCTCTGCATATTTGTGATGTAGTTGACAATTTTGAACGCGCTCTGTTGCAGGCAAAAGCGGAAGATTTGGAAAGCCCATTTGGCAAGGGCATCGTCTTGATCGAAAAGCAATTGGTAAAAGCCCTGGAAAGAGAAGGGGTAAGCAAGATCGAAGCTCTGGGCAAGGAATTTGATCCGGAATTTCATGAAGCCCTGGCACATATACCCAGTGAATACGAAGAAAACATCGTAGCCGCCATCATCCAAAACGGATATCTGATGCATGACAAGGTAATCCGTCCGGTGCGGGTGGCGGTCTCAAACGGAAATAAAATGAATACCCAGGAGGATTAAATGGGAAAAATAATTGGAATTGATCTCGGAACCACCAATTCATGTGTGGCAGTAGTAGAAGGCGGTAAACCCGTCGTGATAACAAATGCGGAGGGTGGCAGGACCACTCCGTCCGTAGTTGGTTTTACCCAAAAAGGGGAGAGGATGGTAGGTCAGATGGCCAAACGCCAGGCTGTAACCAATCCCAAAAACACTGTGTTTTCGATCAAACGCTTTATGGGACGTTCCCATGGCGAAGTGACTGAAGAAATCAAACAAGTGCCGTTCAAAGTGATATCCGGCATCAAAAATCAGGCCGTGGTGCATATCGACACCGATAACAAAGAGTTCACTCCGCAGGAAATCTCGGCTATGGTACTGACCAAGATGAAAGAAACTGCAGAAGCCTATCTGGGCACAACGGTTAGCGAGGCTGTGATCACAGTTCCGGCATATTTTAATGATGACCAGCGGCAGGCTACCAAAGATGCCGGTCGCATTGCCGGGCTGGATGTAAAGCGGATCATCAATGAACCCACCGCCGCGGCTTTGGCCTATGGCATGGAAAACAAGAAAGAACAGAAAGTGGCAGTATATGATCTGGGTGGAGGCACCTTTGATATCTCGATCCTGGATATCTCTTCCGGAGTAGTGGAAGTGCTGGCTACTAATGGCAATACTCACCTGGGTGGAGACGATTTTGACAAGCGGGTGATAGATTGGATCCTGGAGCAATTTAAGAAACAAGAAGGGATAGATCTTTCCAAAGACGCGATGGCTCTGCAACGCTTGCGTGAAGCTGCTGAAAAAGCTAAGATCGAGCTTTCCGGTACTCAGAACACCAATATCAATCTGCCCTTCATCACTGCTGATGCGACCGGACCCAAACACCTGAATCTGGATCTTTCACTGGCCGAATTTAACCGTCTGACCGGTGATCTGGTGGAGCTAACCCTGGGACCATGCAAAAAGGCTTTGGCCGATGCCAAGCTCAATGCCTCAGATATTCAGGAAGTGCTCCTGGTGGGTGGCAGTACTCGCATACCTGCTGTGGGTGAAGCAGTGGAAAAATTCTTTGGCAAAAAAGCCAATCGTAGCCTCAACCCGGATGAAGTGGTAGCCATTGGAGCTGCCATCCAGGGAGCTATTCTCTCGGGTGACGACGATGTGTCCGACGTACTCTTGTTAGACGTGACACCGCTATCTTTGGGTATAGAGACGCTGGGAAACATGATGACCACTTTGATTCCCAGAAATACTACTATTCCCACCAAAAAGAGCCAGGTGTTTTCCACCGCAGCAGACAATCAGACTGCGGTAACCATCCACGTGCTACAGGGTGAAAGACCGATGGCTCCTGACAACAAGAGCCTGGGTAGATTTGACCTGGTGGGAATTCCTTCGGCCCCGCGCGGCGTACCTCAGATCGAAGTGACCTTTGATATCGATGCCAATGGAATCCTGCATGTGTCTGCCAAGGATAAAGGCACCGGCAAAGAGCAATCCATCAAGATCGATCGTGCCGGAAGCATAGATTCCGAAGATATCGATCGCATGATCAAAGATGCGGAATTGCACGCGGAAGAAGATAAGAAGCGTCAGGAATTTGTGAGTGCCAAGAATGAGCTTGATACTCTGGTCTTCAGCACTGAAAAGAGTCTTGGCGAATATGGCGATAAGCTTTCTGAAAGCGAAAGAAAAGAGCTTGAAGATGAACTGAAGAGTGCTAAAGAAAAGCTGGAAAAAGTAAGCGATAAAGCCGAAGTGGATCAGATCAAAGAAAGCTTGTCCAAAAAAGCGCAAAAGCTGGGTGAGATCATCTACGCCAATATGCAGCAACAACAGCAGCAGCAAGGTGGCGCAGGCTTTGATCCCAATGCCCAGGGCTTCAATCCGGAAGACTATGCCGGCCAGCAACAGGAAGAACCAAAGAGCGATGATGGCCCAATTGATGCAGAATATGAAGTAGTGGACGATAAAGACGAAAAGTAACAAACCAACAATAGATAGCTTCAAACAGCTTTGCCTGAGCATCTTAGACAAATGTCAGGCAAGCTGTTTGGGCGATCAGATAAAGCAATACAAATAGCTGATATCGGGAACAGGTATAAGTGCCCCGATTCAGAGATATTTTATAGCAGGAGAGAAGATGGCGAAACGAGATTATTATGAAGTTCTGGGCGTGGATAGAAACGCAGATCAAGCAACGGTAAAGAAGGCTTACCGCAAGCTGGCAATGCAGTATCACCCGGATAAAAATCCTGACAACAAAGAGGCGGAAGAAAAGTTTAAAGAAGCCAGTGAAGCTTATGAGGTTCTCAGCGACAAAGAAAAGCGACAGCTTTACGATCAATACGGACATGCCGGAGTCGAGAACCAATTTGGTGCAGGGGGATTTTCCTGGGATAACTTCACACATCGTAGCGATCTCAACGACATCTTTGGCGATGGTTTTTCGTCCATATTTGAAAGTCTATTTGGCGGAGGTTTTGGTGGGCGTAGCTCACATCGGAGCTCAAATCGGGGTGAAGATCTGCAGATCGAGCTTTCGCTATCACTCAAGGAAATTGCCACCGGCATCGAAAAAAAGATCAAGATCGGAACCAAAGAACCTTGTGATAAATGCAACGGCACCGGAAGTGCTGACAACCAGGTGGAGACCTGTCCCCAGTGCCGTGGCACAGGCCAGGTAAGGCAGGTGCGCCAATCCCTCTTTGGACAGATGCAAACCGTTTCCGAATGCCCTTCCTGCAGAGGTGAAGGTAAGATTGTCAAAAACAAATGCCCAAAATGCTACGGTGAAGGCAGAATGGGTAAGGTCAAAGAGATCACAGTCAAGATCCCTGCCGGCGTTGAAGAAAACCAATACATCCGGCTTCGCGGTCAGGGCAACGTGGGGCCACGAAGTGGTACCCGGGGCGACATCCTGGTCCTGATCCACGAAAAGCAGGACGATCTCTTTGAGAGACATGGCAATGATATAGTATTGGAGTATCCAATCTCCATCTCACAGGCGGTTTTGGGAGACGAAGTTTTGGTGCCCACACTAATTGGCAAAGTAAAAATGAAGATTCCAGCCGGAACCCAGAGTGGCAGATTGTTTCGCCTCAAGGGACAGGGAATTCAAGGGCTGAATACCTATAGCAAGGGTGATGAAATCGTGAAAGTGGTAGTGGTTACTCCCACCAAGCTGAATAAAGAAGAGACGGAGCTTTTTACCCGACTCCGTGAGTTTGACAGCAATCGTGAACTAAAACCGGGCAAGGGTTTCTTTTCCAAACTAAGGGAATACTTCAGTTAAGCATGCCCTCATATTATTGTCCATTGCTGGATGCAGATACACAAACTCTCGTTTTGGATGGCGAAGAGTTTCATCACCTCAGCCGGGTAAAGCGGATAGCAAAACACCAGCGGGTGCTCATCAATAGTGGAAAGGGACACCTGGCAGCAGCAGAAGTGATCTCATTGACCAAGGACAGTGCAGAGCTTGTAGTGTTCAGAAGTAGCTTCATAGACTATCTCAAACCCCGCTTTGCTATTGCCTTTTCGCTACTGAAAAATCACCACGATGAGCTTGCTCTGGAAAAGTGCAGTGAGCTGGGCGCAATGGATTTCTTTCCGCTCAAGACAGATTACACAGTTCGTGATGAAGGCCGCAATACTCTTTCGAGATTCCGGAAAATCACTCTGGCAGCAATCAAGCAATGTGATAATCCCTGGCTGCCTGTGGTGCATCCGGTGAGTGATCTGGCTGATGCTTGCCTGAGAATCGAACAAGCGGGATATCAGCCGGTGTTGTGCTCGGAGCGTGAACAAAGCCAATGGTTGATGGATTTGGCCCCCACAGAGGATCTCTGCTTCATCATCGGTCCGGAAGGTGGCTTTAGCGATCAAGAGTTTACACAGCTTAACCCTTTGCCCAAGATTAGATTATCTCATCTGATATCCAGAGCAGAAACTGCAGCAATCAGCATTGCTGCTCAGTTTCAGATCTATCGCCAATCCCAGCTCCAAAGAGCAGGTGATAGATAGCTGCTTTCAGGCAGTTGGATCGATGAATCCGGTTTTGGGCAAAATTCTCTTTGACAAGATAGAGAAGTAGATATACTTTGGCACAAATGGAAAATAAGGGGATAAAACACGAAACATGAAGCTCTTTGAAACACATGCCCATCTGGATCTTCCGGATTACGATTCCGACCGGGAGAGCCTGATAAATAAATGCTTTAAAAGTGGAATAGAGTACATTATAAACATATCATTCAACAAGGAGACCGCCCTTTCGTCACTGGAATTGGCCAAGAAGCACCCCCATATCTTTGCTACGGCAGGCTTTCATCCTCATGATGCGACAGACTTTGATGCTGAATTGATCAAGAAGCTGGCACGTGAGAAAAAAGTGGTAGCCATTGGTGAAATCGGGCTGGATTTTTTTCGCAATCTCTCGCCTTATCCGATCCAGCGTGAAGTGTTTGCAAATCAGGCTCATCTTGCCGTGGAATACGACTTGCCCATAGTAGTGCATGATCGTCAGGCCCATCAGGAATGCTATCAAATCCTGAAGCAAGAAGAGGTCAAAGAAGCGGTCTTGCATTGTTTTTCCGGAGATATAGTCTTTGCACAGCAGATCCTGGACGCAGGATGGATGATGTCTTTTACCGGTAGTATCACCTATCCCAATTCCCATCTGGACGATGTGGTGCGTTTGGTGCCTATGGATAGATTTATGATCGAGACGGATTGTCCCTATCTACCGCCACACCCGCACCGGGGGCAGCGTAATTCGCCCTTGCATCTGCATCTGATCGCAGAAAAGATAGCTGAGATCAAAGGCATCACACCCAATGAAGTGGCTGCAGCATCATTCGATAATGCGTATCGCTTCTTTCGCATTCCAGCCGATCCGGTGAAAACTCTGAAAACGGGAAAAAAGAAATGAAAAAAGTAGCATTAATCAGCCTGATGATGATAACCGCCCTGCTCTGGGGTGGAAATTCGATCTTCTCTTACGATGGCTTTCCGATCCAATATTACGGCAAAGATATCTACAGTCTGGGAATGGGGGATACTGGAGCCAGCGATGTGTTTCGCTACAACAGCGGATATGCCAATCCCGCCCAAAGCAACCGCAGCAATAAGACAATCTTCGGCACGGGGATCATCCTGGGCTATACAAACTATGAATCGCAGTATCAAGGTCAGACCCGCAGTTTTCGCGATGACGCTCTGGATTTTCCCTATTTCAGTGTTTCAGTTCCGCTCAATAACCATAGGTTTGGCTTTCAGTTCAATCCTTTTGCCAATGGGGTTGTGAAGAACCAAATCATGCTGGCAGATAGCACTATGGAGTATCAAGAGACCGATAAATATATCTACCGGGCAGATCTGATCTATAGCTTCAACTATCGGGATCTGAGTCTGGGCATTAGTGGAAACTACTATTTTGGACATGACAATCGGACTTTTGAACAACTCTCAGAAGATGTCACAGTGCCCACCACAGAATCTCTGAGACGTAACTTCAAAAACCCCACGCTTAGCTGGGGAGCTATTCAGACCTATCATGACCACGCTATTGGTCTGCATGCCACATTGCCCGTCACACTTCAGGGCAAGAGCAAACGCAGCAGCTTTCATAGTACAGAAGAATCTGAAGACTATGAGTATGAGTTACCCATGATGCTGAGTTTCAGCTATACAGGGATATTGAATCAGGAGTTAAAAGTGGCAACAGATTTTTGTTTTGAGACCCACAGCGAAATCTCAGATGAGCTACGGGATGGGTGGAAAGTCGGGGTTGGACTGGCGTATGAACCAGAGCTGGGGAGGAAAAAACACTGGTGGCAGAGAATACCCCTCAGAGCTGGATATTCCTACCGCGAATTGGCTTTTCCCAGCGGTGGGGAGTATGTGGATGAAAACACTATTAGCGCAGGCTTGAGTCTGCCTCTCAAGAGCGAGATCAATCGTCTGGATCTGGCGATGCAGTATCAAGTGCGCGGATCCCTTGAAGCCAATCAACTCAAAGATTCCGCTTTTATGCTTATGCTTGGTATTACCGGCTTTGATATCATCACTCGGGCACCAGACCGCACTGCTCCCCGTGAAATTCCAGAAGCAGAGGACATAAAAAAATGGTGAGTGAGCAAGATTTGTATCACAGAATAATTGAATCAAGAAACTTGGAATCCGATAAACTGGAGACCAGTCTGGATGATTTGCCAGATGAGAAACTACTTGCCAATATTGATATCATCTCAGAGCGTATTCGCAAGGCCGTGTATGACAATGAGCCAGTGATCATCTTCGGTCATGATGACCCGGACGGGGTTACCAGCACATACATCCTGTACAACTTCTTGAATAGCATCGGTTTTCAAAAGCATAGCTATTACATCCCAAATCGCAACATCGAATCCCATGGGATCCAGCAAAACTTCATTGACCATGTGAAAGCAGGGGGCTTCAAGCTTGTAATCACCGTGGATAATGGAATATCGGCTATCGAAGGAGTCCAGAAACTCAATGAGCTGGGCTGCGACGTCATCATCACGGATCATCATCTGATCCAACCAGATAAACTCCCCAATGCTTACGCACTGCTGAATCCCCAGTTACCCTATTGCGAATACCCGTTCAAGCCCCTGGCCGGAGTCGGTGTTGCACTGATGCTGATCCGCTATCTGGCCAAACAGTGGGAGCATCCCATAGATCCGGCAAGCTACTTTTGGGCTGCAGTAGGCTCTATCGCCGACAAAGTTCCGATGATCGGGCTCAATCGCGTGATTGTGAGATACGTTCTCAACAACTTCCAGGCTGTCCAGGATCAAACGGTGCAGTTTTTACTGCGTAATTACAGCAGGGTAAGCAGCCCTACTGATGTGTTTCATTTCATAGCTTATACCGCTCGCATGATAGCCAATGGCAGAGAAGAAGGAGGCCAACACACCGCCCTGAGATTCATCATTCAGCTTTCAGACGCCAAAGCAAAACTGTTTGAAAGATTGGAAGAGCAAAAGAACCTCTGGGAAAGTGAGCTAAACCGTGTATTTAGTTTTTTGGATACCCTCACATTGGATTTTGTGGGTAATTTCTTTGTCTATTATGATGAAGATGGCGTGATTCCCTACCCTCTTTTGGGCACAGCTTCCACCTATATCGTCAATCGCTTGGGAATACCGACCATCATGCTCAAGCATCACAATGGTCATACCGTTTGCGAGGGGCGCTGTACAGATGGATTCAATATGGTAGATGCTTTTATGGCATGTCAGGAACATCTTGTTCAATTTGGCGGTCATGCCAAGGCCGCTGGTTTTACCATGAAACCTGATTCTTATGATGTATTCCTGGAGTGTTTTAACGAGTATCTTATCCAGAATTTCAATGCTTCTGATGAAGATACCCAGTTCCACTATGATACCGAATGCACCCTTGATGAGATGAATCTGGAAACCTGGAAGTCTTTGGAATTACTGCTGCCATGGGGACAAAAGAACCCTGAACCCATGCTGAAGATAAGAAATCTGAAGACTACCGAACTCAGTGGAACCTGGAATCTGGATAACAGCAGTTTGCATCTTTCCCGGGATGCGGAATGTGATTGTATTGCCATCTGGAGATCTCCAAATCAGATCCGGATTGTTAAAATCCTTGAATGACACGCGTGTTATGGGAAGGCTCAGCGAAACCTTAAGAAAATCCATTCATCTCAGCTCTCTGGTGATCCCTCTGGGCTATCGCTACTTGTTACAATACAATCGGCGGCTGGGCTTTACGCTGATATTGTGCGCTCTGATCATCAGCCTGGTGATTGAGTTCAACCGTTTTTGGCAACGTAGCTTCCGCAGGACCTTTCACCGCATTTTTGGTACTATCCTCAGGCGTCATGAATTGAAGGACTTTACCGGAGCGACTTATCTGCTCTTTGCCAGTTTGCTGTGTGTGGCTTTCTTTGAACCCAAAATAGCTGCCGCAGCAATTGCTTTTCTCAGCATAGGGGATACATTCGCTGCTTTGATTGGAATCAACTTCGGTAAACGTAAGTTTATTCGCAACAATAAAAGTCTGGAAGGCAGCCTGGCTTGTTTTGTTTCTTGTCTGCTGTTTGGTTTGTGGTGGTTAAAAAGCCCCTGGTTGGCCAGTATTGGTGCTTTGGCTGCCACTGTTGCTGAACTGGGCAATATCCCGCTGGACGACAACATCAAGATTCCGCTTACAGCTGGCCTGGTAATGACCATGGTAAGCGTCTTTATCTAAAGGGAGCTTTTGTAATGCTATTATCATTTGTTGTCCCTGTGCTTAATGAGGAACAATCACTCTCTCAGCTTTATCAGGAGATTGTGCAAAACACCGGTGAAAATAGCTATGAGATCATCTTCATCGATGATGGCTCGACCGATGGCAGTTTTGCCGTGATGGAAGATCTCGCCAGGCAAGATATGCAAGTAAGAGTAATCAAGTTTCGCTGTAACTTTGGCAAAGCCGCTGCTTTGCAAAAGGGCTTTGAACTGGCGCAAGGAGAAGTGATCTTTACCATGGATGCAGATTTGCAGGATAATCCCATCGAGATACCAGCATTTTTGGCAAAACTTGATGAAGGCTACGATATGGTCTCCGGATGGAAGCAAAAGCGTCGTGATCCCTGGCACAAGCGCTTGCCGTCCAAGCTGTTTAACAGTGTAACTGCCCATACTTTTAAGCTCAAACTTAGAGATTACAATTGTGGTTTCAAAGCCTATCGAAAGCAGCTCGTAAAAGAGCTTTCCCTCTATGGAGAAATGCATCGCTACATTCCGGCTCTGGCGCACTCTTTGGGTTTCAAAGTGGGGGAGATTCCAGTGCAACACAGAGCCCGACAGTTTGGTAAGAGCAAATATGGTCTCGAGCGATACCTCAGGGGTTTTTTTGATCTTCTTACCGTGAAGATGGTCACCCAATATGTCAAAAGTCCGCTTTATCTTTTTGGCCGGATCGGGCTTGCATCTACATTGTTGGGAAGCATCATCACCATCTATCTGGCCATCCTCAAAATCTTCTATGCTGTGCCTTTGTCCAATCGACCCCTGCTATTCTTGGGTATGCTTTTGATCTTAGGAGGTTTGCAGTTTATATCACTGGGCTTGATCTCGGAGCTTATCATCAATCGCATCAGCCCCTCACAGAGGCTTCCTCTATCTATAGAGCGGACACTTAATACTCAGCCCAGAGATAGAGATGGATAAGCTGGAAAGCTTCTTTCTCAAACGATACTTAAAAACACCAAAGCGGAATCTGTTTCGCTTTAGTTTTGTGTTCATGGTGCTGGGAATCATACTTTCTGTCGGGATTCTGTCCGCCGGACTGAACCTCTTTCAGGGCTATGAGTCAAACTTAAAAAGCTTGCTGCTAAATAGTTTTGCTCATATCGGGATCCAATCTTCGCATGATGAGCTGATCTCTGAGTCCAGAATATCCGAAACTTTGAGCTTGCTTGCGCAGCGAGCAGAGGTGAGATCTGCCATTCCCAGTCTGGAATCCTCACTAATGGCGCAAAGCGGAGACAGGATCCGGGCCATCAACCTTCGTGCCTTTGATAATGACTCCGATGCTCCCTATTCTGCATACATCAGTGAGGGCGGTTCTGAGCTTGATGAAGGTGAGGTGATCGTTGGCCATTATCTGGCTGAAGAATTGGGTTTGGGAATTGGAGATGAGATCCAGCTGAATTATCCCCGGCTTGATCGCATTACTCCCTTGGGAATTCATACTTCCCAAGCTCAATACACAATATCTGCTATCTACCGGTCGGGATACTATGAAAGTGACCGCAATCTGGTAATCTCTACCCTTGCTGATGCCAGAGCCTTGCTACTGATCCCCAAAGGATATTCAAAGATCGAAGTGAGGCTTCAGGATGCCGACCAGGCTGGAATATTGAGCAGAGAATATATGGATTCTTTGGGACCTGATCTGATCAGTATTCCCTGGAATCTATATGCTGAGAGTCTGCTCCGGCTGGTGACAATGGAAAAGTGGCTGATCTTTATCGTGTTTAGCTTTTTGGTCTTGATAGCTGGAATCAACGTGATATCTGCTGTGAGTACCATCATTATCGATAGGAATACCGAGATTGCTGTGCTCAAAACCCTGGGAGCAGGTGCTCGCTCCATCAAGCGGCTCTTTGCTTATCGGGTGGGTGTGATCGCCATTCTGGCAGTTATCCTGGGTCAGTTCTTTGGTGCTCTGCTTTCCTGGGTTGTGGAAAAACAGAGCTTCTATCGCCTCAAGGGCGAAGTGTATTTCATCGATACCCTTGGAGCAGAGATTACCCTCAGCAATGTTTTGGTGGTATTTGTTGTGGCCAGTATCCTGATCTTCCTGTGTATCCTGATCCCGCTGAAACAGATTGAACGTATGCAGATCATTGACATATTGAGACACAGGCACTAAGGGAGGATCATGATACTCAGCGCTCGCCATTTGAAAAAGACATACATCGATAGTGACCAAATCATCGAAGTTCTCACCGACGCCTCTTTGGAGGTTGAGATTGGGGATCTGATCTGTATCACTGGGAAATCCGGATGCGGCAAAAGCACTCTACTGCACATCATGGGGTTATTGGATGCACCTGATGCCGGGGAGTTGTTTTTGGGGGATAGAGCTGTAACCGCCCTGAGTAAAGAAGCTCCCGGGATTCGTAATCGGGATCTGGGCTTTGTATTCCAGTTTCACTATCTGGTAGATGATCTTACCGCTACCGAGAATGTAGCTTTGCCTCTGCTGATAGCAGGGACAAATCTGTCCCAGGCAAAAGCCAGAGCCATTGAATTGCTGAAATTGCTGGGTTTGTCAGAGCGGCTGAATCGTTATCCCAATCAACTCTCCGGAGGAGAGCAGCAACGGGTGAGCCTGGCCCGGGCTTTGGCAAATAAACCTCAGCTTGTTTTGGCAGATGAGCCTACAGGGAATCTAGATCCGATCCATAGCAAAGAAGTGTGGGCTATGATTGCCTCACTAAACAAAGAGATCAATCAGGCATTTGTGATCGTTACCCACGATGTCGAAGCGGCCCAAGCGGCAGATAAAGTCTTTGAATTATCCAATGGAGTCTTGATTCCGCGATAAGGATTGATCAGCTATGCGTCGCCCCCGAAAGTTTCTCAGCCTGATAGTCATCCTCCTGGTGATCAACGTACT
Organism: uncultured Candidatus Cloacimonadota bacterium; assembly: GCA_964501025.1. Classification (GTDB taxonomy): domain Bacteria; phylum Cloacimonadota; class Cloacimonadia; order Cloacimonadales; family Cloacimonadaceae; genus UBA5456. The sequence continues at coordinate 9,932 of CAZCRD010000091.1, read as the reverse complement.
ATTCTTTAGTATCTGGTATCCTTGGGGAGGTAGAGACTACGTTCGCAAATGGATCACCGCAAAGGTGGGGGATCTGGCTAACGCTGATTTTAGTTTGGGTGATCTCAACATCAGCGACCGGCAGATCCTGGCTCAGGAAATCAATTTTGCTACCCGCGATAGCCTTTTTGCTTTAGAGGCCAAGAGTATCAGAATTCGCTATAGCCTTTACCAGCTGATCCTCTCCGGCTTCAAAATAGATCAAGTGATATCCAGTATCGAGATTATCGATCCCATCGTTCAGATTCACTATGTACATGTTCCCAAGCAGGAGCAGAAACCTAAGCAGCCCTTTGAAATCCCCGATCTCAGTTCTTACTTTTCCGAGCTCACCCTGGAGGGGGGGGAAGTAAGCGCTTATCTCAAATTTCCCATCAAGATGATGCAGGATGGATATCTTGAGATCGAAGAAAGCTTGCATGATGTGGAGCTGAGGGTGCACAATGATGCCCAAACCCAAATCACTTTGAATACTGAAACCTCACTGGGTGGTGAAATATCCTTTAACGGCATTGTTGATAAAGGCCGCATCGATCTTGCCAAAGCTGAAATCGTAGATTTCCGTCCGCTATATATAGCCCATCCGGATCTTGGTGGTTTTCGTACGGAGGTCTATCTTAGTGCATCTTACTCAGAACCCGCAGATTCATCTGCTGCCAGCTATTCTGGCAAAGCTATGTTTTGGGATACTTCAGCTTTTGTGATGGACAAATATCCGGTGGATCTGTCATACATCAGCATGGAAACTGATGGGAAAGACGCAGAACTCCGCATTGATGATGGCAGAATTGCCACCAGCTTGTTGGAGGCTGAGCTCAGGATTCAGGACTTTGCTGAGGAAATGAGCTTTGATGGCTCAAAGCTAGCTATGAACCTAAATCTACGCGATATCATGCCAGCTCTCAGCGGCAGGATCTATGCGCAGCTAAATGCTACCGGTAATCTTAAAGATCCCCGGGTTAAACTCGATGCAAGTGCGGCGCGCCTTGCCTATCAAAATTGGGCGATTGATGATATTCTCGTAAATGCAGAATATCAAGACGAAACCGCTACCATTTCCATCCCCCAAGGACGATGGGAAAACCAGGATCTTGATTTGAAAGGCTTTTTCAAACCAAAAACTATGGAGTTTGGGGCTGAACTGCTCACTGCACCCGTAGCTCTGGAGGATCAGCCCCTGATTGCCTCCGGAAAACTAAGTGTAGAAGGTATTTTGCTCAAGCCATATCCCATGCTAACTGCTTTTCTTAGCGGGATTGATGTAAACTACAATGACCTCAATCTGGAAGATGTAAGTGGCTATGTCAAAGTAGTTCCTACAGATGAATCACTTTTGTTTGATACCATGATCGAGAGTAGCAATGGCTTTGCAATCTCTGCTGTGGGAGATATTCTGGATCGCCATATCACCTTAGATGCAGATTTTGGCCAGCTTGAGATTGACCGTCTGTATTCTCAAGATGTGATCAACACCTTATCTCCGCTTGTTTCTGGCTCACTGAGCGCCATTATGCACAATGACAAAATCTGGCTGAAAAGCAAGCTTGACACGGAACTTAGAGGAGAATATGATTACTATGCTGATCTTGACCTTTTAGGCTCTGTAGATCTCAAATCCATGCAAGTATCAGCTGCTCTCAAAACGGCAAAGGGAGAGCTGAATGGGCAGCCCTTGAATCTTGATCTCAACCTGGATTACGCGAATCAACAGCTAAAAATCTGGCAACTCAAGCTGGAAGACTTTTTGAATCTGTCCGGGCGGGTGAATCTGGCAGACTGGCAGGATCTGGACATAGATCTGGCTTTGTGCAACCTGGATCGGAAGCGCCTGATTGGCTATCATCCCGATCTTGAGCTGATGATTCCGGATTTTCAGAATCTCAATCTCTTTGCCAAATACAATCGTGATAAAGACAGGCAGCTGGCTGCGCAGTTGAATCTCAACGCATTAGATTTACTCAGCATTATCCCTATTGATATCAATCTCAACTTGGCCGGTATACCAGAAGCTCTTCAGATCTCTGGTAATGTAGATTCCGGAAACAAGCTCCTGCTTAGCCTGGATGGAGAAAGCAGCTTGCTGCCAGAGATCGATCTCAAGCTACAAGCCATGATGCAGGATCTGAAGATGCAAGATCTCCTGATCCAGCCTCCGGGACGGGGCAACTTTAGTGGCATGGTAGAGCTCTTACTAAAAAATGCCAGCCACGAGGATCGGGAGATGGAGTTTTCCACTGACCTGATAGCCAAGAATCTCAGGTTTGGAGATTTTGACATTGATCTCGCCATTGTTAAAGCGGAGCAACAGAGTCAGGCTTTGGTAGTGGATACCTTATACGTGGTATCCAAAGATCTCTTTGAAGCTCATGCGCAAGGCGCATTGGATTACAATGCTATCCAAAACCTCTTTTATGTGGGAGACAAAGCTCTGGATGTTTCTGTTTCTGGTGAACTCTTTCCCTGGCTCAAGAACCTTACAGATTACATCCATGAATCTCACGGTACATCCAATCTTACCCTAAAAGTAGGTACTTCGGAAGATCAGTTTATGGTGCAGACAGGGGAGCTTGATATCCATGATGGATACATTCACCTGCAGGATCAGGTAGAACCCATGCGAAACATCCAGATCAAAGGCTTTTTTGAAGACAATCGCTTTGTGATTCAAAATGCTCAGTTCCAAATGGGGAATGGCAGCTTTTATATGAACAACATCTTCGATCCAGACCCCTCAGAGCATTTTATGCTCTCCTTTATCGATCTTGGTTATCTCCGGCTCATGATCCAGGAACCTGGTTTGCAAGCCACCATTCCTATGATATCTCCCCCAAAATCTTTGTCAAACATCGCTCTGCGAGGGCAAGATAGCCGCTATGCCACCATTCGCGGTCCTTTCGATGATATGAAGATCGATGCTTATGTCATCGCTTCCAATCTGGATATTCTCTTTCCCCCCGGAGCTGATAATCTGCTCAATCTCATCATGTCTGTCCGCAGCACCGGCAAAAAACCGGATAGTGATCCCGTGCCATTACCTTTTCATCTCAATCTGATCGTGGCAATCGGCGAGAATGTTCGTTATGTGACCTATCCTACAAATTTCTATCTCGTCCCGGGAGGATATTTGCATCTGGTCTATGATGGCAATCGCTTTATCGTGGAAGAGGCCAATATCAATTCCGAACGAGGCTCAATGGACTTCTTTGGTACGGTATTCCAAGTAGATAATATCGCGGTCAATATGATCGATCAGCAGAACATCTTGAACGTCAGTGGTACTTTTTACAAGCGAACACCGGATGGCAGCACCATCACCCTATCTGTAAGCTCCAGTCCAGATTTTGAAAAGAGCATATTTGATCGCCTGCAGATCAATCTGGCCAGCGATAATCCCTCAGATCAGAATATATCCCAAGTCTTGTCGCGCTTGAGATACAACCAAAGCATGGACGATATCCCTAATGATCAAAAGCAGAACCTTTTTCAAGACGAAGCTTTGGGTCTCATCGGTGGTAATCTCAATTCCACTGTGCTTACGCCATTTTTCTATCCTGCCGAAAACTGGGTGAGGCGTACGCTGCGGCTGGACAGCTTTTCCATCAATGCCGGTTTTATCCAAAATCTCTTTACTGAGTATTCATCCGATCCCTCTCAATTGGCAGATCTGGCTGATATGTCAAACTTTTCATCTGATATTACTCAGTTTTCATCTTCAATACTGCTGAACAACCTCTCGCTATCCATGAGTAAATACATCGGATATCGCATGTTTGTGGATTACGATTTGACCCTGCAGGAAGCTACCGACCTTCAGACCAAGACCAAGATCCTGGTATCGCATGATGCCTCACTGCGCTTGATCTTGCCCAAACAGTATCGCTTGGGCTATACCCTGAACTACGCTCCGGAAGATACCCGATTTTCACATGAGATCATGCTGCAAAAATCACTGCGCTTCTGGGGTTTGTAATTCGGACAAAGTCTATTCCATTTGATAGATAGGTTCTTTACCAGTTTGAAGTGATCTTTTTCACCGATGAACAAGATAGCCTTAATACACGTATTTGACGCCCAGGGCAAAAGAGCGGTCTGTATCTTTCCACCATTTGATGTCACCATCTTTGTCCTTGTATTTTTCTGAATACTTGGCGATAAAAAACCAGCGGCGCTTTTCACTCAGACTCATCGTAATGCTGGTCGAGAGCTTGGCTCTGGGAACAGCTACTTTGCCCAGACGGAGCTCTTCCACTTTGGTTTTGCTATAGGATAGAGCCACTCTCTCAAGCCGCTTGTAACTGGTATCTACCTTGATGCTAAACCATAGTGATTTGCCATTTTTCATCTCATTTCCATACATGTTTTGCCAGGCCAGCATGGTTTTGATGCGTTGGGCAATGGTGGCTTGAATCTTTCCATAAAAGCCAAACGAGGCTTCCATGTCTTGTAAGGATTTTTGTTTTGAGATTATGTACGGGGTTCCATCGGCCAGAGTATCCATTACAGCACGCTCTTCTTCATAAAGATGATCAAAAAAGGACTGAGTGAAGTTATCCCCATGCATGCGATACTCCAGATTCACCTTTACCACATCAAAATCTGCATAAATACCCGGCAGGATAAAGCCAGTTCCATTTTTTACGATGTGAGCCATATCAGCATACACGCCATATTCTGCTTTGTCGTTTTGTAAAATAGGCTGCGTATAATCCACTCCCAGGATGATGACTTCATCACTATGTCCAGGTTGCAGTTCAGTGTAAAGGCTATCGGCTAAGACATAATCGAGATTGCTATACTGATCCCGGTCAGTAAAGAAAGAAAGCCCCAGGATGCCTTGATCTACATATTTCAAAGTAGAATCAGGCAGTGGCTGCAAGTGCGTAGAAAAGGCCAGAATCTTGTTCCTTTGAATGTCGGAGCTAAAAAGTTCAAAGCTGGGCTTGAGCGTAGTATTGATGCTCCCTCCCAGCAAAAGCCCATTGTGCCTGAGATCCGGATAGAAATGCATGTTGCAGTAGTTTTGCATCACCAAGCCATTGCCCATGGAATATGCGGGGAAGCCCCCAAAGTGAAAGTAAAATGGATCTCCGACCCTGGCATAGCGAAAGTAATAGATCTTGCCCAAGATGTCTTCAATGTGATCCCAATCGCTTTCTTTGAGATGGTAATTCTTATCAAAGAGATAATCCAAATCCACGCCCAGGCCAAATTTCTTGTAGCTAAATTCCTGGATCAGTCGTATCTGATAGTATTTCAAAGAGTCAATCTTGACCCTGCCCACCATGCTCGATATGCTGTATTTGCTGCTGGTTTTCACATCAAAAGGCATGTATTGAGCACAAAGCAACACAGGCAATAATAAGAGAACTAAGTACACCAATCTACGTTTCATCGTTTCTTCTCCTCAAATGCATTCTTATCTCTAATGTCCGAAGATTAGCTGAGCTGTCAAGCAAAATCCCTGTAGAAATCGGCAAAAGTAAAAAAAAGGCTTGACACCAAGAGCGGTACTGTAATAGTTGACTACATCACCATGACGCCTGCAGGTGAAATAAACAAGAAGAGGATGCGATGAAAGTATTTAAAGATGATATTCCGATCTATCTGCAACTCAAGCAGCAGATCGAGGAACAGGTACTTGCCAGAGCTCTCAAGGAAGAGGATCGGGTAAAATCGCTCCGTGAGCTGGCGGCTGAATACCGGATCAATCCCATTACAGCTGGTAATGCCATCAACATTTTGGTGGACGAAGGAATCCTCTATCAAAAACGCGGGATTGGGGTCTTTGTAGCACCTGGTGCCCGAGAAAAGATCATTAGTGCCCGTCGCGGTTCATTTGTGCAAGAGACTCTGGAGCCATCTCTGAGATTGGCCAGGAGTTATGAGATTCCCAAAACCCAGATAATTAACCAAATCAACAGTATTTATGGAGAAGAGAAATGACAGTATATGAAAGAACCTTTGAAAACAACCCCATCCCATATCAGATCAGTCATCTCAGCAAAAAGTTCGGAAAGTTCCAAGCTTTGGACGATGTCTCTTTTACCTTGCCCTGGGGTAAGATTGTGGGACTTTTGGGCAAAAACGGAGCTGGTAAATCTACTCTCATGCGCTGTATGCTGGGTTTTTTGAATCATCAAGGAACTGTAAGTCTGGATGGTTTTCATCTCGCCCACCGTGATCACAGTGTCTTTGATCAGGTAGCGTTTATTCCCGATGTGAGCGGATTGGATGATCGCCTCACGGTAAAGCAGACCATCGCCTACGTGAGCAGTATCCATCCCAGATTCAATCGTGAGCGGAGTGAGCGGCTATTTGCTCGCAGCAGCTTACCGCTCAATAAAAAAGTAGGCAAGCTCTCCAAAGGCATGAAGACCAAGCTATACCTTTTGCTTACCCTGTCTCTGGATGTACGCTATCTGCTATTGGATGAGCCCACTTTAGGTTTGGATATCGCCTTTCGGAAAGAGTTTTTTAATACCATTCTGGGCGAGTTTTTTGACGAACAACGTACCATCTTTATATCCACCCATCAGGTAGAAGAGATCGAAGACATCTTGCAGGAGATCATCTTCATCGATGAAGGAAAGATGGTGCTCAATGAAGAAGTGGAAAGCCTGAAATCCAGATTTCGGGTAGTGACTCTTCCTCAGGATCGAGAAGCTGAATTGAGGGCATACCAGCCCAAAGTAGTGAATCGCAATCTGGGCTTTGTCAGCGCCGTGATGCCTGCAGAGCTTGAGCTCGAAGGCGCCAGATACAATCGTCCCTCGCTATCAGATATCTTTATGGAAGTAGTAGGAGGAACCGATGAAGCAGTTTAAGGCATTGATCATAAAAGAATGGCACACTCACTTCAAACAGATGCTGATCCCGCTCTGGGCTTTGGCAGCTCTGTATGTTCTCAGCCTGGTTGTATTCATCTACGGCACGATAAGATACGATGCTCCCACCGTGATCAATGCATCTACCGATCTTGCCACAGTTAATCCCGTAATTTTCTACGTGCATTTCATTGCCTCTGTGCTTTTGGGTTGGCTGGTGGTCCTTACGTCGATGCAATTGGCGGATGCCACCCTCAATCAAGATCGGGTCAAAAACTGCGAGATCTTTCATCTATCCCAACCTGTGAGCTTGATCAAGATGCTCTGCGCCAAAGCGGTATTTGTAATGCTGGGTGGCTTTATCTTATACATCATATTGGCTTTGATAAACTCTTTGGTAATGAGTGGAGTATTTGGCATTTTGGGATTCAATTCTCTTGCTCAGGGTCTGAACGGACTGCTAAATGCCTTGCCAGAGACTCTATATGCCATATTGACGCTCACGCCACTATTGTGGTTCTTTGCCAGCATCTTTCGCAAAAACGCCTTTGGACACATGGTGCTGGTGTTTGCCGTGGTGGAGCTGGTGCTCTATATCATGGGCAAGACTTGGAACCTGAACCTATTTAGCCCCATGCAATATTACCTGGATCTTTTAGTCTCCATTAAGGTTTCGGGATCTGCAATTCAGCAGACTATGTCTGCTCAAGGTGTGAGCGTCAATTATGCTGAGTTGCTTTCCGGGGAGTCTTTGGGACGCCTTGGGGTGAGCGCGGTAATGCTGATAGCAAGTTACTTCCTGATCAAAAGACGTGAAGTTCGCTGATATACCATCGGTTTGATCCTGCCTTGTGATCTTCTCCCATCACTGTGCCGAAAGCTGTGCAAGCGGTCGGCACTTTTTTGGTGGCAACGACTTTTTCGCTTGACGTCGGTAGACTATAGCAGTACGATGAATTCATTTTGGTATCGCTTACCACCTTACTAAAAAGTATAAACGGATTATAGAAATGATAGAAAAAACAATAACCAGGTTTACTTACCTGACAAGATGGAGTTTATTGCTTATCATTATCGGATTGTCTTTTGGCTCTCTTGGGGCAGCAGAAGCAGCTCAGGAAGACAGTCTGCAAAACTCTCAAAACAAGAATCTGGTAAGCGAGATTCAACGGACATTGCTGGAACACAAAATCCTCAGCAGAATGTACCCTTTGATGTTTCGTGAAGATCTTGTAGATAGCTCAATTCCGGATTTGGATGCAGATTTTGAGGCTTGGCGGGGCAAGAGGATTGCCCGGATCAATATCATCCCCAAAGATGTGTTTTTGCCGCCTCAAGATGCAAAGGCTCCTCATTTCTATAAAGATCTGGTCAGATTGGGGAATTATCTGCATCCCCGGACCCGGGAAAAATTGATTCGTGAGCAGCTGTTCTTTGCCGTGGGAGACAGTCTCGAGCCTGCTTATCTGATCAGCAATTTGCACTTTCTCTATGATCAAGCGCTTTATTCTGAGCTGGAGTTCAATATTGTGGATTTGGGTAATGACGAGATTGCCATCAACGTCCTGGTAAGAGATAAATTCTTTTTGCAAGTAAGTGGGAGATATGTAAGCAGAGACAAGTATGATATTCGCATCACGGATAGAAACTTTTTGGGCAGCGGACATTCACTGGTAAACACATGGTATGTAGATCCTCAAAATCAGGGATCCATCGGCTGGCAAAGCTCATTTTCAGATCCTAATATATTGGGGACATTTTTCCAGGGAGATGCATTGTGGACAGATCTGCCGGGTAAGAGAGCCTTTGATGTCCAGATTCAGCGCCCATTTCTGTATCCTCTGTTCCAGTATTCAGGTGGGGGAGACTTCTTGCAATCCAGCATTAGCCCGCCTCAGGATAGTATCTCGGTACAAAAAACTGAGGCAGGTGTCTGGATAGCCCGAAATTTCACTTGCTTCCAATACCCCCGCTATGCTTATGCCGCCATATCCCTGGATCAAACCTGGTATCAGAAACGTCCGTCTTCGCATCCAGAATCTGGAATGCCCTGGCAGGAGTCACTTTTTGCTCTGGCTGCGCTTGCGCTTACTCAATCCTCATATCGCTTTATGCCGCGAGTAAGTTCCTTTTTGGATAACGACTACTTGCCGGAGGGATATCTCCTGGAGCTATACGGAGCCTATGATTTTGGTGAATACAAAAACCGTCCCTTTGTCGGCATCCAGGGCTCATGGTCCATCTTTCCGGATGATGATCGGTTTTTTTATATGAAGGGTGCTCTTGAGACCTTCTTTGACGAGGGTAATCCAGAGCAAAGCGTATTTGCCCTGGAACCCATGTACATCTCCAAAACCAGGAGCATCGGGAGAGTAAATGGCCGCAGCTTCATCCGGGCGAGGATCATCCGCAGCCACAAAAGATGGCAGACCGAACGCATCAGCTTATCCTCCGATCCCTTTTATCGGGGATCTCGGGATATGGTCGGCACAGACCTTGCATTTTTGAGCCTGGAAGAGGATCTCGCTTTACCGGTATCCTGGTTCGGATTTCAGATCACCACTTTCGGGTTTGTAGATCTCGCCGTCATGCGAGACCGATTTCAAGATCCGGATTCTGCTCGTAGTTTCTTTTCTCAAGGCATCGGCCTGAGATTGCGCAATCCCAGCTTGATCTGGGATTTTATCGAACTATCAGTGGGCGTGGATCAAAGCCCCAAATCCAATCCCTCCTTCAGGCTCAGGCTAAAACTAAAACAAGCAAGTTCCTTGCAAGATTTTAAGGGAAAACGCCCGCAGAGATATCCGTTTGAGTGATCCTGAAGATAGCAAGCTGAGGAAGAGGTAGATCTTACGGATCAAAAAGCCAGTCATTTCTGCGAAAGTAGGTATCCGGACGCACACCCCCTCCGCCGTCATTCCTGAAAAAGCATTAACCAGACGCCCTCCCGCTGTCATTCCTGACCTGATCAGGAATCCAGAACATTCCCTCCGCTGTCATTCCTGACCTGATCAGGAATCCAGAACATTCCCTCCGCCGTCATTCCTGCAAAAGCATTAACCAGACGCC